>CAUPQO010000221.1:0-4937 GCA_963513295.1 uncultured Hylemonella sp.
CGCATTCGAAGCACTGGCCGCAGCTCATGCAGCGCTTGGCCTCGGCCTGGGCCTGGGCTTCCACCAGGGCCTGCAGGCGCTCGTCGAAGTTGCCCAGGGCCTCCTCGGCGGTGAGGTTGGTGATGGTGCGCTTGTTGCGCGGCGTGAAGGGGAAGTGGCCGAGGAACAGCTCCTTGTGCGAGATGACGTAGCGACCGGACCGGTCGTCGTAGTTGTGGATGGCGACATTGCTGCTGTCGGTGCCGCGGATGGGCTCGTGCACCTCGCTGATGACCAGGCCCTTCTCGATCATCTTGCGCGTGAGGTCGAAGGCGTGCACGTCGATCTTGGGGCGCTTTTCCAGCGCCTCGCCGCCGAGGAAGCGGTCGATGCCGTCGGCTGCAATCGCGCCGTGGCCGATGGCCGTGGTCAGGAGGTGGGGGCGGATGATGTCGCCGCCGGCAAACACGCCGGCGTGGCCCTGCACCTGGTAGTTCTTGTCGGCCGGCACCGCGCCCTTGCCATTGTTGAACATCTCCAGGCCGGTGAAGTCCACCGCCTGGCCGATGGCCGAGACGATCAGGTCGGCCGGGATGTCCTCCTCCGAGCCCTCGATGTTCTTGATCTCCAGCTTGCCGCCGACGATCTTGGCCTCGCAGCGGATCACGCGCAGGGCGGTGGCGCGGCCGTCGGGGCCGCGCACCACGCAGACCGGCGCGTAGCCGCCGCGGATGGCGATGCCTTCGGACAGGGCGTGCTCGACCTCGTGCCTGGAGGCCTGCATCTTGTCCACCGCGAAGATGGAGGTCAGCGTCACCTCGGCGCCCTGCTTGGCCGAGACCGCGGCGACGTCGTGCGCCACGTGGCCGGCAATGGCGTGCTCGGGGCGGTCGCTGGGGTTGATCTTGTCGATGTGGCCCAGGCGACGCGCCACGGTGGCCACGTCGATGGAGGTGTCACCACCGCCGACCACCACCACGCGCTTGCCCACGTGGCGCAGGCGGCCGTCGTTGAAGGCCTTGAGGAAGGAGGTGGCGGTCACGCAGTTGGGCGCGTCGGCGCCTTCGACCGGCAGTGCGCGGCCCGACTGGGCGCCCATGCCCAGGAACACCGCGTCGAAATCCTGGTGGATCTGCTCCATGGTGATGTCGGTGCCGATGCGCGTCTTCATCTTGGCGGTGACGCCCAGGTCCAGGATGCGCTTGATCTCGGCGTCCAGGATGTGGCGCGGCGTGCGGAAGCCCGGGATGCCGTAGCGCATCATGCCGCCGAGTTCCTCGCGCTCGTCGAAGATGGTGACGGCGTGGCCCTTGAGCGCCAGCTGGTAGGCCACGGACAGGCCGGCCGGGCCGCCGCCGATGACGGCCACCTTCTTGCCGGTGGTGAAGTCGGGCGCGGTGAAGGCCAGATTGTTGGTGATGGCGTACTCGCCGAGGAAGTGCTCGACCGAATTGATGCCGACGAAGTCTTCCACCTGGTTGCGGTTGCAGCCCGATTCACAGGGCGCGGGGCAGACGCGGCCCATGACGGAGGGGAAGGGGTTGGCCTCGGTCAGGCGGCGGAAGGCGTATTCCTGCCACTTCATGCCGGCCGGCGGTTTCTCGATGCCGCGCACGATGTTCAGGTAGCCGCGGATGTCCTCGCCCGAGGGACAGCTGCCCTGGCAGGGCGGCGTGCTCTGGATGTAGGTCGGGCACTTGTGCGAGTGGTCGGCGTTGAAGATCTGCTGCTGCCAGGGACGCGGCGTGGTGTCGCCGTCCTTGTAGCGCCGGAAGGTGAGGGGCTTGACGCTGACGGATTCGGGGTTGGCTGACATGTCTTGTCTCCTGGTGTCGTTGCGTGGACGCGTTAACCGTTATTTGTCGCCGAGGCGGATGGCCTTGCTCACCAGCTGGTGGACGCCGCCCACCATGCTCATGTCGAAGCCGTACTGCGGCAGCACCTTGGTGAACTGCGCCTTGCAGATCGCGCAGATGGTGGCCATGAAGTTCACGTTGTGCTCGTCGACCACGTTCTTGAGCGCTTCCATGCGCGGCAGGGCGCCCTTGACGCGCAGCTCCAGCAGGTCGTCGGTCAGCAGGCCGCCACCGCCGCCGCAGCAGAAGGTAGACTCGAAGATGGTTTCCGGGGCCATGTCGTGGAAGTTGTTGGCCACCGCCTTGATGATCTCGCGCGGGATGACGAACTGGCCGCCGGCGAAGTCGCCCATGCGGGAGGCGCGCGCCACGTTGCACGAGTCGTGGAAGGTGATGATGCGGCTGTCGTTCTTTTCCTTGTCGAAAGTGAGCGCGCCGCGCTGGATCAGGTCGTAGGTGAACTCGCAGATGTGCATGGGCTGCTTGTAGCGGTGGTCCAGCTGGTTCTGCAGTTCGATGGCAAAGGGGTCCTTGCCGCCGGCGCCGATGCCCACCAGCGTGTTCCAGAAGCTGTAGGCCACGCGCCAGGCATGGCCGCACTCTCCGACCACGATGCGCTTGACGCCCAGCTCCAGCGCGGCCTCGCGGATGCGCAACGCGATCTTGCGCAGCTGCTCGTAGTTGCCGATGAACATGCCGAAGTTGCCGGCCTCGCTGGCCTTGGTCGACAGCGTCCAGCTCACGCCGGCGGCGTGGAAGACCTTGGCGTAGCCGATCAGGCTGTCCACGTGCGGCTCGCTGAAGAAGTCGGCCGAGGGGGTGACCAGCAGCACCTCGGCGCCCTTGACGTCCAGCGGGAAGCGCACGTCGACACCGGTCTCGTCCTTGGTGTCCTCTTCCAGGCCTTCCAGGGTGTCTTCCAGCGCCGGGCCGGGGATGCCCAGGTTGTTGCCGATGCGGTGCACCTTGCCGATGATCTCGTTGGAGTACTTCTGGCCCATGCCGATGGAGTCCATGATCTCGCGTGCGGCCATGGTGACTTCGGCGGTGTCGATGCCGTAGGGGCAGAAGACCGAGCAGCGCCGGCATTCCGAGCACTGGTAGTAGTAGCTGTACCAGTCGTCCAGCACTTCCCTGGTGAGGTCCTTGGCGCCGACCAGCCAGGGGAAATACTTGCCGGCGAAGGTGAAGTAACGGCGGTAGACCTGGCGCAGCAGGTCCTGGCGCGCCACCGGCATGTTCTTGGGATCTTTGGTGCCGAGGAAGTAGTGGCACTTGTCGGCGCAGGCGCCGCAGTGCACGCAGGCGTCCATATAGACCTGCAGCGAACGGTACTTGCCCAGCAGATCGCCCATCTTGGCGATGGCCTTGGCCTGCCAGTCCTCCACCAGTTCGCCGGGGAAACCCAGGTTCTTCTGGATGGCTTCGCTGGCGACGAAGGGTTTGAGGTGCGAGGTCGCGCCCACCTGGATCAGCGGGATGACCGGGTATTCCTTGAGCTTCGGGGTGTCGAAGGCGGCGGTGGCCATGGTGGGTTCAGGCTCCGGTTATTTGTCCAGGGCCGAAGCCCAGGTGGCCACGTGGCGCGCTTCGCGCGGGTTGTCGGCCATGTTGCGCGTCGGGCTGAAGAACAGGCCGGGCGCATGCAGCAGCTTGCTGATGGGGAAGATGATCATCAGCAGGGCCACCAGGCCCAGGTGCAGCAGCAGCACCGGGTCGGTGGGCAGCGGCTGGATGTCGAAACGCATCAGGCCCAGCATGTAGGCCTTGACGGCGACGATGTCGGTGTGGCGCACGAAACGCATGCCCAGACCCGTGAGGCCGATGGCGATGAGCAGCGCCAGCATCAGGTGGTCCGACGGGGTGGAGATGTAGCGCACCCGGTCCACCAGGAAACGGCGCGCCCACAGGCCGGCGAGACCCGCCACCATGGCGAAGCCGGCATAGGTGCCGAAGGGCTGGATCAGGGCGATCACGGTCCAGACCGGTTCCTGGAAATAACGCACGTGGCGCAGGACCACCAGCAGCAGGGCGGCGTGGAAGAGCCAGCCGAAGAGCCAGGTCCATTTGCTGGAGCGGAACAGGCTTTCGAAGAACACGACCTCGCGCGCCAGGCGCCAGGGCACGCCGGCCGGGGTGATGGGGGCGGGCGTGAGGGCGATCTTCAGCGGTGCCGGGGTGCGCGCGTACTGCCGGATCTTGCGCGCCAGACCCAGCACCAGCACGGCGGTGGCGAAGTAGAACAGCACGGCGTAGAGGAGGGAGAGAGCACTCATCGCGTCAGCCTTGGTTCATTTCAGCAGGATCTTCGAGTCATTTTTCGGGTGCAGCCATCCGGCGTCAGCAGGACAGGCCTGCCGGCGCGGGACTGCTGCACGCAGAAAGTCTGAGTTCTTACACGCAGCCCGTCGGCTTGGGGAGCCCGGCGATCTTGCAGGCCTGCTTGGCGGGGCCATAGGGGAACAGGTCGTACAGGTACTTGCTGTTGCCTTTCTCCTCGCCGAACTGCTTGCCGATGGCCTTGGTCAGCACGCGCACGGCCGGGGCGATCTGGTATTCGTTGTAGTAGTCACGCAGGAAGTTGATGACTTCCCAGTGGTTGTCCGACAGCGGAACCTTCTCTTCGGCCGCGATGTACTCGGCGATGTCCTTGTTCCAGTCGGCCAGGTTGATCAGGTAGCCTTCCTCGTCGGTCTCGTAGGTGCTGCCATTGACTTCGATGCCCATCTTCTCTCTCCTCAGGTTGTCAAATCAGTTTTATGGTCTGGCGCTCAGAGCCAGGAATTCGGGGTGCCGTGCTCGGCCACCAGGTCGACGAAGCCGCCGTAGTCCACCAGCGTCACGTTGTCCAGCGCGCGCGCGCTCATGCCGCGTGCGTCCAGGTCGGGTTTGAGTGCATAGAACTTCACCTTGCCGGCGGCGGCGCGCAGCTGCGCTTCGCTGCTGCTGCCGGTCGTGGCGGCGTAGACGCCGTCCTCGATCAGCAGCACGGCCTGGCCCGGCAGGGCCATGCGCAGGCAGCTCTCCAGCGAGCGGGCGGCGGTGGGGGATTTGTTGACGATGTGCAGCATGGTCTTTCCTCAAACGCTCAGGACCACGTCC
>CAUPQO010000222.1:0-4933 GCA_963513295.1 uncultured Hylemonella sp.
AACTCCCGTCATGCGCGTTCGAGTCCAAAACGGGATGATTTGACCGCCAAGACCACGCAGCGTGTGCTGTAGCACACGCAAGGGGTTTGGTGGGCAAAGGGCCCGTTTTGGTTCGAACCCGAAGGGGCGTGGTTTTGCGGGCGATCCGCTGCGTTGCAAAACCAGGCAAGCCGTCCAGGCTTGCCCTGGGTTTTGCGCCTTGCGGCTCATCCCGCAAAAGCCACGCCGCGCGCGACGCGAGTTATGCAGAGGGTCCCTGACCCCGGAGTAATCCCCAAGCTAAACCCCACAATGCATGGGGTATATTGATAGCCATACCTATGAGAAAGCTGCTGGAGACCTACACCACGATGGAGCAGACAGGGCAAGGGCCCGTCAGTCGCGGCATCCTGCTGCGCGGCCAGGGCACCCAAAGTACCGAGAGCGTGCGCCGTGTCTTTCTGGAGCGGCTGGGCGCCACCGACCTGGCAGCACAGATCCGTGCCGAAGCCGGCCAGGACCCGCAGGGCCAGGGGGTTCGGCTCTGGCTGGACCACCCCGCCCGGCAGGCCTGGGCGCCTGGCCACAACACCATGCAGTTGGCCCACACCCTGGGCCTGCGCACCCTGGACAGCGAGACCGATCTGCAACGCGAGATCCTGGTCACCATGCTCATGAGCCCGACCGGCCTGGACTTCCCCAGCCTGGACGAGTTCGAATCGGCCCTCCACATCCGGCGCAACATCGTCCAGGCAGCCCGGCGCACCACGCTGGCCTTCGACACCAATGCCGCCGAGCGCCCGCAGGACTGCTGGACCTACGACGAGGAGCGGGGCTTCACCCTGCTGCCGGGCGTGCCGCTGATCGACGCGCTGGTCAAGACCACGCAGCCCGAAGTCTCGGGCCGGCTCTACTCCTTCTCCTGCTACCGCGCCACAGAATACGTCACCCTGCTGGGCATTGCCCAGGAACTGGCACGCAGCAACACCGAGCTGTTCGAGCGCCTGCAGGAGGTCTGGCGCCAGCGCGCCATCATGTCCGAGGAGTTCCACACCGTGTTCCTGCGCGAGCAGGGTTCGCTGGAGCAGCCGGTGCCGCCGCTTTACTACGTGCCGGGCGACCGCGTCTGGTTCCGCAACCCCGACGAGGCCTCGGCCGACGCCTGCGGTTTCGAGGGCTCCTGGGTCATGTACCTGGGCGGCGGCCTGTTCACCAATTTCTGGAAGCAGCACCAGCCCTACACGCTGACGCGCAAGTGCGTGGAGATCTACCACTGGCGCCACGGCCTGTACCGTGACGAGCAGGGTGAGTCGCAGATCGACGAAGTCCGCATCGAACCCCTGATCGAAGCTACGCTGGCCGACCCGGCCGAACTGGCGCAGGTGATGGCGCGCATGACCCGCTGGCGTGAGCCGCGCGGCGTCTACACCGAGGCCGGCGGCTGCATGGACACCACGCGCGAGTTCGCACGCTGGGTGCGCCCCGGCACCTCGGACATGCCGATTCCCCATACCTGATCCGCGCGGTTCTCGCATGCTCGCGCGGCAGACGCACCTCGATGCCCTGAAGGCGGTGGGTGCGCAGTTCATCGTCTTGCACCACTACTCGGCCTACGGCCCGCTGGCCGACGCAACGGCCCTCGCCGCCCCCGCACTCATGGGCTGGCTCTACGACTACGCGCGCATGGCGGTGCAGATCTTCCTGGTGCTGGGGGGCTACCTGGCCATGCAAGGCCTGTTGCCGGCCATGCGAGGTGACGCCGGCGATCTGGGCCGCGCCGTGCTGCTGCGCTACCTGCGCCTGGCCCTGCCCTTCGGCGTTGCCATGCTGCTGGCAATGGCGGCGGCCGCCATGGCACGCCAGGGGTTGCACGCCGACTTCATCCCGGCAGCGCCGGGCTGGGGCCAGGCCCTGGCGCACCTGCTGCTGCTGCAGGACGTGGTGGACGCCGAAGCCCTGTCGGCCGGGGTCTGGTACGTGGCGATCGACCTGCAACTCTACGCCCTGCTGGCGCTGCTGCTGTGGCTGGGCCAGCGCAGCGCGCGGCCCGCACCGGCCCTGTGGCTGGTGGCCGGGCTCATGCTGGCCTCGCTGCTGCATTTCAACCGCAACACCGGCTGGGACGACTGGGCGCCCTATTTCTTCGGCAGCTATGCCCTTGGCGCGCTGGCCTGGCGGGGGGCACGCTCACCCCACCCCCTGCGCTGGCTGGGCCTGCTGGCCGCACTCGGTGCGCTGGCCCTGGTCATCGACTGGCGCGCCCGCATCGCGCTGGCGCTGGGCGTGGCCCTGCTGCTGATCGTGCTGCACTGGCGAGCTGATGCGGGGCGCCCGCTGCCCGCGGCCCTCGCGCGGCCGCTGCACGCGCTGGGCCGAACGTCCTACGCGCTGTTCCTCGTGCACTTCCCGGTGCTGATGCTGGGCAATGCCCTGTACGCCCGCCTGGGCAGCGGCCAGACTGGAGAGGCGGTCGCAGCGCTGGCCCTCAGCGTGCTGGCCAGCGTGGCGCTGGCCTTCGTGTTCGAGCGTCGCATCGAAGCGCCGCTGGAGCGCTGGATCACTTCGTCTTTCCGGCCCAAGCCTACACGCCGGGCCTGACCCGCGCACGCAGCAGAGGCTCCACCAGGGCCTGCGCCTCGCGGCCGCTCCAGTCCACCTCACCGCGCACGCGCAGTCTTGGCCGGCCCTCGGCGTCGATCAGGATGGTGGTGGGCAGCACATTGGCGCCCCAGGCTTTGGCGGCCTCGCTCTTCGGATCCAGCAGCACCGTGAGGCTCAGGCCGCTGGACTGCAGGTACTGCGCGATGCGACGCGGGCCTTCGCCCACGTTGAGGGCCAGCACCAGCAACTGCTCGGGGCCGTAGATCTCACCGAGCTGCTGCAGCGAAGGCATCTCGGCGCGACAGGGCGGGCACCAGGTGGCCCAGAAATTGAGCACCACGGCGCGGCCGCGCAGCTCGGCCAGGGTCCAGGTCTTGCCCTGCAGGTCCAGCGCCTGCAACGCCGGGGCGGGCCGGCCCGCGGGCCAGGGCGCCACGTCGTAGCCACGCTGTGCCAACGCCGGTGCCGCAACGGCCCCGAGCGCCAGCCCGAGCAGTTCACGCCGCTGCATCAAAGTTTTTCCGCCACCCAGCCCTGCACACTGGCCAGGGCCGCACCGAGTTTGCTGGCGTCGGTGCCGCCGGCCATGGCCATGTCGGGTTTGCCGCCGCCCTTGCCACCGACCTGCTGGGCCACGAAATTGACCAACTCGCCGGCCTTGACCTTGGCGATGCTGTCGGCCGTCACGCCAGCGGCCAGCTGCACCTTGTCGCCGTCCACGGCCGCCAGTACGATGGCCGCGGTCTTGAGCTTGTTCTTGAGCTGGTCCAGGGTGTCGCGCAGGGTCTTGGCATCGGCGCCTTCCAGACGCGCTGCCAGCACCTTGAGGCCCTTGACGTCCACGGCCTGCGTCACCAGATCGTCGCCCTGGCTGGAAGCCAGCTTGCCCTTGAGGGCGGCGATTTCCTTTTCCAGCGCCTTGACCTGGTCCAGCACCTGGCCCAGACGGGCATTGAGTTCGGTACTCGGGGCCTTGAGCGTGCCGGCGGCCTGCGTCACCGTGTCTTCGAGCTGCTGCAGATAACCCAGCGCATTGACACCGGTCACCGCCTCGATACGGCGCACGCCGGCGGCCACGCCGCCCTCGGCCACGACCTTGAAGAGACCGATATCACCGGTGCGCTGCACGTGGGTGCCGCCGCAGAGTTCACGGCTCGTGCCGATGTCGAGCACGCGCACGGTGTCCCCGTATTTCTCGCCGAACAGCATCATGGCGCCGGTCTTCTGGGCCGACTCGATGTCCATCAGGCGCGCCTGGGTGGCGCTGTTGGCGAGGATTTCCTCGTTGACCTGGCGCTCGATCGCGCGGATCTGCGCTTCCGTCACCGGGGCGTTGTGCGCGAAGTCGAAACGCGTGCGCTCGGCATTGACCAGCGAGCCCTTCTGCTGCACATGGCTGCCCAGCACCTCGCGCAGGGCCTTGTGCATGAGGTGGGTGACCGAGTGGTTGCGCTCGGTGGCGGCGCGCGTTTCCAGATTGACCAGTGCCGTGACGTGGTCGCCCACGTTGAGCGTGCCTTGCGCGACCGTGCCATGGTGGCCGAACACGTCGGCCTTGATCTTCTGCGTGTCGGCCACCTCGAAGCGGGCCGAACCCGAGGTCAGCAGGCCCTCGTCGCCGACCTGGCCGCCGCTCTCGGCGTAGAAGGGGGTGGTGTCCAGCACCACCACGCCCTGCTGGCCGGCCTTGAGGGCCGCCGTGGGCGTGCCGTCCACATAAAGCGCGACGATCTTGGCAGACGCTTCGAGCTTCTCGTAACCCACGAACTGGTTGCCCGCGCCC
The DNA here is from genome assembly GCA_963513295.1 of uncultured Hylemonella sp. Taxonomy (GTDB): domain Bacteria; phylum Pseudomonadota; class Gammaproteobacteria; order Burkholderiales; family Burkholderiaceae_C; genus Hylemonella. Next base: position 4,364 of record CAUPQO010000222.1, read on the forward strand.
GTGTAGTCGAGGGCCTTGTCCATCTTGAACTTGCCGGCCGCACGGGCCTGGTTCTTCTGCTTCTCCATGGCAGCCTTGAAGCCGGCCTCGTCCACGCTCAGGCCACGCTCGCGGCAGACGTCGGCCGAGAGGTCGAGCGGGAAGCCGTAGGTGTCGTGCAGCTTGAAGGCCACTTCGCCCGGCAGCACCTTGGCGTTGGCCAGGGCCGCGTCCAGGATTTCCATGCCGTTGGCCAGCGTCTCGTAGAAACGCTCTTCCTCGGCCTTGAGCACCTCGGTGATGCGCTGTTCCTGCTCTTTCAGGCGGGGGTAGGCGTAGCCCATCAGGCGCACCAGTTCAGCCACCAGCTTGTGGAAGAAGGGTTTCTTCTGTCCTAGTTTGTAGCCATGGCGGATGGCGCGGCGCACGATACGGCGCTGCACGTAACCACGGCCCTCGTTGCTCGGAATCACGCCGTCGCTGACCAGGAAGGCCGTGGCGCGGATGTGGTCGGCGATGACCTTGAGGGACGGATTCGTCAGGTCCTGGGTGCCGGTCTCCCGGCCGGCGGCCTTGATCAGCGCCGCGAAG
>CAUPQO010000223.1:0-4932 GCA_963513295.1 uncultured Hylemonella sp.
CAACAAGGCCCTGCTGGCCAGCGGTGCCAACATCGGCGAGATGAATTGCGTGCGCAAGCACCTCTCGCGCATCAAGGGCGGCCGCCTGGCCGCGGCCTGTGCGCCGGCCCAGGTGGTGACGCTGACCATCAGCGACGTGCCGGGCGACGACCCCTCGGTGATCGCCAGCGGCCCCACCGTGCCCGATGCCACCACCTGCGCCGATGCCTTGTCCATCCTGAAGCGCTACCGCATCGAGGTGCCGGCCCCGGTGCAGGCCGCGCTGGAGCAGGGGGCGCTGGAAACGCCCAAGCCGGGCAGCGCCATCTTCCAGGGCCACCAGGTCAACATGATCGCCACGCCCCAGCAGTCGCTGGAAGCCGCGGCGGCGGCGGCGCGGGCTGCCGGCCTGAACGCCTACATCCTGAGCGACGAGATGGAAGGCGAGTCGCGCGAGGTCGGCAAGGTGCATGCGGCGCTGGCCCGGGGCGTGGCGCAACGTGGCCAGCCCTTTGCCAGACCCTGCGTCATCCTCAGCGGCGGCGAGACCACGGTCACGGTGCGCCCGGTACCAGCGGGCGAGCAGCGCGGCAAGGGCGGTCGTGCCGGCGAGTTCTGCCTGGGGCTGGCACTGGCCCTGCAGGGCCAGCCCGGCGTCTGGGCCCTGGCGGCCGACACCGATGGCATCGACGGCATGGAAGAGAACGCCGGCGCCTGGATCGAACCCGGCACCCTGGCCCGGGCCCAGGCGCAGGGCATGAAGGTGGAGCGTTACCTGGACCGCAACGACGCCTACGGCTTTTTCCAGCCCCTGGGGGACCTGGTGGTGACCGGCCCGACCCACACCAATGTGAACGATTTCCGGGCTCTGCTGATTTTGTAGGCAGTCGCGGGCGTCTTTCGTGCGCGGTCTTTGACTTGGCTCAAGGTCGGCGGGGCGGCGGGGCGGCACAGTGGCTCCCATGCTGCCACCCGAATTCATGGACCCCAGTGCCGAACGCCGCAAGTCGGCGGCCGGTGCCGTGCTGCTCAAGCGCGGCAGCACGCCCACCGCAGTGATGTACGTGGAGTCTGGCCGCGTGGCGCTGGGTGTGATGGAGGGTGAAGTCCTGGCGCATCAGCTCGGCGAGATCCAGGGGCCGTTCTGGCTGGAGGCCACGGCCGCCGTGCTGGGCCTGCCCAGTGTCGTGGATGCCGTGGCCGAGACCGAGGTCGTGCTGCGGCGCATTCCGCTGGCGCGGTTTCGCCAGTCGCTGGCGGCCATGCCGGTGGCGGCGCGCACCGTGCTGCAGGACGTGGCCACGGCGCACCGGCGCCAGACCGAGTTGGCAGTCAGCCGCCTGGCCAAGGATGCCGAGGCACGCTGTGCCGAGTGGCTGTTGCGCCATGCCAAACCCGGCGAGAAGGGGGCGCTGGCCGTGCCGCTGGAGCAGCGCAAGCGCCTGATCGCCGCGCAGCTGGGTATTGCACCCGAGACGCTGTCGCGGGTGCTGCGCCATCTGCGCGAGCGCAGCCTGATCAGCGGCACGGGCCGTGTTCTCAATCTGCTGGACCCGGGCGGCCTGCGTCTGCTGGCCGGGGTCTGATCCCAAGCCTTCCCGGTAAAAAACCGCCCGAGGGGCGGATTTTGTTATTCAGGAACACAAGGCCTTGATGTCGGCCGGGATCGGGATAGCCCGTATGCCCTTGCCGTCCTCGCGGTGCGCCGCGAAGATGCGCACCTCGTCGCATTCCATGATCAGATCCACCGAACCATCCGGGTTCTCGCGTTTGATCTGGTAACGCTGCACAAAGCTCTTCTCGCGCCACTCGGCCACGTGCGCATGGATCTTCAGGCTATCGCCGTAGCTGGCGGTCTTGACGAAACGCGCGTGCGTGTCCACCAGCGGCGTGCCGATCAGGCCGCTGGTTTTTTCGGTCTCGTGCCAGGGCGGCACGCCGCACTGCAGGAAGAAGTGGCGCGAGGCCGCGTCGATCCAGCGGAAGAAGTTGGGAAACCAGACGATGCGCGCGGGGTCGCAGTCGCCGAACTCGACGCGCTGGGTGTAGACGACGGTGCGCGGCTGGGGGGAGGTGGCGGCTGTCATGGCGGGGAATAAAAAAGCCCCTGCGCGGGCGCAGGGGCCGGATGCGGGCTGGTTCAGTCGCCCTTGATGCCGCGTTCGCGGATGAGGGCGCCAAAACGCTTGGAGTCGTCCGTCGCCTTGGCGGCGAAAGCCTGCGGCGTCATGGGGGCCGCTTCACCGCCGAGGGCGGCAATGCGGTCCTTGGCGGACTGGTTGCCCAGGATCTTGTTGATCTCGGTGTTCAGGCGCGCGACCACAGCGGGCGGCGTGCCGGCCGGGGCGTAGAAGCCGAAGTAGCTGTCGGCATCGAAGCCCTTGAGGCCGGTGGCTTCGTCCACGGTGGGCACGTCGGGGAACAGCGGCGAACGCTTGGGGCTGCCGATGGCCAGCAGCTTGAGCCGGTTGGCGCGCACATGCGGCAGGGCGATGCCCGGATCGAAGGCAAAGTCGATCTGGCCGGCCAGCAGGTCGGTGAGCGCCGGGGCCGCGCCGCGGTAGGGGACGTGCACGGAGAAGGTGCCGGTCATGCTCTTGAGCATCTCTGTGGCCAGGTGCGGCGAGCTGCCGTTGCCCGGCGAGCCGTAGGACAGCTTGCCCGGGTTGGCCTTCATGTAGGAGACGAACTCCCGGGCGTTGGCCACCGGCAGCGCGGGCTTGACGACCAGGAACACGGCCACGCGGGCGACCGAGGCCACCGGGCTCAGGTCCTTGGCGGGGTCGAAGGGCATCTTGGGGTAGATGTGCGGGTTCACCGACACCAGGCCACCGGAACTCATGAGCAGGGTGTAGCCGTCGGCGGGCGACTTGACCACGGCATCACCGCCGATGTTGCCGCCGGAGCCGGCGCGGTTTTCCACCACCACCGGCTGGCCCAGCGCATCCTGCAGCGGGGCGGCGACCAGGCGCGCCAGCACATCGGCCACGCCGCCGGGCGGGAAGGTGACGATGACCTTGATCGGCTTGGTCGGGTAACTTTGCGCCTGGGCCAAGGGCAGCATGCCGGCGGTAACGATCAGGGCGGCGAGCAGGCTGCGCCGCAGCAGTCGGGATTGGATTTTGCTTGTCATGGTGGGTCTCCTTCGTTGTATCAACTCGTCTTCTTCAATGGGGGCCTGCGCATCCAGCGGATGGGTTGCGCCTTGACGGGGCGCGCCGGTACGCCGTGTTTTACCAGAGCCTGGTCGAGGGTTTTCCCGGCATCATCGGCCAGGGCCGCCTGGCGTGCCGCGGCGATCGCGGCAGCGCGTACATCGTCCTGCTCGAAGTGGCCGGCCACGGCCAAGTGTTGCACCACGTGCAGCAGATTGTCCTTGCCGCGCTCGTTGGTGCTGCCGTAGCCCTTGATCAGGCGGCCGCACAAGGCCAGCTCGTGGCCCGTAGCCCAGTGGCGCTGCGTGTGACTCACCACCGCACCCAGCCACAACTCGATCAGCGCCTGCTCGGCCACAAAACGGCTGCCCAGGGGGCGCAGCGCGCGCAGCATGGCCAGGCCACGCAGGGCCAGCATGCCGAAAACCGAATGCGTGCCGATCTTCAGCGGCAGGGCCCAGGGGTTCTTGCCGGCCAGCACGCGCTTGCGGTCCCAGGCCAGCACACGCTGCGCCAGGCCTGTGGGCAGCAGGGCGGCGAACTCGGGCGCGCCGGGCTTGAAGTGATCGTAGAGCTTGAGCAGGTCGGCCTCGCCGGCCTTGACCTCGCCCAACACGCGTGACCAGCGGCTGGCGCGGCTCTTGAGGTCGGCCACGCGGATGATATCGTCGAAGGCCATCCACAGCGCCAGCCAGCGCGCCATCTCGCGCGTCACGGCCCAGCCGCGCGTGCCCTGCGGGTCGCTGATTCGTTCTGCTGCCAGCACCTGCTGCAGGCGCTCGACGTAACGCTGCGCATAGGCCGCGTTCTGGTACTCGACCAGGCGCGCATGGCCCAGGGCGATGATCTCGTGCAGCACGCCGGGGAAGAGCGCGGCCACGGCAGCGGGCAAGGCCGGCACTTCGGCGGCCGGGGCCAAAGCTTTCGGTGTGAGCACCTGCTCGATGAATTGCGCCTGGGTGCGCTGTGCGTGCACAGCGTCGAAGCCCAGGGCGAAACCACGCAGGCTGGCCTGGGCGCTGCTGCCACTGTCCTTCAGGATGGCTTCGTACTCGGCGCGGCCCATGGGCAGCAGGCCGCTGGCCGCGATGCAGCCCAGCATCACGGCGCTGACGATGGTGCTGGCCTGGCGCGTGAGTTCGGCCATGTCCAGCACGTGGTGGGCGCGGCTGTGGGCGGTGATGAGGTTCAGCAGCCCCTGCGCGTCGCGCCGGCCATCGCCCATCTGCATCTTTTCCATGGTGGTGAGCGCGCGCGCCGTGGAGCTCAGCACCAGGGTGCGGTCGCTGCTGGCGTGGCCCAGGCTGATCTGGCGCACGGTCTCCAGCAGCTCGCTGGAGACCAGGGCATCCAGGCGGCCCGGCATGGGGTAGAGGCCCAGCACCGGGCGTTGGCCGCCGAGTTCCGCCACCGGTACGGGGAAGACTTCCAGGTAATAGGTGGTGGCACCGGTGCGCTGGGCCACGCCGGGGATGGAGGTGGCCTGCACCGGGTAACCGGCGTGGCGGGCGGTCTCGACCAGCCATTCGGTGAGCACGCCGCCGCCTTCGCCGCCCAGGGCGCAGAGGAGGAGGGAAATGGGGTGTTGGTTCATGTCTTTTGTTTCTTGTTCTGTTTTTGGTGGAGCTCTGCTGGGTTTGTCTGCGACGGCTGGCTGACCCCCCACTCTCCCCCCCGCCCCTCTCTGCCCCCCGCCGGGGGCAGAGAGGGGAGCCTGGATTTGGTGGTTTGCTTTTTGGACAGGCTTCTATTGAACGAGGCGTCGCCACTGTGGCTGGAATGCTGACACTCCGCGCCA
>CAUPQO010000224.1:0-4883 GCA_963513295.1 uncultured Hylemonella sp.
CCGATCACGCCACCGGCCAGGCCATGGCGCGGCAGGGGCATGGGTGCCAGGCGGGCCCAGCTGTTGCTGGCGGGGTCATACGATTCCACCGTTGTGTAGGTTCCCCAGAAATCGCGGTGCCTGATTTCTCCACCGGCCACGACGATCTTGCCGTTGTGCACGCCCCATGCGGCGGCACTGCGGGGGGTGGGCATGGGCGCTTTCAGTTGCCACTGATCGGTGGCCGGATCGTATTCCTCGACGATATCGACATTCAGGGCATTGGGAATGAAGACGGAGCCGGCCCGTCCGCCCACGATGTAGATCTTGCCATTGGAGGCGCCTGCAGCAGCATGGTTTCTCGGAGTGGGAAGGTCCGACCGCCTGGACCAGCTGTTGCTTGCGATGTCGTACACCTCATGCGTTCCGACCGATACGTTGCGGTTGGGATGGAACTTGGTGTCCTTCATCTCGAAGGGCAGCGTGGCGCCACCGATCAGGTGGATTTTCCCGTTCATGGCCACGGCATTTGCAGAACCCCTGGCCTGGGGCACGGGGGCCAAGGCGCGCCAGCTGTCATTCTTCGGATCGTATTCCCAGGCGGTATTCAGGGGAACCCACGTGGCAGGTCCGGAATCAGGCAGTTTGTAGCCGCCGAAAGTGTAGATCTTCCCGTTGTGCTCGGTGATCGCCACATGATGCTGGTAGGCCGGCATGTCCTTCTTGCGGGTCCACGCATTGCTGGCCGGGTCATATTCCATGACCATGCCGATGGATTTCCAGCCCGGGGCCAGGCCACCGAACACATACATCTTGCCGCCTGCAGCGACGCCATAAACTTCTTCGGCGCCCTGGGGGATGGGCGCACCTTGCGTCCACTTGGACGGGGCAGCCTGCGACCAGACCGTGCCTGGGGCCAGCAGGAGTGCGGCCAGCGGCAGCAAGGTTGCTGCAATGATCTTGTGGGGGCTCGTCATGTCGTCTCCTTCTGTGATGTGATCTTGTTGTCCAGCAAGCGGGGGCACTGCGATGGCCGCCAGGCTGTCGACCACCGTCGCGGTCGACAGCCTTTTGCTGTGCGGCCAAGTCTAGGAGCGATCCTTTTCCCCGAGTAGTACTGTTTTCTTATCGAAGGTATAAGATTTTGTTGCCCCGGGACCGGGGACGATGAGACGCCTTGTCGCTGACAATGCCCGGTCCCCAGAAGGTTCCCATGAGCAAAGCCTTTACCCGCGAAACCGAAACCGAGAGCGACGACGATGAGGTGCAACTGCCCGCCCTGCCGGCCGGCGGCAAGAACTACATCACGCCCGCCGGTTATGCGCGCCTGCGCGCCGAGTGGATGGAGCTGATCGACAACGAGCGGCCCAAGGTGGTGGAGATCGTGCATTGGGCGGCCAGCAATGGAGATCGTTCGGAGAACGGCGACTATCTCTACGGCAAGAAGCGCCTGCGCGAGATCGACCGCCGCATCCGCTTCCTGACCAAGCGCCTGGAGATTGCCGAGGTCACCGATCCCAGCGTGCACCACGGTAGCGACCAGGTGTTCTTCGGCGCCACCGTCACCTATGCGGATATGGCGGGCCTGGTGCGCACCATCACCATCCTGGGTATCGACGAGGCCGACAGCCTGCAGGGACAGGTCAGCTGGGTGGCGCCGGTGGCGCGCACCCTGCTCAAGTCGCGCGTGGGCGATGTCCTGAAGCTGGTGACGCCGGTCGGGGTGGAGGAGATCGAGGTGCTGGCCGTGCAGTACCCGGCACCGGGCATGTTGCCGCCCTGATCAGGCGCTGCCGGTGCCGCGCCGGGCGCGCAGCACCGAGGACGTGCGTTTGAGGTTGCGCAGCACGGTGGCCAGGTGGATTCGGTCACGCACTGCGATGATGAAGCGCAGGTCGGTGGTTTCCTGGGCCGCTTCCTTCCCCATGTCGATGTGGATGATGTCGGCCTCCGAGGCCGCCAGTGCCGACGCCACGCGCGCCAGCACGCCCTTGCCGTTGTTGACCGTGACCACGATGCCGGTTTCGAAGGCGCGCGCCGGTTCGTCCGACCATTCCACGCCGATGAAACGTTCGCTGTCCTTGTTGTGCAGCTTGCGCGCCACGGCACAGTCGTCGGTATGCACCACCAGGCCTTCGCCGCGACCGAGGTAGCCGACGATGGCGTCGCCCGGAATGGGGTGGCAGCAGGCGGCGTACTGCACCGAGGCGTTCTCGCTGCCGTCGACGACCACGGTGCTGTGGCCTGACGACTCGGCATTGAAGCGCTCACGGCTCATCAGCACGGCATTGGGCTTCTCGCCGCTTTCGGCCAGCAGGGTGGCCATGCGCTTGGCGACGATGCTGGCGATGCGTTTGCCCAGGCCGATGTCCATCAGCAGTTCGGAGCGGTTGCGGTTGCCGGTGAAGCGCAGCAGCTTGTCCCAGATGCCGGCGCTGGCACTGTCGTCGTCGGTCGGGAAGCGCTCGATGCCCTCGGCACGCAGCGCCTGCAGCAGCAGCTTCTCGCCCAGGCCCTCGGACTCGGTCTGGGCCAGGGTCTTGAGGTGATGGCGGATCTTGGAGCGCGCCCGTCCCGTGCGCACGAAGCTCAGCCAGGCCGGGTTGGGGGCCGACACCGGCGCGGTGACGACCTCGACCACATCGCCGTTCTTGAGTTCGGTGCGCAGCGGCACCTGCTCGCCGTTGATGCGCGCGGCCATGGTGCGGTCGCCGATGTCGCTGTGGATGGCGTAGGCGAAGTCGACCACGGTGGCGCCGCGCGGCAGCGCCATGATCTTGCTCTTGGGCGTGAAGACGTAGACCGCGTCGGGGAACAGGTCCACCTTGACATGGTCCCAGAACTCGGCGGCGTCGCGGGTCTCGTTCTGGATGTCCAGCAGGGACTGCAGCCACTGCGCACCCAGGCGGGCGGTCATGGGGCTGTCGGGTTCGTTGGCCTTGTAGAGCCAGTGCGCGGCCACGCCCGATTCGGCCACCACGTGCATGGCCTCGGTGCGGATCTGGAACTCGATGTTCACGCCCGAGGGGCCGACCAGGGTGGTGTGCAGCGACTGGTAGCCGTTGAGCTTGGGGATGGCGATGTGGTCCTTGAACTTGCCGGGCACCGGTTTGTAGAGCTGGTGCAGGGTGCCCAGGGCCGTGTAGCAGTCGATCTGGCCGGGCACGAGCAGGCGAAAGCCGTACATGTCGGTGATCTGCGCGAAGCTCAGGTGCTTCTCGTCCATCTTGCGGTAGATGGAGTAGAGCGTCTTTTCACGCCCGCCGATGCGCACGGGCATGCCGGCCCCCTCGAAGGCGGTCTCCACTTCCTTGCGCACTTTCTGGATCAGGTCGCGGCGGCGGCCCCGGGCCCGCTCCAGCGCCCTTTCCAGGACGGCGTGGCGCCAGGGGTGCAGGTGGCGGAAGGACAGGTCCTGCAGTTCACGGTAAGTCTGGTTCAGGCCCAGGCGGTAGGCGATGGGGGCGTAGATCTCCTGCGTTTCCGAGGCGATGCGTGCCCATTTGGCGCGCGGCACGTCGGCCAGGGTGCGCATGTTGTGGCTGCGGTCGGCCAGCTTGATGAGGATGACGCGCACGTCGCGCGCCATGGCCAGCAGCATCTTGCGGAAGGACTCGGCCTGGCTTTCCTCGCGCGTGTTGAACTGCAGCTTGTCCAGCTTGGTCAGGCCGTCCACCAGTTCGGCCACCGGCGAGCCGAAACGCTCGATCAGCTCGGCCTTGCTGACGCCGCAGTCTTCCAGGGCGTCGTGTAGCAGGGCCGCCATCAGGGCCTGGGCGTCGAGTTTCCACTCGGCGCACTGGGCGGCCACGGCGATGGGGTGGGTGATGTAGGGCTCACCGCTGTTGCGCAACTGGCCCAGATGGGCCTCGTCGGCGAAGCGGTAGGCCTGGCGCACCTGCTCCAGGTCGGAGGGCGAGAGGTAGTCCAGGCGGGCCGTGAGGCTGGCGAAGCTCGCCGCCGCCGCATTGGCCGCAGCCGGACCTGCCGGGTCGGGCGGACTCGGGGTGCTGGGGCTGGCGGCCGGGGCCTGGAGGATGGCGCTCACCCCTCGAATATATAACTACGGGCCCTATTCCGGAGGCGGGCAAGAAAAAAGCACCGCAAGCGGTGCTTTTTCCAGGTCGGACGGGGGTCGTCTCAGACCGGAACCTTCTTCAGCATCTCCAGGCCGATCTTGCCTTCGGCGATCTCGCGCAGGGCGGTCACGCCCGGCTTGTTCTTGCTCTCGATCTTGGGCGCGTGGCCCTGGCTGAGCATGCGGGCACGGTAGGTCGCGGCCAGCACGAGCTGGAAGCGGTTGGGGATATGCTGCAGGCAGTCTTCGACGGTGATACGGGCCATGTATTTACTCCAGTGGACCGGGAGAATCCGGGGTCAGGGCAGGCGCAGCGCCTGGAAGGCGTCGGGCCGGGACCGGCGCTGGGCCGGGTACCGAAGCCGCTGGGCATTCACGACCAGTTGAAGGTCGGCCAGCGCGCGCTCGAACAAGTCGTTGATTATAACGAAATCGAAGTTCGGGGCCTGGGCCATCTCGGTGGCGGCATTCTCCAGCCGCAGGGCGATCACCTCGGCGCTGTCTTCACCACGTTTTTCCAGCCGGGCGCGCAATTCCGCCCAGCTCGGCGGCAGGATGAAGATGGTGGCGGCGTCCGGGAACAGCGTCTTGATCTGCATGGCCCCCTGGTAGTCGATCTCCAGCACGATGTCGGCGCCGGCCTGGATCTTGTCCTCGATGGCCTGGCGCGAGGTGCCGTAGCGGTGGTTGTGCACATGCGCCCACTCGACGAAGGCGTCGGCCTGGACCATGGCGTCGAAGGCCGCGGGCGAGACGAAGTAGTACTCGCGCCCGTTCTGCTCCTGTCCGCGCGGCGAGCGCGTGGTGTGCGAGACCGAGAGCTGCA
>CAUPQO010000225.1:0-4874 GCA_963513295.1 uncultured Hylemonella sp.
GGCAGCGCGCGGATGGCGTTGTCGATGTGCCGGCCGTAGTGGTTGCTGCTGCCGCCATAGCGGTTGATGCGTGGCGTGAACACCTTTTTCGGCAGCGCCGCCGAGAAGAAGGCCGGGCTGCGGTCCAGCCCGCGCAGCACCAGGGTGCGGATCTCGCGAGCCGCCTCGCAGTCGTGCGGCAGCTGCTCGTTGTTTTTCACTTGCGCTGCCTGCAGACCGGCACTCTGTTTGCCGTCGTCCCAGGCCGCGCCGGCCAGCAGTTCGCGGGCGCGGCGCAGTTCCTGGGTGTTGAGGATGTCGGGGATGTGCAGCAGCATGGTGGGTGGTGGAATGTGGCCGGCCTTGCCAGGGCCGGCCGGGGTTCGTGTCAGATCTTGATGGACAGCGTGAGCTGGAGGGTCCGGGCTGCCCCGGGGATGTAGTGGCCGCTGTAGAGCTGGTCGGCATAACGCACATCGGTCGCGTTGTTGATGTTGCCTTTCAGCGCGTAGCGCTCGCTGAACCGGTACTCGGCCATCAGGTCCAGGGTTTCATAGCCCGGAACTTTCCAGCCCGGGTTGCGGTTGGGGGTCTGCTCGCCGCGGAAGTTGATGCCGGCGCCCAGGCGCAGCGGCTGCGTCAGCTGGTAGGTGTTCCACAGCGTGCCGGAGTAGAGCGGGGTGAGCGAGGGCCGGGCGCCCGCCAGCTCGCCGGACTGGGTGCATGCGCCTGTGGCGGGGCAGGGCGCCGCCTCATCCACATTGGCATCCGGCAGCCACATGAAGGAGCCGAACACTTCCCACTTCGGGCTAAGGCGGCCGCTCACGTCGATCTCCAGGCCCGTCACATGGCGCCGACCCGACAGGGCGACCACACCCGTCACCAGCGGGTCGGTATTGCGCTCCAGCAGCTTGACGGTGTGGAAGGCGGCCAGCCGGGTGGTGAAACGTTTGTCGGCCGAATCCAGCCTGGCGCCGACCTCGAAGTTGTAGCTCTCCTCGGGTGGCAGCTCGGTATTGCCGGGGGTCAGCGAGTAGGCTTCACCGGAGACGTTGTAGGAATTGCCGGCGGAGACGTGGTAGGAGCTCAGCGCATCGGGCTGGAAGAGGGCGCCCAGGCGAGCGCTCCAGGCGGAGACGGTCATCTGGTAGCTGCTTTTCGTTTCCGGTCCGGCCGCGTTGTTGGGAATGCTGTAGGCGTCGTAGTTGCCCACCAGATGGTCGTAGCGCAGACCGGCCAGGGCCTTCCACTGCGGGGCGACCTGGACCAGGTCCTGCACATAGGCGCCCCAGCCGGTGGCTTCGTACTGGTTGGTCTTGCGCAGGATGCGTGAGCTTTCGTCCACGCTGGCGCCGTCATCCGGCGTGCCCACGGTGGTGTTGGGTTTGGTCAGGGTGACACCCCCCTGGGCCGCAGTGCGGGCGCCGTAGACGCTGCGGTTCTCCACGGCCACATCGACGCCCGTGACCAGCTCGTGCCGGTAGCCCAGCGCTTCGAACTTGGTGCTGTAGTCGCTCTGCGCGTGCAGGTTGTTCATGTCCTGGATCTTGAGCTGCGTGCCGCGGGTCAGGACGGTGTTCGGTCCGAAGGTGTCCAGGCTGACGGCAACGCCGGTCGGCTGGCTGGCGGCATTGGCAAAGCGGACCGTGCCGGCGCGCTGATCGCGGGTGTAGGCGCCTTTGCGCACTTGCGTCTTGAGTTCGCTGTCGTCGTCGAAGCGGTGCAGGTGCGTGAGGGTGGCGTAGCTGGCCGTGCCCTTGTTGTAGTCGCTCGCCATGCCGTAGTAGCGGTCGGAGGGGATGGGCAGCATGGTGGTATCCGAGGCCGGGGAGCTGGCCGTGGGGCGGATCCAGGGCATGCCGTAGTTCATGCCGTTGTTGTTGTCCAGGTGGTAGAAACCGGCCGAGAATTCGTCACGCTCACCGATGCCCCAGCGGTAGGTGCCGGCGATGCCCTGCTTGTCGATGCTGCTGCCCGCCCCATTGTTGTCGGCCTGGGTGTCCATGACGTTCAGACGCAGGGCGGCGCTGTCGTCGGTCTTGAGGTTGAAGTCGCCGACGACGCGCCGGTAGTTGTAATTGCCGACCGTGACGTCAACTTGGTGCTCATCGATCAGGCGCGGCACCTTGTTGACCTGGTTGACGGCGCCGCCGGTGGAGCCGCGACCGAACAGCATGGAGGCCGAGCCGCGCAGCACTTCCAGGCGGTCGAGGTTGAAGGTGTCGCGGTCGTAGAAAGCCGGATCGCGCAGGCCGTCGACGAAGACGTCGCCCGTGCCCTGCAGCGAGAAGCCGCGCAGGCGGATGTCTTCCTCACCCCCTTCGGCCGCCAGGAAGCTGATGCCCGCGGTGTTCTTCAGGGCTTCCTTGACGGTATCGAGGTTGCGATCGTCGATCAGTTTTTCCGTCACGACGGTGACCGATTGCGGGATGTCGCGCAATTGCTGGCGCCCCTTGCCGATGCCGGTTTCGGTGGCGCGGTAAGCATCCTTGCCCTCGGTCGCTTCGGCCTTTTCCTTGACGACCACCGTGTCCAGGGTCTTGCCGTCCGGCTCGCCCGTCTGGGCCAGGGCGCTCATGGAGCCGGCCAGCAGCATGGCGCCCAAGGGCAGCAGGGCGGCGCAGGCCAGCGGCTGGGGGGCGGTGCGCTTCAGTCGCACGGGTATGGTTTTCTTGTTGCGTGGTTGCCGGTGGGACATGGTGGTAGCGCCTCTTGTGGGTGGTGAAGATGGCTGGCTACTACCGGTTCCGGACCCGGCGGGTCGGCGGCGTGGCTTGCTGGAAGGGATTTACAAATTATACATAAATGCGAATCATTATTATTGTCATCTGCACAAAGACGCAAAAAAACCGGCCGCTGTGGCCGGTCTGTGTGCCCTGTCCAGTGACTCAGTAGCTCAGCCGCTCGGGCCGGATCTCCTGCAGGATGGTGGTGGCGATCTCCTCGATCGACTTGGTCGTCGTCGAGAGCCAGCGGATGCCGGCGCGCCGCATCATGGATTCGGCGGCCGCCACTTCCATGCGGCAGTTCTCCAGCGAGGCGTACTTGGAGTTGGGTCGGCGCTCGTTGCGGATCTCGCTCAGGCGATCGGGGTTGATGGTCAGGCCGAAGATCTTGGCCTTGTGCGGGGCCAGGGCGGGCGGCAGGTGCTGGCGCTCGAAATCTTCCGGGATCAGCGGGTAGTTGGAGGCCTTCAGGCCGTACTGCATGGCCAGGTAAAGCGAGGTCGGCGTCTTGCCGCTGCGGCTCACGCCGACCAGGATCACGTCGGAACTGGCCAGGTCGCGGTTGGACTGGCCGTCGTCGTGCGCCAGCGAGAAGTTGATGGCCTCGATGCGGTCGTGGTAGGCCTGGCTCTTGCTCACGTCGCTGAAGCGGCCGATGCGGTGGTGCGACTTGATGCCCAGCTCGTCTTCCAACGGGTTCACGAAGGTGCCGAACATGTCCAGCAACATGCCTTGGCAGCCCTCGTTGATGATCTGGTGCACCTCCTCGTTGGCCAGGGTGGTGAAGACGATGGGCTTCTTGCCTTCGACCTCGGCCGTGTGGTTGATCTGGCGCACCGCCTGGTGCGCCTTGTCCACGGTATCGATGAAGGGCAGGCGCACGTGGTGCAGGTCGACCTCGAACTGGGCCAGGATGGCATTGCCAAAGGTCTCGGCCGTGATGCCGGTGCCATCGGAAATGAAGAAGACGGTGCGGTTGGGCATGGTGTTGGGGCTGGCGCCAGGAAATTGTTATCGAGTTACATGCAAAAACAGCATGGTTTACGTCGGAGGGGAATAAAATCGCGCGTTCACCCATAGATTCTTCCATGCAACGCAGCGCCCCACCAGAAAAAGAGCAAAGGCTGGCCGTTGGCATGGGCGCAGTCAGCACATCTCATGTGCTGATGTCAGGCGCAAACCGGTTTTTAAACTCTGGAGCTTTCCCATGTCTGCACTTTTCAGCCCGACCGCCCTGGTCGTACCGTTTGAAAACCTGAGGATGACCGACGTCGAGGCGGTAGGCGGCAAGAACGCCAGCCTCGGCGAAATGATCTCGCAACTGCCCCAGGGCGTGCGCGTGCCCACCGGCTTCGCCACCACGGCGCATGCCTTCCGCGAATTCCTCAAGCACGGCGGTCTGGCCGACCGCATCAACGCCAAGCTCGATGCCCTGGACACCGAGGACGTGCGTGCCCTGGCCACGGTGGGCGCCGAGATCCGCGCCATGGTCGAGGCCCAGCCCTTCCCGGCCGACCTGGAAAAAGCCATCCGCGAGGACTACGCCAAGCTGTCCGCCGGCAACCCGCAGGCCACCTTTGCCGTGCGTTCCTCGGCCACCGCCGAAGACCTGCCTGACGCCTCCTTTGCCGGCCAGCAGGAAACCTTCCTGAACGTGCACGGCGTCGAGGAAGTACTGCACAAGATGAAGGAGGTCTTCGCCTCCCTCTACAACGACCGCGCCATCAGCTACCGCGTGCACAAGGGTTTTGCCCACGCCGACGTGGCCCTGTCGGCCGGCGTGCAGCGCATGGTGCGCTCCGACCTGGGCGCGGCCGGCGTGATGTTCACCATCGACACCGAGTCCGGTTTCGAGGACGTGGTCTTCATCACCTCCAGCTATGGCCTGGGCGAGACGGTGGTGCAGGGTGCCGTGAACCCCGATGAGTTCTATGTGCACAAGCCCATGCTCCGCGCGGCCAAGCGCGCCGTGGTGCGGCGTAACCTGGGCTCCAAGCTGATCCAGATGGTGTTCTCCACCCCCGAAGAGAAGAAGGTCGGCGGCAAGCTGGTCAAGACCATCGACGTGCCCACCGAGCAGCGCAACCGTTATTCCCTGACCGACGCCGACGTCGAGCAGCTCGCCAGATACGCCCTGGTGATCGAGCAGCATTACGGCCGACCCATGGA
>CAUPQO010000226.1:0-4867 GCA_963513295.1 uncultured Hylemonella sp.
ACCGGCCGGTGATCCTGGCAGCGGGAACGCCGCAGATCCTGCTGCCCTGGGACAACGCCGCCATCTTCCAGCGCAATCTGGACGCCTACGCCGGTACACGCCTCTCCAGCTGGACGGTCTGGATCGCCCCCACCACCATGAAGCCGGACGAAGCGGCCCGGCGCGTGAAGATGAGCGAGGCCGACTTGCGCTATGTCAACCGCATCCCGCCGCGCATGCTGATCCGCGCCGGCTCCACCCTGCTGGTGCCGCGCCCGGCCAGCCAGGTGCGCGACGTGACCGAGCGCATCGCCGACAACGGCCAGCTGCATCTCGCGCGAGAGCAGACTGCGCGCACGGCCAACGGAACACGCCGTACCGTGCTCAAGGTCGGACGGCGCGGCGACACGGTGGCCAACATTGCCCAGCGCTACCGCCTGCCCGTCAGTGCCGTGGCCCGCTGGAACAAGGTCAGCGAGAAAGCCAGCTTCAAGCCCGGCGACAAGGTCGTGGTATTCATGTAAGCCGCCAGCCGCAGGACAGGCCGCTCAGAGCTTCTGCGTCTCGCCTGCGCGCGGCTGCCACTTCATGAGGTGGCGCTCGATGCGCCCCACCAGGCCGTCGAGCAGCAAGGCAAAGGCGGTCAGCACCACGATGCCGGCAAACACCGTGTTGACATCAAAGGTTCCCTCGGCCTGCAGGATCAGGTAACCCACACCCCGCGCCGAGCCCAGGTACTCGCCCACCACCGCCCCCACAAAAGCCAGGCCCACCGAGGTGTGCAGGCTGGAGAAGACCCAGGCCGTGGCACTGGGCAGGTAGACGGTGCGCAGCAGCTGGCGCTGGTTGGCGCCCAGCATGCGCGCATTGGCCAGCACCACGGGGCTGACCTCGCGCACGCCCTGGTAGACGTTGAAGAAGACGATGAAAAACACCAGCGTCACCGCCAGCGCCACCTTGCTCCAGATCCCCAGGCCGAACCACATGGCGAAGATGGGCGCCAGGATCACGCGCGGCATGGCGTTGGCCGCCTTGATGTAGGGGTCCAGGATGGCGCTGGCCAGGGGCGAGAGCGCCAGCCACAGGCCGCAGGCCAGGCCCAGCACGGTGCCGATGCCAAAGGCCAGGAAGGTCTCCAGCAGCGTGGTGCCCAGGTGCCCGTAGATGTCGGCGTTGCCGCTCAGGCCGTCGGGAAACAGCAGGTTGGGCGCCACGGGCCAGGGCAAGAACCAGGACCAGACACGTCCGGCCACCTTGATGGGCTCCCCCAGGAAAAAGGCCAGCTGCGCATCGCGTGAAGCCAGCTGCCACAGGCCCAGGAACAGCAGCAGCACGCCCAGCTGCCACAGGCGCAGGTTGCCGGCATGGGGCTTGAAGCGTTGCCACACCGTCATCTCAGGCCGCCTTCTTCAATTGCTGCTGGTAGCCCTTGAGCACCTCCTCGCGCAGCACGTTCCATATCTGCGTGTGCAGCTCGATGAAACGTGGTGCCGCGCGCACCTCGGCCACGTTGCGCGGACGGACCAGGTCGATGCTGAACTCGCCGATCGGCCGCGTGGCCGGCCCGGCCGACAGCACCACCACGCGGTCGCTCATCGCGATGGCCTCGTCCAGGTCGTGCGTGATGAACAGCACCGCCTTCTTCTTCGCGCTCCACAGCTCCAGCACCTCGTCCTCCATCAGCTGGCGCGTCTGGATGTCCAGGGCGCTGAAGGGTTCGTCCATCAGGATGATGTCGGGGTCCAGCGCCAGGGTCTGGGCCAGCGCGGTACGCTTGCGCATGCCGCCCGAGAGTTGGTGCGGATAACGGTCGCCGAAACCGCCCAGTCCCACCCGGGCCAGCCAGTCCTGCGCCTGTCCGCGCGCCTCGACGTCCGGCACCCCGCGGTACTGCAGGCCCAGCATCACGTTGTCGAGCGCGCTGCGCCAGGGCAGCAGGGCCTCGGTCTGGAACATGTAGCCGGCGCGCCGGTTCAGGCCTTGCAGGGGCTGGCCGAACACACGCACCTCACCCGCGCTGGGCGCCAGCAGACCGGCACCGACGTTGAGCAGGGTGGACTTGCCGCAGCCGGTGGGCCCGACCACGGAGACAAACTCACCGGCGGCCACGCGCAAGGTGGTGTCGGCCACGGCGGTGTAGGAAGGCCCGCCGCCCGGAGCGGCGAAAGTACAGGTGATGCCCAGCAGTTCGAGTGCGTGGACGGCAACCGGCGACGGCACCGGGACCTCAGGCCTTGAACCTGGCCTTGGCCTGGGCGGCGAACTGGTTGGTCCAAGTCCTGGACAGGTCGATCTTGTCGGCCTTGAGCGTGGCATCGAAGCTGGCCAGCGCACGCAGCGCCGTCCTGCCGCCTTCTTCAGGGAAAACACCGTCGAGGGCGATGGCCTCGCGCACCTTCTCGAAGGAGGCCAGGTAGAGCCCGCGGTCACCCAGCAGGTAGGCTTCCGGCACGGTCTTGATGATGTCGCTGGGACCGGCCGTCTGCAGCCACTTGAGCGCATGCACCATGGCATTGGCCAGAGCCTGGGCGGTGTTCGGGTGCTTCTGCAGGAAAGCCATCGGCGCATACAGGCAACCCGCCGGCATGGGACCGCCAAAGACTTCCCGCGTGCCCTTGAGCGTACGCGTGTCCACGACGATGCGCACATCGCCCTTCTGCTCCAGCATGGTCATGACCGGGTCGATGTTGCTCATGGCATCGATCTGTCCCGAGCGCAGTGCCGTCAGTGCTCCGGCCGAGGTTCCCACGCCGATGAAACTCACGTCGGTCGCCTTGAGGCCGGCACGCGAAAGCACCAGGTTGGCCATCATGTTGGTGGACGATCCCGGCGCCGTCACGCCGATCTTCTTGCCACGGAGATCGGCCACCGACTTGTAGTTGGGCAGGGTCCTGGTCGACACGCCCAGCGCGATCTGGGGTGCGCGCCCCTGCAGCACGAAGGCCTGGAACATCTGGCCCTTGTTCTGCAGGTTGATGGTGTGCTCGTAGGCACCGCTGACCACGTCGGCCGAGCCGCCCACCACGGCCTGCAGCGCGCGGGCGCCCCCCGAGAAATCGCTGATCTCGACCTCCAGGCCCTCGGCCTTGAAGTAGCCCAGCTGCTCGGCGATGGTCAGCGGCAGGTAATAAAAGGAGGCCTTGCCGCCAACGGCGATGGCCACCTTGTTCTTTTCCAGGGGGCCCTGGGCCCGCAGGGCCGGAGCGGCCAGCGAGGAGGCCGCCAGGGCAGCGGCGGCCGTGAACTGCCGGCGGTTGATGTGATGTGTGCTCATTTTGATGACTCCCGGAACTCGAACAGGTTTCTTGACGTTCCCAGCCTATCAAGACGCGAAAAAACCCGCATCGGGAAACATCCCGAGCGGGTTTACACCTAAAAAGAAAAATCAGGCAGCGCCGCCGCCCCGCAGCTCAGCGATAACCCAGGAAAAGGATGGCCACATTGACGGCCAGACCCACGGCCCAGACCACGGAACGCGCAGTGCCCATGCCCGCGACATAGACCATGATGTAGAACAGGCGCAGGAAGACGAAGAGGAAGGCCAGCACGTCCAGCCGCGCCTGGTGGGCGCCCAGCTGGTGGGCGATGATGACCGCCCCGATGAAAAAAGGCAGCCCCTCATAGCTGTTCTGCTGCGCCGCATGGGCACGGGCCCGCCAGTCGGTCTGCTTCGCCAGCCAGGCCCGCGGGTTATCGTTGTCGTAACCGCCTTCGCGCCGGGGCTTGCCCACCATGCCGGACTTGGCGATCCAGGCACAGACGATGGGCAGCAGCGCGGCGATCAGGACACACCAGTAGGCCAGGGTGAAGCGGGCAAAAGTCATGATGTTGTTATCGGAGGGGAATGGGTCGCGGGGCTTTCGAAATCTGCGGCGGATTATCGCCGGTCCACCAGGGCATGGGCGATGGTGCCCAGGTCCACGTACTCCAGTTCGCTGCCGATGGGTACACCCCGCGCCAGCCGCGTGAAGGCCACACCGCGCACCTTGAGCGCCTCGGCGATCACGTGGGCCGTGGTCTCGCCTTCGGCCGTGAAGTTGGTGGCCAGGATGACCTCGCGCACCGAGCCATCACTGGCACGCTCGAACAGCTGCTTCAGGCCGATGTCGCGCGGACCGATGCCGTCGAGCGGGCTGAGCTTTCCCATGAGCACGTAGTACAGGCCCTTGTAGGCCCCGGTGCGCTCCAGCGCCATCTGGTCGGCCGGTGTCTCCACCACACAGAGTTTGCTGGCGTCGCGTGCCGGGTCCAGACAGGTCGGACAGACCTCGGCCTCGCTGAAGGTGTGGCAGCGCGTGCAGTGGCGCACGCTGCTCGCCGCCTCCTGCAGGGCCCGCGAGAGAAGCTGCGCGCCCTCGCGGTCATGCTGCAACAGGTGGAAAGCCATGCGC
Source organism: uncultured Hylemonella sp. (assembly GCA_963513295.1). Classification (GTDB taxonomy): domain Bacteria; phylum Pseudomonadota; class Gammaproteobacteria; order Burkholderiales; family Burkholderiaceae_C; genus Hylemonella. The sequence goes on from CAUPQO010000226.1 coordinate 4,371, forward strand.
GAGGCCGACTTCACACCCACGCCCGGCAACCGGCGCAGGGCCTGGATCAGCGCGTCAAGGGAGTGGGCGTCGGACACGAATCAGAAGGGGAACTTCATGCCGCCCGGCAATCCGGGCATGCCGGCCGTGAGCTTGCCCAGCTTCTCCTGGCTGGTTTCCTCGGCCTTGCGCACCGCCGCGTTGAAGGCCGCGGCCACCAGGTCTTCCAGCATGTCCTTGTCCTCGGCCAGCAGGCTGGGGTCGATGGTGATGCGCTTGACGTCGTGCTTGCAGGTCATGACCACCTTGACCAGGCCGGCGCCCGACTCACCCGTGACTTCGATGAAAGCCAGTTCGTCCTGCTCCTTCTTGAGGTTGTCCTGCATGGCCTGGGCCTGTTTCATGAGGCCGGCGAGTTGTCCTTTGTTGAACATGGTGTTCCTTATTTCGGTTGACTATTCGGTTCGATGGGCTTGATGCTGCCGGGCACGATTTTCGCGCCGAAGTCGCGCATCATG
>CAUPQO010000227.1:0-4838 GCA_963513295.1 uncultured Hylemonella sp.
GGCCTTCCTCAACAAGCTGACGCGCTTCGAGAACCTGGCGGCCGGCTACGGCAGCGGGGATTTCTGATCTGTCACGACCAAAAAAAAGGGGCCTGACGGCCCCTTTTTTGTTGGTGTGTCTGCCCCGAGAAGTTCAGAGAACCTCGCTGGCGAAATCCGCCAGCCGCGAGCGTTCGCCGCGCGCCAGCGTGATGTGACCGCCATGCGGCCAGCCCTTGAACTTGTCGACCGCGAAGGTCAGGCCCGAAGAGCCTTCGGTCAGGTAGGGCGTGTCGATCTGCGCCAGGTTGCCCATGCAGATGATCTTGGTGCCGGGGCCGGCGCGCGTGATCAGCGTCTTCATCTGTTTCGGGGTCAGGTTCTGCGCCTCGTCGATGATGACGTACTTGTTCAGGAAGGTGCGCCCGCGCATGAAGTTCATGCTCTTGATCTTGATGCGGCTGCGGATCAGCTCGCTGGTGGCCGCACGGCCCCATTCGCCGGCGCCGGTGTCGGTCTTGGACAGCACTTCCAGGTTGTCGTCCAGCGCACCCATCCAGGGGCCCATCTTTTCCTCTTCGGTGCCGGGCAGGAAGCCGATGTCCTCGCCCACGCTCACGGTGGCCCGCGTGACGATGATCTCGGTGTAACGGCGCTCGTCCAGCACCTGGGTCAGGCCGGAGGCCAAGGCCATCAGGGTCTTGCCGGTGCCGGCGGTGCCGGTCAGGGTGACGAAGTCCACCTCCGGGTCCATCAGCAGGTTCATGGCAAAGTTCTGCTCGCGGTTGCGCGTGGCCACGCCCCAGACCGCGTGCTTGAGGTGGGTGTAGTCCTTCAGCGTCTTGAGCACGGCGCTTTTGCCGCGGATCTCGGTCACGCGGGCGTAGAAGCTCGGTTCACCCGGCGCCTCGAAGTAGGCAAACTGGTTGATCAGCAGGTTGGGCACGATGGGCCCGGTGATGCGGTAGAAGGTGTGCTGGCCCTGCTGCCAGCTCTCCACGCTCTGGCCCTCGGTGGTCCAGAAGTCGGGCGGCAGCGCCAGCGAGCCGGAATAGAGCAGGTCGCCGTCTTCCAGGGTCTTGTCGTTCTGGTAGTCGTCGGTGGCCAGGCCCAGCGCGCGCGCCTTGACGCGCATGTTGATGTCCTTGGACACCAGCACCACCTCGCGCGGCGCGTACTGCACACGCAGCGCTTCCACCACGCCCAGGATCTGGTTGTCGGCCTTGCCCTGGGGCAGGCTGGTGGGCAGCTTGTAGTCCAGCGGCTGGGTCTGGAAGAAGAGCTTGCCGCCGGCTTCGCGGTGGCCGGTGCTGTCGAGCTTCAGCCCGGTGGTCATGTCGGCGCCCTGGGCGCCGGCCAGGGCGTCCAGCGTGCGGCTGGTCTGGCGGGCATTGCGCGCCACCTCGGTCATGCCCTTTTTGTGGCCGTCGAGTTCCTCCAGCACGATCATGGGCAGGAAGATGTCGTGTTCCTCGAAGCGGAACAGGCACATGGGGTCATGCATCAGCACATTGGTGTCGAGCACGAACAGCTTGGCCGGGCCCGTCCGGGCTGTCTTTTTCGAACGCGGCCGGTCCTGTTGCTTTTCCTGGACGCTGGGGGCGGGGCGGGCTGGCGTGCGCCGTGTTTCTACCTGGATGGCAGGTCCCGCGGAGTCGCTTCCCAGGCTGCCGCCATGTTCGAACAGGTCCCGGGCCTGAGGTTTGTCCCGGGATTCAGGGCTGTCGAACGAAGCTGGCGACTTGCGCCCGCTGCGCGGCTTGCCGCGAGCCGGGGCTTCGAAAGCATCAGGGGAGAGCAGGGCGGCGCGTTTGGTGGGGGCGGGGGGCAGGGGCATGTGGGTAGGTGCTGGAGGAGAGTGGGGCGGATGCCGTGTGCAAAACAAAAAAGCCGCCCGGTAAACCTGGGCGGCTTTGTTTGGCGAGAGCAGTTGCAGACCTCAACGGCATGAATTCATTATGCATGAGCCGTCTGAAAGTACAGTCCCCTGTTGCTCAAAAGCATCAGGGCGGGGAAGGCTCATGCCGCGGCAGCGGCGGCGGCTTTCTTCAGGGTCTTGACGGCCTTGAGCACTTCGTCCACGTGGCCAGGGACCTTGAGGCCGCGCCATTCCTGCTTGAGGACGCCGTCGGCACCAATCAGGAAGGTGCTGCGCTCGATGCCCTTGACCTTCTTGCCGTACATGATCTTGTTCTTGACCACGCCGAACATGTGGCACATCTTCTCTTCGGTGTCGGCGATCAGCTCGAAGGGCAGTTCCAGCTTGGACTTGAATTCGTCATGCGACTTCATGTTGTCGCGCGAGACGCCAAAAACCATGGCGCCGGCCTTCACGAAGTCCTTGTACTTGTCACGGAACTGCATGGCTTCCGTGGTGCAGCCCGGAGTGTTGTCCTTGGGATAGAAATACAGGACCAGGGTCTGACCGAGATGGGAGGTGTTGGAAACCCGGATGCCACTGGTGGCGTTGGCTTCGAATTCCGGTATCGGTTTGTTGACAACAATCGCCATATGACTCAAATCTTGTGTGACAGCAGCTGTCGGAGAAGGGTCGGGATGCTGGCCGTGACAGCGGGGCGTGGGACCCGACTCGATCTGTAGATTTTACCCTGAAAACCATGTTCCGTCGCCCGGCAAGGCTAGGGAGTTTCCAGTAACAGGGCGGCCACCACGTGCCGGCCCTCTGCGGCGAGGATGTTGTAGGTACGGCAGGCCGCTGCTGTGTCCATGGTTTCCAGGCCGATGCCCAGGGCCACCAAGGCCTGCAGCCATTCCGGGCGTGGGAAACGCAGGCGTGCGCCACTGCCGAAGAGCACCAGTTCCGGGCGCAGTTCGGCCAGCGTGGCGAAGTGCGCGGTACCCAGGTCTTCATACCGAGAGCAGTCCCAGACCTGCCGTTCGCCGCGCGAACCGAGCACGAGGCTGGTGCTGAATTTTTCAGCATCGATGGCGATCCAGCCCGGGCCATAGCCGTTGATGGTCTGGACACTGGGTTTGTCGGGCTGGAGTTTCATGAAACCTGCTTAATCTGTGGTCAAATTATAGGTTTCGCCTTGCAACAAGGATGGACTTTTGCACGCCATCCTGCCGTACCCCGGAGGGATTTTGAAAAACATACGCAAATCGGACAAGCTGGCCAACGTCTGCTACGACATCCGCGGCCCCATCATGGAGCGCGCCAAGCAGATGGAGGAAGAGGGTCACAGCATCATCAAGCTCAACATCGGCAACCTGGCGGTGTTCGGCTTCGAGGCGCCCGAGGAAATCCGCCAGGACATGATCCGCAACCTGCCCAATGCGGCAGCGTACTCCGACAGCAAGGGCATCTTCGTCGCACGCAAGGCGGTGATGCAGTACACGCAGGAGCAGGGTATCAAGGGCGTGACGCTCGACGACATCTACCTGGGCAACGGCGCCAGCGAACTGATCGTCATGGCCACCAATGGCCTGCTCAATGACGGCGACGAGATGCTGCTGCCCGCGCCGGACTACCCGCTGTGGACGGCGGCGGTCAGCCTCTCGGGCGGCACACCCGTGCACTACCAGTGCGACGAGTCCAATGGCTGGATGCCCAACCTGGCCGACATCCGCGCCAAGATCACCCCGCGCACCAAGGGCATCGTGGTCATCAACCCGAACAACCCGACCGGCGCGCTCTACTCCGACGAGTTGCTCAAGGGCATCGTCGCGATCGCCCGCGAGCACAACCTGGTCATCATGGCTGACGAGGTCTACGACAAGGTGCTGTACGACGGTGTCACGCACACCGCCCTGGGCAGCCTGTCGGACGACGTGCTCACGCTGACCTTCAACTCCCTGTCCAAGAGCTACCGTTCCTGCGGCTACCGCGCCGGCTGGCTGGTGGTTTCGGGTGACAAGAAGTCGGCCAGGGACTACATCGAGGGGCTGAACATGCTGTCCTCGATGCGCCTGTGCGCCAACGTGCCGGGGCAGTCCGCCATCCAGACCGCGCTGGGCGGCTACCAGACCATCAACGACCTGGTGCACGAGGGTGGCCGCCTGCGCCGCCAGCGCGACATCGCCTACGAGCTGATCACCGCCATTCCGGGTGTCTCCTGCGTCAAGCCGCAGGCCGCGCTGTACATGTTCCCCCGGCTCGACCCCAAGGTCTACCCGATCCAGGACGACAAGCAGTTCATCCTGGAACTGCTGGAGGAGACGCGCGTGCTGCTGGTGCAGGGTTCGGGCTTCAACTACCCTGACAACCAGCATTTCCGCATCGTGGTACTGACGCACGAGGACGATCTGCGCGAGGCCATCGGTCGCATCGCCAAGTTCCTCGAGAGCTACCGCAAGCGCCTGGCACAGGCCTGACATTTGAAAGACGGCGCCGCGGCGCCATGGACTGAATCAAAGATGAAAGCTATACAAGTAGGCCTGCTGGGCATCGGCACCGTCGGTTCGGGCACGTACAACGTGCTCAAGCGCAACCAGGAAGAGATCAAGCGCCGCGCTGGCCGCGGCATCGAGATCACCATGGTGGCCGATCTCGACGTGGCGCGCGCCCAGTCCCTCGTGGGCCCGGGTGTCAAGGTGGTGAGCGACGCGCGTGCCATCATCGCCAACCCCGAGATCGACATCGTGATCGAGCTCATTGGCGGTTACGGCATCGCCAAGCAGCTGGTGCTCGAAGCCATCGCCGCCGGCAAGCACGTGGTCACGGCCAACAAGGCGCTGCTGGCCGTGCATGGCACCGAGATCTTCGCGGCGGCTTCAGCCAAGGGCGTGATGGTGGCCTTCGAGGCCGCTGTCGCTGGTGGCATCCCCATCATCAAGGCCCTGCGCGAAGGTCTCACGGCCAATCGCATCCAGTGGATCGCCGGCATCATCAACGGCAC
>CAUPQO010000228.1:0-4741 GCA_963513295.1 uncultured Hylemonella sp.
ATCACGATGGGCGCCATGCCCAGCTTGAAGGCCCGCACGGCGCGCAGCTCGCGGTTCGCATGGCTCCAGCGCGCCGTGACGTAGACCAGGATGGAACTGGGCAGGATGATGCCCAGCATGCAGACCAGCACGCCGAACAGGGCCCAGCCGATGCCGCCGGCGTTCAGGCCCAGATGCCAGCCCAGCAGGGCCACGAACAGGATGTTGGGTCCGGGCGCGGACTGGGCGATGGCGATGGACGCGGTGTACTGGGCGTCGCTGAGCCAGCCCTGCTGGTTCACGAGGTAGCGGTGCATGTCCGGCGCAGTGGTGATGCCGCCGCCCACCGACAGCAGCGAGAGTGTCAGGAAGTGTGTGAAGAGCTGGAGCCAGTCGCTCCAGCCGAGGTCCAGCACGGGGCTCATGCGGCCGCCCCCTTGCCCAGCTGGCGGTAGGCCAGCACGCAGGCCACGCCGCCCAGGCCCAGCAGCACATAGACCAGCGGCCAGCGCAGCAGCGCCACGGCTACGAAACACAGCAGGCCCAGGGTGCTGTTGAGGGCGATGCTCAGGGGGCTGTTCTTGAGCGATGCGGCCAGCCTCAGCCCGGTGGCCACGACCAGGCCCGCTGCCACGGCGCCCATGCCGCGCAGGGCGCCGATGACACCCGGATGGCTGGCGTACTGGGCATAGAGCAGGGCGATGGACAGCACGACGATCAGGGGCGCCGTGAACATGCCGGCCAGCGCCGCCAGCACGCCGGGCACGCCGAAGTGGCGCCCGCCGATCATGATGGCCAGGTTGACGATGTTGGGGCCGGGCATGACCTGCGCCACCGCCCATTCCTCAACGAACTCCTCGTTCGTGAACCAGCGTTTGCGCTCCACCAGTTCGCGCTGGGCAATGGCCAGTACGCCACCGAAGCCCTGCAGGGCCAGCACAGTGAAGGAGACGAAGAGGTCGGTCAGGGACTTGGGTTGTGTGCGGGGCGCCACGGCATTCGATGATTCCATGGTGTGATTATCAACCTTGCTTGTCCCCGCGGCCGGACTGTGGGAGACTGGGTCGCATGCGTGGGGAGGTATCGGGAAGGGTTCCGCTTCTGGCACCGCAAAAACTTTCACAGGCTCCGCATCCACGTCTGTCTGCCGCTGTCTTGATGTCCCGATCTTCCGTTACGCGCGAACTGTCCCTGACGATCTGGGGACTTTTCGTGGCCCTGCTGCTCCTGCTGTGCGCGCTGGGCTACACCGCCATGCGGCTGGCGGCCGACCGGCTGGTGCCCATCCTCGCGCAGCAGACCGTGGCGCTGCAGGCGCAGGCCGGTCAGGCCATCTTCCAGCAGGCCGAGCAGAGTGTGCAGAGCCTGCGGGACGAGCTGCTGCAACGGCTGGAGGCGCAGCAGCCGGATGCCGTCTCGCGCCGCTTTTCGTCCCTGTTTGTCCGCAGCCAGGATGGTTTGTGGCGCCTGCGGTCGGCGCAGCTCGATACCCTGCGCGCCCCGACCCTCTATTTGCGTCATGGACCGAACGGTCCGGATGATTCGGTGCGCCGGCGCGCGGTGGCCAGTTACGAGCTGCTGCGCGAGCGGGGTCCGGCGCTGGTGCCCCCCTTCTTTTCGGTCTACATGGATTTCGTCGAAGACGGCCTGATGGTCTATGCGCGCGGGATCGACTGGGGCGGATCGGCCGACGCCCAGGCCAGCAATGCGGCCTACCCGACGATGACCGGTTCGCAGCCGGCCCGCAATCCGCAGCGCAAGCGCTTCTGGACACCGGTCTATTACGACGAGCAGGCCAAGGCCTGGATGGTGTCGGTGATCCAGCCCCTGGACTGGCGCGGCCAGTGGGTCGGCACGCTCGGGCATGACATCACCATCGACACCCTGCTTGATGCCGTGCAGAGTCGCAGCGCGGAAGGCGGGACGCAGCTGATCCTCGGCAACGCGGGCGAGCTGATTGCCCATCCCGAGTTGCGCGAGCGCATCGCTGCCGCCCAGGGGCAGCTGCAGATCGCCAGCCTGCAGGACCCCCTGCTGAGCCAGGTACAGGCGCTGCTGGGCCAGCAGTCCGCCGACAGCGGCGTCGGCCGTACCGGCGATGGCAGCCATTGGGTGGCCTGGTCACGTATCCAGGGGCCCGGCTGGTACCGGGTGATGGTGCTGCCGCAGTCCCGGGTGGACGGCGTGCTGATGTGGGGCCTGGCGATCCTGTTCGGCATCGGCCTGCTGGGCATGCTGCCGGTGCTCTGGTTCATGCGCCGGCGCGTCCACGGGCTGATACGGCAGCCGCTGCAGCAGCTGACGCGCGCGGTCGACGAATTCGGGCAGGGCCGCACGCCCATGCCCATCGCCCTGGCCGAGCGCAACGAACTGGGCCGCCTGGCCCGGGCTTTTGATGCCATGGTGGCGGAACGGGATCAGCAGCGGGCCCTGCAGCTCAGGCACGCGCGCGAGTTGCAGGGCGAGGTGGACGAGCGCCGGCTGGCCGAAACCCGCGTCCGGGACCTCAACCAGGCCCTGGAGAAACGGGTGAGCGAACTGAAGGTCGCCGACGACTCCCGCCGCCAGCACCTGAACGGCCTGGAGGAGGAGCGGGCCCGGCTGCTGGCCCTGCTGGGGGCCATGAACCTGGGCATCATGTTCGTGACGGCGGACAACCAGGTCAAGTACTACAACCCCACCTTCCTGCGCATCTGGATGATTCCCGAGGACCTGGAGCTGGTGGGGCACTCGGCCAACGAGGTGCTGGACTACTCGAGCAACGAGCTGTCGCGGCCCGACCATTTTTCCCGCCATCTGCTGGACGTGCTGGAGACGCACGAGGTCTCCAGTAGCTACGAGATCACCATGAGCGACGGTCGGGTGGTCACGCAGCTGTCCTACCCGGTGCGCGATGCCGACGGTCGTTTCATCGGGCGCCTCTGGGTATATGAGGACGTGACGCGCGAGCGGCAGACCGCCGAGCAGCTGATCTACCTGGCCGAGCGCGATGCGCTGACCGGCCTGTTCAACCGGCGTCGTTTCGAGGATGAACTCGGGCGCTTTCTCAAGGAGTCGGAGCGGCACCAGCGCCAGGGGGCGCTGCTGTTCTTCGATCTGGACGAGTTCAAGTACATCAACGACACCTTCGGCCACCGTGCCGGCGATTCGGTGCTGATCCGGGTGGCCGGGGAGGTGGGGGCGCTGACGCGCAAGAACGAGATCTTCAGCCGGCTTGGCGGCGACGAGTTCGCCGTCCTCATGCCCGACGCCAGCGAAACCGATGCCGAGCGGCTGGCCGAGCGCATCGTGCGTGCGGTCTCGCAGATCCCGTTCCGGCTGGAAGGGCAGAATTTCCGGCTGACCACCAGCCTGGGCATTGCCCACTACCCGAAGGATGCCGGCGGCGCGGAGGAGCTGATCGCGCATGCCGACGCCGCCATGTACCAGGCCAAGGAGACCGGCAAGAACGCGTGGTGCAGTTACCGGCCCGAGCGCGATGCCTCGCGCGAGATGATCACCCGGCTGACCTGGAACGACCGTATCGCGCGCGCCTTCGAACAGGACTTGTTCCGCCTGCACTACCAGGGGATCTACCACGCCAGCGGCGGCGGGCTGTCGCACCTGGAGGCCCTGATCCGGATGGTGGACGAGACCGATCCCACCCGCCTGATCATGCCCGGGCATTTCATCGCCTATGCCGAAAAGAGCGGCAAGATCCTGGAGATCGACCGGTGGGTCGTGAAACACGGCATTGCCATGCTGGCCGCCTCGCCGCAGGTGCCGGCGCTGGCCATCAATATCTCGGGCCGTTCCTTCGACCAGCCGGATTTCCCGCTGTACATCGCCCAGCAGCTCCAGCAGCAAGGCGTGGCGGCACATCGTCTGATCGTGGAGCTGACCGAAACATCCGCCGTGTCGGACTTGCAGGATGCCGAACGCTTCATCGAGGCCTTGCGCCGGACGGGCTGCAGTACCTGCCTGGACGACTTCGGTACCGGCTTTGCCTCTTTCGCCTACCTCAAGCACCTCAAGGCGGACGTGCTGAAGATCGACGGGCTCTTCATCCGTGACCTGCCCAACGAGCGCGACAACCAGGTGTTCGTGAAGTCCATCGTCGACGTGGCGCGCGGGCTGGGCAAGCGCACCGTGGCCGAGTTCGTCGAAGACGAGGAAACACTACGCATGTTGCGCCAGATGGGGGTCGACATGGTGCAGGGCTACTACCTCGACAAGCCGCAGGAGCGGCATCCGGCCCTGGACCCTTGACGGGGGCGGACAGCGCCGCGTCGCCGCAGCTCAGTTGCGTGCGTAGTTGAGCTGGAAGTCGGTCACGCCCTCGAAACGGGCGATCTGCTCGGACAGGGTGGAGATCGGCATCATCTTCTGCCGGTTGCGCGCCACCGCGACGAAGGACCATTGCAGCACGCCGTCGTTGGATTCGATGGCAATGGTGCCCGAGGCGATGTCGTAGCCGCGCTCGCCAGCCATCTGGCAGAGCGCCGGTTCGCTGGGCGCGAAACCGGGCCGGAAACGCAGGGTGATGGCCACGGCCTGGCGCGAGGGCAGCCAGGTCTCCAGCCGGGAGATCCACATCATGGAGAAAGCCGACAGCGCGGCCAGGGCGATGGCCGCGGCATAAAAGCCCACCCCGACCAGGATGCCGATGACCGAGGCCGCCCACAGGGAGGCGGCCGTGGTCAGGCCGCTGATGTTGAAACCCTCGCGCATGATGACGCCAGCACAGAGGAATCCTATGCCGGTGACGATGCCCTGGATCACG
>CAUPQO010000229.1:0-4719 GCA_963513295.1 uncultured Hylemonella sp.
ACCAGATCACGATCAGCAGGCCGGCCAGGTTGAGCCAGTGGCGGGCCGGCAGCAGCAGCGGCTTGCCGCCGATCTTGCCGTTGAGCTTGCCGAAGGCGATCAGCGAGCCGGAGAAGGTGACCGCGCCGATCAGGATGCCGACGTAGATCTCCACCTCGTGGATGACCTTTTCGGCGCCGGCGAGCTGGATCGAGGTGTCGACGTAGCTGGCAAAACCGACCAGGCAGGCGGCCAGGCCGACCAGGCTGTGCATGAGCGCCACCAGCTCGGGCATCTGCGTCATCTTCACCACCTTGGCGGCGTAGAGACCGATGCTGCCGCCGAGCACCAGCGCAGCGATGATCCAGGGGATGCCGGCTGCGCTGACACGCGGGCCGAACACCGTGGCCAGCACGGCCAGGGCCATGCCGACCATGCCGAACAGGTTGCCGCGGCGCGAGGTTTCAGGGTTGGACAGGCCACCCAGGCTCAGGATGAAAAGGATGGCGGCACCGAGGTAGGCCACCGTAGCGAGACTTTGGGACATGATCGTCTTTCTTCTCTTTTTTTATTTACGGAACATGGCGAGCATGCGGCGGGTGACGGAGAAGCCACCGAACATGTTGACGGCCGTCAGCACGATGCCGGCAAAGGCCAGCCAGCGGATCAGCGCGTCCGGGCGAGCCCCCGTACCGGCTTCCGGCGGCAGGATCTGCACCAGCGCACCGATGGCGATGATGCTGGAGATGGCGTTGGTCACGCTCATCAGCGGCGTGTGCAGCGCCGGCGTCACGTTCCACACCACCATGTAGCCAATGAAGCAGGCCAGCACGAAGACCGTGAAGTGGCCCAGGAAGGCTGCCGGCGCGTAGGCGCCGATGAACCAGAAGGCCAGCGCAGCGACGGCGAAGATGATGGCCAGCGTCTTGGCGGGCAGGGGCCCGCTGCTGCCGTGGCCGTGACCACCTTTCTTCTCGGCCACCGGCGCAGCGGCCGGTTTCGGTGCCGGCGCGGCAGCCTGCTTCAGGGGCGGGGCTGGCCAGGTGATGCTGCCGTCCTTGATGACCGTCAGGCCGCGGATGGCGTCGTCTTCCATGTTGATGTTGGCAACACCGTCCTTGGCCTTGCACAGCTCCTCGGCCAGGCGGAACAGGTTGGTCGCGTACAGCGTCGAGGACTGCTTGGCCAGGCGCGAGGCCAGGTCCGTGTAGCCGACGATGGTCACACCGTGTTTCACCACGGCCTGGCCGGGTTCGGTCAGTTCGCAGTTGCCGCCCTGCTCGCCCGCCATGTCGACGATCACGCTGCCCGGTTTCATGGAGCGCACCATCTCGGCGGTGATCAGCTTGGGCGCCGGCTTGCCCGGGATCAGGGCGGTGGTGATGATGATGTCCACCTCCTTGGCCTGCTTGGCGTACATCTCGCGCTGGGCCTGCTGGAAGCCTTCGCTCATGACCTTGGCGTAACCGCCGCCGCCCGAGCCCTCTTCCTCGTAGTCGACCTTGACGAACTCGCCGCCCAGGGACACGACCTGGTCGGCCACTTCGGCACGGGTGTCATTGGCGCGCACGATGGCGCCCAGGCTGGCGGCCGTGCCGATGGCCGCCAGGCCGGCCACCCCGGCGCCGGCGATGAAGACCTTGGCTGGCGGCACCTTGCCCGCGGCCGTGATCTGGCCGTTGAAGAAACGACCGAAGGCGTTGGCCGCCTCGATGACGGCACGGTAGCCGCTGACGCCGGCCATGGAGGTCAGGGCGTCCATCTTCTGGGCGCGGCTCAGCGTGCGCGGCAGCGCATCGATGGCCAGCACCGTCACTTTTCTGGCAGCCAGCTGCTGCATCAGCTCCGGGTTCTGCGCCGGCCAGATGAAACCGACCAGGGCGCTGCCCTCGCGCATCAGCGCCACTTCATCCTGGCTCGGTGCGCGTACCTTGAACACGATGTCAGCGGCCGCCCACAGCGCCGCGGCGCCGTTGACGATCTCGGCGCCGGCCGCGCGGTAGCTGTCATCGCTGAAATTGGCGGCGTCACCGGCGCCGGATTCGACGGCCACCGTGAAACCGAGCTTGATGAGCTTTTCCACCACCTCGGGCACCGTCGCCACGCGCTTTTCGCCCGGGAAGGTCTCCCGCGGCACGCCGATGCGCTGCGCCGGTTTAGCTGTGCCAGCTTGCATAAATCAACTCCTGAACATGATAGACATGACGGTCCGGCAGGCCCTGACCCAGGGCGCCGTCCGCACATCGCGAAAGCTTAACTGAGAAATCCATTCCGCCCAGGAATAAGCTGTATAACGATTTGGGGGGCGATTCATAATGCATGCATATGAATATGCGCTGGAAACCGAGTGTCACCGTGGCGGCCATCATCGAGCGTGACGGCCGCTTTCTGCTGGTCGAGGAAGAAACCCCCGAAGGCCTGAAACTCAACAACCCGGCCGGGCATCTGGACCCGGGCGAGTCACCCGCCGAGGGCTGCGCGCGCGAGGCCCTGGAGGAAACCACCCACCGCTTCAGCCCCACCCATCTGCTGGGCATCTACCTCTCGCGTTTCCAGCGCCTGCAGACGGATGGCAGCGTGGAAGACATCACCTACCTGCGTTTTGCCTTTGCCGGTGAACTGGGCGCGGTGGTGCCGGGTCGCCAACTGGACACCGGCATCGTGCGCACGGTCTGGATGACACCGGACGAGATCCGCGCCAGCGCCGCACGCCATCGCAGCCCGCTGCTGCTGCGCTGCATGGAAGACCACCTGCGCGGGCAACGCTACCCGATGGAGTCGGTCTACACCGACACCACGGTCCAGCTGCTACAGCGCTGAACCTCAGCTGCGCGCGGCTTCGCTTTCCAGCGCTGTACCCTGCAGATAAGCCCGCAGGTTGCGCAGGAACAGCTCCGCGCCGCGCTGGCGCGTGCCCAGGGAGGCCGAGGCGCTGTGCGGTGTCATCAGCACATTCGGCAGGCCCCACAGCGGGGACTCGGGCGGTAGCGGCTCTTTCGCAAACACGTCCAGGTAGGCCCCCAGCAGGTGGCCGCGCGTGAGCGCCTCGACCAGGGCGGCCTCGTCGACGATCTCACCGCGTGCGATGTTCACCAGCCCCGCGCCGTGCGGCAGCAGGGCTAGGCGGCGTGCGTCGACTAGGCGGCGCGTCTGCTCGGTGAGCGGGCAGGCCAGCACCAGCCAGTCGCAGCGCGGCAGCACCGTGTCGATGGCCTCCAGGCCCAGCACCTCGTCGAAAAACTCCGCCGGCTGTGCCTGCCGGCGCAGACCGACGGTGTGCACCCCCAGGGCCTGCAGCCCGCGGGCGATCCGCGTGCCGATATGGCCCACGCCGACGATCACCGCCGTCTGGCCACCCAGGTCCCGGGGCAATTGCGTGTCCAGGATCGGCGCCCATTCGCGCTGCTGCTGGGCCCGCAACCAGCGCGGGAAATCACGTGAGAGCATCAGCAGGCCGGTCAGGGCGTTCAGGGCCACCGGCTCGGCATTGGTGCCCGCCGCGGTGCTGATGCGCACCCCGCGTTGTTTGGAGGGCTGGTAGACCGGATGGTCCAGGCCCGCCGACACCAGTTGCAGCCAGCGCAGGTTCGGCGCCGCGTCGATCAGGGACCAGAAGGCCTGCCCCTGCGGGCTGCGGTGCTTGGCCGGCGTGCCCTCCCATATGTCGCGCGAATAGAAGGCCACCTCGATGCTGGCGATCTGCTCGGCGCTGTAGGCGCCCCCCGGCTCGAAGTGCAGCAGTTCCAGCCGGCGTGGCGCCGCTGCCAGGATCTGCGCCAGGGCCGCCTGGTAGTCGACGGCGATCTGCCGGGAGATCAGGAGACTGGCGGGCATGGCGGCCGTCCCGGTACGCTCAGAGGCTGGTGAGGCGCAGGTCCGCGACCTGCAGCCGCTCCAGCTGCCAGAGCTGCGCCAGCAGCCGGGCCGCCGCCTCGGTGCCGATGACCGGCGAGGCCAGCTCGGTGAACTTGTCGTTGATGTCCGCATCGGAGAGCGGCGCTTCCGGGTCGCCCTTGCGGCAGGGCGCGTACTGCTCGATCACGCGACCATCACGCAGTGTGATGACAATGCGCGCAGCGCGCAGGGCCGGGAAACCGGCGCTGAGTTGCGGGTCGGCCACGAGTTTCGTCTTGGCCATCAGCGCGCGGAGGCCGGCATCCTGCAGACGCAACGGCTCGAAGGCATCGAGTCGCACGGCGCCGTACAGCAGGGCATGCGCCACCACATAGGGCAGGCTGAACTTGGCCTCGAAGGCGGTGCGCGGCTCGAAGTTGCCGGTCACGTCCAGCGCGGTCTGGTAGGTGTCGATGCGGATGGACGCGATCTGCGCCGGGTCAATGCGGTGCAGCTGGCGGATGTCCAGCATGGCGTCGATGGCCGCGAAGGTGTGGCCGCAACAGCCGTGGTTCTTCTGCGTGATGATCTGGATGTTGTAGCGCGTGCCCAGGTCCCGCGTGGCCTCGGCCCAGTTCGGGTTGACCGACAGCGCGGCACCAAAACCGGCAGCGCCTTCGAGAATGTCCAGCGCGCCCGTGATGCCCTGGGCCGCGCCCTTGCCCGCGTTCACGCCCACCCAGGCCGCGTGGCCGGCGTGCAGGCACTTGGTCATGGCGTCGGAGCGGAAGGCCTGTTGCAGGCCCGAGGCAAAGGTCGCCGCGGTGGCCAAAGCATGGCGCATGACCTCGGGGTTGCGGCCGTCCACCAGCGCCGCCGTGGCCGCCGCGCCGCCGAAACAGCCGA
>CAUPQO010000230.1:0-4711 GCA_963513295.1 uncultured Hylemonella sp.
CCGCCCTGACCCTGAGCACGCGGGCCGTTGTTGCTGCGGCGCTGTTCGTTGTTGCGGCCCTGACCGCCTTGGCCCTGGCCCTGGCCCTGGGCACGTTGACCCTGGGGTTTGGACTGGCCGCCACGCGGCTGGTTTTGTCCGCCGCCGCTGCGCTGGCCCTGACCCTGGCCGCCGCCTTTGCTGCGTTCGCCCTGGCCGGCCTTGTTGTCGCGCATGCGCTGCATCATCTCGGAGCGCGCTGCCTTGGCGGCTGCGGCCATGACTTCGCGGCTCGGCGGCTTGCCGGCGCCACCCCAGATGGTCTGGCGACCCATGGCGATGGGCTCGGCGCGCTCGCCCGGCTCGGGGCCGAAGCCTTCGACCACCTGCACCTCGATCTTCTGCTTGGTGAAGCGTTCGATGTCGGCCATGAAGCCTTCCTCGTCCAGGCAGACCAGGTTGACGGCGGCACCGTCAGCGCCAGCACGGCCGGTGCGGCCGATGCGGTGCACGTAGTCTTCGCTGACGTTGGGGATCTCGTAGTTCACCACGTGCGGCAGATCGTCGATGTCTATGCCGCGCGCGGCGATGTCGGTGGCCACCAGGGCGCGGACGTCGCCGCTCTTGAAGCCGGCCAGGGCCTGGGTGCGGGCACCCTGGCTCTTGTTGCCGTGCAGGGCCATGGCGGTGATGCCGTTCTTTTCCAGGTATTCGGCCACGTTGTTGGCGCCGAACTTGGTGCGCACGAAGACCAGCACCTGGCTCCAGTCGTGTTCCTTGATGATGTGAGCCAGCAGGGCCTTTTTCTTGCGGCGGCCCACCGGGTGGATGACCTGGGTGATGCGCTGCACCGTGGTGTTGCGCGGCGTGACCTGCACGCTCTGCGGGTTCTTGAGCAGGCCGTTGGCCAGCTCGCGGATCTCGTCACTGAAGGTGGCCGAGAACAGCAGGCTCTGCTTGTCCTTGGGCACCAGGGCCAGCACCTTCTTCACGTCGTGGATGAAGCCCATGTCCAGCATGCGGTCGGCTTCGTCCAGCACCAGGGTCTGCACCGTGGACAGGTCCAGGAAACCCTGCTGCTGCAGGTCCAGCAGGCGGCCCGGTGTGGCGACCAGGATGTCCACGCCCTTCTTCAGGCGGCTGATCTGCGGGTTCATGCCGACACCGCCGAAGACGACGGTGGACGTCAGTTGCAGGTACTTGCCGTAGGTCTGCACCGATTCCTCGACCTGGGCGGCCAGCTCACGCGTGGGTGTCAGCACCAGGGCGCGGATGCCGGTACCGCCCCATTTGTTCTGCGCGCTGCGGCTCATGGTGAGGCGGTGCAGCAGGGGCAGGGTGAAGGCGGCGGTCTTGCCGGTGCCGGTCTGGGCGCCGCCCAGCAGGTCGTGGCCCTCGAGCACCAGCGGAATCGCCTGGGCCTGGATGGCCGTGGGGGTCTCGTAGCCCTGCTCGCGCACAGCCTTCAGGATGGCCGGAGCCAGTTTCAGATCTTCAAAGTTCATGTAGATGGCGCCCATCCGGGCGCTGGGATATCGGCCAGTACAGGTACCTGGGGTACCTGGCCAGTCAAAGGCAGATAGGGTTCAAGGGTGGGACCGTCGGTCCGCGGGTCGCGGTGACAAAGCCCCCAGCAGTGTGCTGATGTTGCGCGCAACTGAACGGCAACGGACATCATTGTCGCATGCTTCGGCGGGTGGTGCTTGCCAAGCAGCGTTATTTGACGGAAATTGTTCCTTCTCGCCATTTTTGTCATACCCGTAACAAAATGTTGTCAGGGCGTAGGCGCTGTCATGTACTCGGTAGAAAATGTAACAAGTACCGGGCCCGAGCCCGGGCAATGAACAAAGAATCCATGAAAAAGTTTCGCATGCGGCGCCTGGGCGTGTCGGATGATCCGACCGCCGAGAAGCCTTCCCTGCACGACTGCATCGAGGCGGTGCTGGAGCAGTCCGGCTCGCTGATCGATGATGTGATCAAGGGCCTGGACATCGCCATGCAGCAGGTGAACGGCAAGGTCTCCAAGGTCAACCAGCGCGGTCTGAGCCAGCCCATCGTCGAGGACTTGCGCCGCCAGGCCGAGGCCGTGCGCGCCACTTTCGGCGTGCAGTTGCGCCTGGCGATCTACCGCAGCGGCAGCCATGCCAGCGACCCGGAGGCGCTGGTGCGCTTCGAGGACATCCAGTTGCTCGACGAGGGCCAGCTCGACGCCAACATCGAGTTCGCCATGGCGCAGCAGGAGATCCAGATGGCGGTGGACGAGGTGATGCCGCCGCTCAATGCGCTGATCAGCAGCCTGATGGGCTGGATGTCGGTGCAGGCCCACCTCAACCCCCTGCGCCCCGAGACCTTTGCCCGTGCCTTGCGCGAGACCCTGCTGCAACACGTGCCCAGCGAGCAGGCGCGCACCGCACTGATCACCCCGGCCGCCGGCATCATGGGCCACAGCCTGCGCACGCTCTACAAGGAACTGGGCGACTGGCTGCGTTCGCAAGGGATCGAGCCGGTGGTGCCCCTGCTGACCTCCGCCGCGCCGGCGCCGGGCGGCACGCCGGTCGAGCACCCGGTCACCCGCACCATGCTGACACTGGACAAGCTGCGCCGCCTGTTGACGGCAGAGATCGATCTCAGTGGCGGGGCCAACCGGAGAACGGATTTCCTGCACACGGTGCCGGCCTCCATGGTGGCGCTGGAAGACCTGCGCATGGTTGAACCCATGATCAAGCGCCTGAGCGAACGCGCCCTCACGGAGGCCAAGGCCACGGCCAAGGGGGCCGGCAAGAACATGAACCGTGAGCTGGGCCAGCAACTGGGCGAGGAGGTGGTGCGTCTCATGCTGGAGAACCTGGGCAAGGATCAGCGCCTGTTGCCGCCGGTGCGGGCCCAGGTCAAGGAGTTGGAGCCTCTGCTGTTGCGCCTGGCCCAGGCCGACCCGCGTTTCTTCAGTGAGCGCAAGCACCCGGCGCGCCAGTTCCTGGACCGCATCACGCACCAGAGCCTGGGTTACAAGACCGAGAACGACGAGCGTTTCCAGCGCTTTCTCAAGATGGTGTCATCGTCGGTGCTCGAGCTGCTGGGCAGCGACGGTCAGCCCGAGTCCTTTGCCCGGGCGCTGACCATGCTGGACGCGCAGTGGTCGCGTGTGGACCTGGAACTGCGCGCGAAGCAGGAAGACGCCGCGCGCGCGCTGATGCATGCCGAGCAGCGCAATATGCTGGCGCAGCGGCTGGCGGCGGATTTCCAGGAGCGTCTGCGCGAGAAGAAGGTCCCGGATTTCGTGGTGGCCTTCCTGTGCGGCCCCTGGGCCCAGGTGGTGGCCGAATCGCAGTTGCGCAACGCCGACGGCACGACCGACGCCCAGGGCTACCTGGACCTGGTGGATGACCTGATCTGGAGCGTGCAGGTCAAGCTGGCGCGGCGTAACCGGGATCGCCTGGTGCAACTGGTGCCCAATCTGCTGGTCAAGCTGCGCCATGGCTTGCTGCTCATCGAATACCCGCCGGAGCGCATCCCGCGTTTCCTGGACCAGTTGATTGCCTTGCACGAGAAGGCTTTCGAGGCGCCCAAGATCAAGGCGCCCGCGCCGGTCAAGGCCGCCAGGCCGATCCAGGCGCCCGACGACCTGGGAGACCCCATGGACGGCCTGGAGGTGACCGAGCTCGAGGGCATGCCCGACGAGCTGCCCGAAGAGTTTTCGCAGGAATCGGGCGAGGAGAGCACCGGCTTCGGCGTGATCGAGGCGGCCGACGCCGACCAGATCTGGATGGCCGGCCACGAGGCCGACGAGGCCGGGTACCTGCCTGAGGGTGATGTCATGCCGGCCACGGCGCCCGGTGGCGCGCCTGTGTCCAGCGCCTGGAATGCGGCCGATCTGGCCATCGGCTGCTGGGTCGAGCTGCAACTCAAGGGCGAGTGGGTTCGCGCCCAGCTGACCTGGGCCAGCCCGCACCGAACCCTGTTCATGTTCATCTCGGGCAAGGGGCTGGCGCACTCCATGTCGCGCCGCACCATGGAGCAGCTGCGCACGCGCGGCATCATGCGCATCGTGTCCGAGCGCCACATGGTGGACAACGCGCTGGACGCCGTGGCCCAGGCGGCCCTGCGGAACGCCCGCAACCCGCCCAAATCCTGAGCTGCGCGGCCCGGAGTCGGTCGGGCGGGGATAATGCGGGTTTTACCCCGCAGAATCCACCGTCCATGGCCCAATACGTCTTTTCCATGAACCGCCTCGGCAAGATCGTGCCGCCGAAGCGTTACATCCTCAAGGACATCTCCCTGTCCTTCTTCCCCGGCGCCAAGATCGGCGTGCTGGGCCTCAACGGCTCGGGCAAGTCCACCCTGCTCAAGATCATGGCCGGGGTCGACAAGGAGTACGAGGGCGAGGCCATCCCCATGGCCGGCCTGAAGATCGGCTACCTGCCGCAGGAGCCGCAGCTCGACCCCAATGAAACCGTGCGCCAGGCCGTCGAAGGCGGCATGGGCGAATCCAAGGCCGCCCAGGCGCGCCTGGAAGAGGTCTACGCGGCCTACGCCGACGAGAACGCAGACTTCGACGCGCTGGCGGCCGAGCAGGCCAAGCTCGAGGCCATCATCGCCACCGCCGGCGACGGCGGCGAGCACCAGCTGGAAATCGCCGCCGACGCGCTGCGCCTGCCGCCCTGGGATGCCGTGATCGGCAAGCTCTCGGGCGGTGAGAAGCGCCGGGTGGCCCTGTGCCGCCTGCTGCTGTCCA
>CAUPQO010000231.1:0-4689 GCA_963513295.1 uncultured Hylemonella sp.
CACGTCGAAGCGTGTGCCGGCGGCACCCTTGACCCACTGGCCGTTGATCAGCGCGTCGGTCTTGAGCAGGGTGGGGTCTTTCAGCAGGGAAAGCGGGGAGGTCTTCATGTCCATGGCGGAATCTCCTGGGTAGAGGCGGGATTCTGCCTCAAGCCGCGGTCAGCGCAGTCTCGAGGATGACAAGCGCCTCCTCGAACAGGGGCTGCTCGATGGTCAGCGGGAAGAGGAAACGCAGCACATTGCCGTCCATGCCGCAGGTCAGCAGGATCAGGCCCTGCGCCAGCGCGCGGGCATGGACCTGCTTGGTGAAGTCGGCGTCGGGGCGCCCGTCGGCGTGGCGGAACTCGGCGGCCACCATGGCGCCCAGGCCACGCACCTCGGCCAGCTGGGGCACACGGGCCTGCAGGCTGCGCAGGCGGGCCTGGAGCTGGTCACCCAGCTGCTGGCCGCGCTCGGGCAACTGTTCGTCGCGCATGATGTCGATCACCGCGTGTGCGGCGGCCACGGCCAGGGGGTTGCCGGCATAGGTGCCGCCCAGGCCGCCGGGGGCCGGCGCGTCCATCACCTCGGCACGGCCCGTGACGGCCGAGAGGTTCAGGCCGGCGGCCATGGATTTGGCGCTGGTCATGAGGTCGGGCGTGATGCCCTGGCCTTCGTAATGCCCCATGGCAAAGAGCTTGCCGGTGCGGCCGAAGCCGGTCTGCACCTCGTCCGCGATCATCAGGATGCCATGCTGGTTGCACAGTTCGCGCATCCAGAGCACGGCCTCGGGGTGGATGATGTTGAAGCCGCCTTCGCCCTGCACCGGCTCGTAGATGAAGGCCGCCACGCGGCCGGGTTCGATGTCGTACTTGAACAGGCGTTCCACGCCCTTGCGCGCCTCGGCCAGGCTCTCGGCGTCGCTGGGGAAGGGCACGTGGTAGACCTCGGCCGCCATGGGGCCGAAGGCGTTCTTGTAGGGCGCGACCTTGCCGGTCAAGGCCACGGCGTAAAGGCTACGGCCGTGGAAAGCGCCGCCGAAGGCGATCACGCCGCTGCGGTCGGTGGCCGCGCGCGCGATCTTGATGGCGTTTTCCACCGCCTCGGCGCCGGTGGAGAAGAGGGCGGTTTTCTTGGCGTGCGTGCCGGGCGTGATCTCGTTGAGCTTCTCGGCCAGGGCGATGTAGCTCTCGTAGGGCACGATCTGGTAGCAGGTGTGGGTGAAGCGTTCCAGCTGCGCCTGCACGGCGGCGATCACCTTCGGGTGGCGGTGGCCGGTGTTGAGCACGGCGATGCCGCCGGCGAAGTCGATGTAACGGCGGCCTTCGACGTCCCAGAGTTCGGCGTTCTTCGCGCGGTCGGCAAAGAAGTTGCCCATCACGCCCACGCCGCGCGGCGTGGCGGCGGCCTTGCGGGCCATCAGGGCTTCGTTGGAAGAGTGTTTCATGATCCTGTCCTTCAATCCTTCAATTCACAGTTTGACCATGACGTGGCGCGGGACGGTGTAGTCCTCCAGCGCGTACATGGACATGTCCTTGCCGTAGCCGGAGGACTTGAGCCCGCCGTGCGGCATTTCGTTGACCAGCATGAAGTGCGTGTTGATCCAGGTGCAGCCGTACTGCAGCTGCTTGGCCACGCGCATGGCCTTGCTGACGTCCTGGGTCCAGACGCTGGAGGCCAGGCCGTAGTCGGAATCGTTGGCCCAGCCCACCACCTGCTCGGCATCGGAAAAGCGCGTGACCGAGACCACCGGGCCGAAGACCTCGCGGCGCACGATCTCGTCGTCCTGTTTGGCGCCGGCGATCACGGTGGGCTCGTAGAAGTAGCCCGCGCCCTGGCGCAGCTTGCCGCCGGTGGTGACTTCCATGTGGCCGGTCATCTGCGCGCGCTCCACGAAGCTGGCCACGCGGTTGCGCTGGCGGTCGGAGATCAGCGGGCCGAGTTCCACGCCGTCCTCGTCCTGCGTGCCCATCTTGAGCGTGGACACGGCGGCACTGAGTTCGGCGACCAGCTTCTCGTAGATCTTGGGGCCGGCGTAGATGCGGCAGGCCGCGGTGCAGTCCTGGCCGGCGTTGTAAAAGCCGAAGGTGCGCACACCCGCCACCACTTCCTCGAGGTTGGCGTCGTCGAAGACGATGACCGGCGCCTTGCCGCCAAGCTCCAGGTGGGTGCGCTTGAGCGTGCCCGAGGCGGCCTGCAGGATCTTGCGGCCGGTGGAGACGTCGCCCGTGACCGAGACCATGCGCACCTGCGGGTGCTCCACCAGGGGCTGGCCCACGCTGGCGCCGCGGCCGCAGATCACGTTGAGCACGCCCTTGGGCAGGATCTCGGCGGCCAGGCGGCCGAAGAGCAAGGCGGTCAGCGGCGTCTGCTCGCTGGGCTTGAGCACCACGGTGTTGCCGGCGGCCAGGGCCGGCGCGGTCTTCCAGGCGGCCATCATCAGCGGGTAATTCCAGGGGGCGATGGAGGCCACCACGCCGATGGGGTCGCGCCGGATCATGCTGGTGTGGCCGGCCAGGTACTCACCTGCCAGCGTGCCGCTCATGCAGCGCGCGGCACCGGCGAAGTAGCGGAAGCAGTCGGCGATGGCCGGGATCTCGTCGCCCAGCGCGCGCGCATAGGGTTTGCCGCAGTTGAGCGACTCCAGGCGTGCGAACTGCGCGGCGTTGGCTTCCACGGCGTCGGCCAGCTTGAGCAGCAGGTTGCTGCGCTCGCCCGGTGTGGTCTGCGACCAGGATTCCCAGGCGCGGCTGGCGGCCGAGACGGCGCGCGCCACCTGCTCGGGCGAGGCTTCGCGCACGGTGCACAGCACCTCTCCCGTGGCCGGGTTGAGGATGGGTTCCTCGGCGCCTTCGCCGCGGACCACTTGCTGGTCGATCAGCAGTTCGGTGGGGAACTGCAGGGTGGGTTCGGATGGGTGTCCCATGGTCTGGTCTCCTGGATGGGCTGATGAATGAGGTGTAGGGGTGGACCGCTCAGCGGTTCTGGCTGTCTTCGTCGGCGCGGGTGAGCCAGTAGGCCGCCACGATGGGAATGAAGGTGAGCGCGATCATGATCACGGCGACCACATTGGTCACGGGCCGCTGGCGCGGGCGGATCAGCTCCTGCAGCATCCAGATCGGCAGCGTGGTCTGCTGGCCGGCGGTGAAGGTGGTCACGATGACCTCGTCGAAGCTGAGCGCAAAGGCCAGCAGGCCGCCGGCCAGCAGGGCCGAGCCCAGCTGGGGCAGCAGCACGTAACGGAAGGTCTGGAAGGCGTTGGCGCCCAGGTCCATGGAGGCCTCGATCAGCGCCGGGCTGATGCGGCGCAGCCGCGCCACCGCGTTGTTGTAGACCACCACCACACAGAAGGTGGCGTGGCCGATCACGATGGTCCAGAAGCTGAAGGGGATCTCCATGGCATGGTAGGACGAGCGCAGCGCGATGCCGGTGATGACCCCGGGCAGGGCGATGGGCAGGATGAGCAGCAGGTTGACGGCATCGCGGCCGAAGAACTGCGTGCGCGCCAGCGCGCCGGCGGCCAGTGTGCCCAGCACCACGGCGATGCCCGTGGCCCAGAGCGCGACCTGGAAGGACAGCTTCATCGCGTCCCACACGTCCTGGCGCTCCAGGGCCACGGCGAACCATTGCGTGGTCAGGCCCGGGGGCGGGAAGACGTAGCTCTTGTCCTCGCTGCTGAAGGCATAAAGGATGATGAGCGCCAGCGGAATGTGCAGGAAGAGCACGCCGGCCCAGGTGGCCGCCTTGAGGCCCCAGGAGGCGCCGCGCTGCGGCTTCGAAAATTTGGTGGAGGTGTCAGAGCGCATCGAAAGCCCCCTTGCGCTTGGCCAGCCAGAGGTAGACGCCGATGATCACGATGGGCACCAGCGAGAAGGCCGCGGCGAAGGGCAGGTTGCCGGCCACACCCTGCTGGCGGTACACCACCTGCCCGATGTAGAGCGTGGAGTTGCCGATGACCTGGGGGATGATGTAGTCGCCCAGGGTCAGCGAGAAGGTGAAGATGGAGCCCGCCGCGATGCCCGGCATGGCCAGCGGGAAGATCACCTGGCGGAAGGTCTGGGCCGGGCTGGCACCCAGGTCGGCCGAGGCTTCGAGGTAGGAGCCGGGGATGCGCTCGATCGACGCCATGATGGGCAGGATCATGAAGGGCAGCCACATGTAGACGAAGACGATGAAGGTGCCCATGGGCGAGAAGCTCAGCGAGCTGCCGCCCACCACCGGCAGGGACAGCAGGGCGTCCAGCAGCCACTGCAGCTGCAGGCTCTGCATCACCCAGGAGATGGCACCTTCCTTGGCCAGCAGCAGCTTCCAGGCGTACAGGCGCACCAGGTAGCTGGACCACAGCGGCAGCATCACGGCCACATAGAGCAGGGCCTTTTGCGGGCCGCGCGCGTAACGCGCCATGTAATAGGCGATGGGAAAACCGATCACCACGCAGGCCACGGTGACGAGGATCGCCATCACGGTGCTGCGCAGGGCCACGTCCAGGTTGGTGGGCGTGAAGATCTCGACGAAGTTGGAAAAACCGATCTCGCGCACCACCTGGCCGGTGAAGTCGTCCAGGCGGAAGAAGCTGTTGGCCAGCAGGCTGAACAGCGAGCCCAGATAGATGACACCGAACCACAGCAGGGGCGGCGCCAGCAGCAGGGCCAGCAGCAGGCCGCGCCGCGTATAGAGCAGGGTGGACAGGCGGTCGGCCAGGCTGTTGCG
>CAUPQO010000232.1:0-4622 GCA_963513295.1 uncultured Hylemonella sp.
CAGTAATAACAGAGCGACTCGCAGAAGGGCACGTGCACATAAAGCGAGAGCGGCAGCACCAGGGCCGCCGCGCCGGAACGGCGCTGCTGCAGGGAACGTGCGTAATCCTCGGGGCGGAAGGCCTCGACGAAGCGGTCGGCCGTGGGATAGGAGGTGTAGCGTGGCCCGGCGACGTCGTGGCGACGCAGCAATTCGGCAGATACAGGCTCTACGGCATCAGAATTCATGGGCTGACTGTGCCGAAATTGTGCAATTTCCGCCTTGATGTGCATCAAATGCTGGTCTAATGTAGAGGTGGTCTATCCGATCCTGTACGGGAAGGTCCCAATGTCAGATGTCAAAATATCGAGCATGAATCCGCAAACCATCAAAGTTGCCTGCTCCAACTGCAACCTGCGCGAGCTCTGCATGCCCATGGGCCTGAGCACCGATGAAATCGACCGCCTCGACGCCATGGTGGCCAGCCGCCGCAAGATCAAGCGCGGCACCGCCCTCTTCCGCAACGGCGAGAAATTCAACTCGCTTTACGCCATCCGCACCGGTTTTTTCAAGACCTGCGTCGCCTCGGAAGACGGACGCGACCAGGTGACCGGCTTCCAGATGGCCGGCGAGATCATCGGCCTGGACGGCATCGTCAACGACCACCATACCTGCGACGCCGTGGCGCTGGAGGATGCCGAGGTCTGTGTCATGCCCTTCGACCGCATCGAGGACCTGTCGCGCGAGATCAACGGCCTGCAGCGCCATGTGCACAAGATCATGAGCCGCGAGATCGTGCGCGAGCACGGCGTCATGCTGCTGCTCGGCAGCATGCGCGCCGAGGAGCGCCTGGCGGCCTTCCTGCTGAACCTGGTGCAGCGCCTGCATGCGCGGGGTTTCTCGCAGTCCGAACTGATCCTGCGCATGACACGCGAGGAAATCGGCAGCTACCTGGGCCTGAAACTCGAGACCGTCAGCCGCACCTTCTCAAAGTTCGTGGAAGACGGCATCGTCGAGGTCAAGCAGCGCCATGTGCGCATCCTCGACACCGAAGCCCTGACCCGTCTGGTCAACCACCAGACCGAGTGCCACTGAGGCCGCACGGCCCCCCGATCCTTCAGCAGCAGCCTTCCTGCTTGGGGCAACCATCGGGCCGCTCGTCCTGCGGCAGCGGGCACTGGTTGACCTCGAAGGGCGACAGGGCCAGCAGCGTGGTGAGCGCGCTGGACAGCATGGCGATGCCCCAGAAGACGAAAAAGGCGATGGTGTAGATGCCCTGGCGCGACAGCTCGACCGGCTGGCCGAACCAGTGCAGGTCGTGCGGATCGACCATGGCAAACACCAGCATTTCGAGCAGGCCGGCGACCAGAAAGGCCGGCCAGGCAATCCACATGAGCTTTTGCAGTTTCATCGTGCCATCCTCATGTGAGCGCCTTCAAGGCTTGGTGACCGCTGGCGGTGTGCCGGTGGCCGCGTGGTTGCGTGCCTGCACGGCCGGCGCCAGGCTGGCCGGATCGGTGGCCAGCGTCTTGTTGATCTCGATACCCTGGCGGTAATAGTCCGGGCTGAGCACCGGATCGGGCCGGCTGATGGCCAGATAGAGCGTGATGAAACCGGCGATCACCACGATGACCGGGCCGGCCAGCACCAGCCAGACATGGCCAAACTTCCACCAGGGCTCGGGTGGCGTCGTGCGACTTTGATCGTTCATGCGCTTGGCTCCTCAACGGGGTACCAGGAACACCGACTTCTCGCGCAATTTTGCCGAGCTGTCGCGTGCGGTGATCTCGAAATGAATGGGGTGGGTACCGGCGGCAGCCGCCTCGTAGGGCAGCTGCAGGCGCACCGCGACCCAGCGTGACTGCGTGGAGTCGACCACGACCTCCTCCTCGGAGGCCAGCGCCAGGCCCGGCAGGCCGCTGACCGTGAGGCGGTAGTGCTGGTCGGATTCGGTGGCGTTCATGATCTGCAGGCGGTAGACGTTCTCAATCATGCCACCGGCAACGATGCGCGCCATCACGCCGCGGTCGCGCACCACGTCCACCTTGAAGGGCGTGCGCATCGCCAGGCTCACCAGCATGGCAATGCAGACCCCGGCCAGGATGGAGGTGTAGACCAGCACCCGCGGACGGAACACGTGTTTCCAGGTCTCGGCCTGCGTCCACTTGTTCTTGATGGCGTTCTGCGTCGAGTACTTGACCAGGCCACGCGCGTAGCCCATCTTGTCCATCACGGTGTCACAGACGTCGGCGCAGGCGCCGCAGCCTATGCACTCGTACTGCAGCCCCTTGCGGATGTCGATGCCGGTCGGGCAGACCTGCACGCACAGGCTGCAGTCGACACAGGCGCCCAGCTGGAGCGCGGCCGGATCGGCCTTGCGCGAGCGCGCGCCACGGGGTTCGCCACGTTCCGTATCGTAGCTGACGATCAGCGTGTCCTTGTCGAACATGGCGCTCTGGAAACGCGCATACGGACACATGTACTTACAGACCTGCTCGCGCATGAAACCGGCATTGCCGTAGGTGGCAAAGCCGTAGAAGATCACCCAGAACACCTCCCAGGACCCCATGCGCGACTGGAGGAACTCCTGGCCCAGTTCGTGGATGGGCGTGAAGTAGCCGACGAAGGTGAAACCGGTCCACAGCGCCACGGCCAGCCAGACCAGGTGCTTGCCACCCTTGCGCGCGATCTTGTTGAGGGACCACGGAGCGGCATCCAGCCGCATGCGGGCCGAGCGGTCGCCTTCGATGCGGTGCTCGATCCAGAGGAAGATTTCGGTATAGACCGTCTGCGGGCAGGCGTAGCCGCACCACAGGCGCCCGGCCACCGCCGTGAACAGGAACAGGGCGAGCGCCGAGATGACCAGCAGGCCTGTCAGGTAGATGAAGTCCTGCGGATACAGGACCAGGCCGAAGATGTAGAAGCGCCGCGCCCCCAGGTCGAACAGCACCGCCTGGCGCTGACCCCACTCCAGCCAGGGCAGGCCATAGAAGACCAGCTGGGTCAGCCACACAAAAACCCAGCGCCAGCGGCTGAACAGGCCACTGACGCTGCGGGGATAGATTTTCTTGTGGGCCTCGTAGAGCGAGACCAATTCCGCATCCTCCGCGATGGCGGCCGCATCCGGCGCCTGCGCGGTGATGGGGATGACCTTGCGGCCAGCGCTATCAGGATCGCTCAAATCGACTCCCCGGCCCTTACTGGGCCGCTACTTTCGTGCCGCCGGAGCGGCTCCAGACATAGGCGGACAGCACATGGATCTGGGCGGCGCTCAGCTTGCCCTCCTGGGCCGGCATCTGGTTGACCTTGCCGTTGTTGACGATGCTGATGATGGCGTTTTCGCCCCAGCCGTGCAGCCAGGTGTCGTCCGTCAGGTTGGGGGCGCCCAGGGCCACGTTGCCCTTGCCGTCCATGCCATGGCAGGCGGCACAGGCACCGAACTTGGCCTTGCCCAGCGAGGCGCGCAGCGTGTCATGCGGGCTGTTGGACAGGCTCAGCACGTAGTGGGCCACGTTCTTGACGTCATCCGGGGTGCCCACGGCCGCGCCCATGGGCGGCATGTTGCCGACGCGCCCCTTGGTGATGGACTCCTTGATCTGCTCGGGTGTGCCGCCATACAGCCAGTCGCCATCGCTCAGGTTGGGGAAACCCTTGCTGCCGCGAGCATCGGAACCGTGGCATTGCGAGCAGTTGTTCATGAACACGCGCTCGCCGATGGCCATGGCCTGCGGATCACGCGCCATGTCCTGCACGCTCATGGCAGCAAAACGGGCATACAGGGGGGCGACTTCCTTCTCGCCCTTGGCCATCTCGGCCTGGTACTGCCCCTGCTGGCTCCAGCCCAGCTTGCCCGGGCTGCTGCCCAGGCCCGGGTACATGGCCAGGTAGATCAGGCTGAAGACCACGGTGATGATGAAAAGCCAGACCCACCAGCGTGGCAGGGGGTTGTTCATCTCGCGCAGGTCGCCGTCCCAGACGTGGCCGGTGGTGTTGTCGTTGGCGGTCATGGCCTTGGCCTTGCCGCTGACCCAGAGCAGCACCAGGCAGGCAATGATGCCCACGATGGTGACCGCCGTGACGAAAACCGACCAGAAGTTGCTTGTGAAATCGCTCATTTTTCTTCCTTTGACGGCGCGTTAATCCTGCTCGAAGGGCAGCTGGGCCGCCTTTTCGAAATCAGCCGCGTTGCGGCTTGACCAGGCCCACAGCACGATGCCGATGAAGCAGATCAGGCCTGCGACGGTCACGGCAGAACGAAGGGTGTTGACGTCCATGATGGGGTCTCCGTCTTATTTGAGGGCCGTGCCCAGGACCTGCAGGTAGGCGATCACGGCGTCCATTTCGGACTTGCCCTTGACCTCCTCGCCCGCCTTGGTGATCTGCTCGTCGGTGTACGGCACGCCCACGGTGCGCAGCGCCTTCATGTGGCGCGGCATGGAGGCTGCATCGACCATGTCGGTGGCCAGCCAGGGGTAGGCCGGCATATTCGATTCGGGCACGAGGTCACGCGGATTGATCAGGTGCAGGCGATGCCATTCGTCGCTGTACTTGCCGCCCACGCGCGCCAGGTCCGGGCCGGTGCGCTTGCTGCCCCACTGGAAGGGGTGGTCGTAGACCGACTCGCCGGCCACCGAGTAGTGGCC
>CAUPQO010000233.1:0-4617 GCA_963513295.1 uncultured Hylemonella sp.
CCTCCGGCCCCGCCGTGGTCGCCGAGCAGTTGCCCGACAACCACCCGTCCAAGAAGGCCGCGGTGGATTTCGTCACCAACTACGAAAAGGCCTACGGCGCGGGCAGCCGCAACCAGTTTGCCGCCCACTCCTACGACGCGGCCATCGTGCTGCAGAAGATCGTGCCGATGGCGCTGAAGAAGGCCAAGCCGGGCACGCCCGAGTTCCGCGCCGCTCTGCGTGACGCCATGGAAACCATGGGCCGCACCGTGTTCTCGCACGGCGTGATGAACTGGAGCGCTACCGACCACTGGGGCTACACCAACGAGACCGCGGTGCTGCTGCAGGTCAAGGACGGCAAGTTCGTCGTCGTTCAATAAGCGTCCGCCTGTTCCCGTCACGCCCCTGCGGGCGTGACGGCTCTGGTGCAGGCGCCGTGCCTGCACCAGCCCTCTCTTCTTCTTTTTTTCACCGTCCGGACCCCCGCCCATGGATTCGACTATTGCGAGCATTCTGCTGCTCGACGGCCTGACCAACGGCGCCATCTATGCGCTGCTGGGCATCGCCACCGTGCTGGTGTTCGCCGTCACGCGCGTCATCTTCATCCCGCAAGGCGAGTTTGTTGCCTACGGCGCCCTGACCCTGGCCATCCTGCAGACCGGCCAGGTGCCCGGCACGGTCTGGCTGCTGCTGTTGCTGGCCGGCATGGCCGCGCTCATGGAGCTTTACACCCGCTGGCGCCACCACGGCGACCTGCTCGCCGCCCTCAAGCCGGCGCTCAAGACCCTGATCGTGCCCGTGCTCGTATCGCTCATCACCCTGTGGGCCGCGCCGCAGCAGTTCCACCTGCTGGTACAGGCCCTGCTGTCGGTGGCTGTGGTCACCGCCTTCGGTCCGCTGGTCTACCGCGTGGCCTACCAGTCGCTGGAATCGGCCACGCCGCTGGTGCTGCTCATCGTCTCGGTGGGCGTGCACTTCGCCCTCACCGGCCTGGGCCTGCTGTTCTTCGGTGCCGAGGGCTTCCGCAACCCGGCCTTCTGGGACCTGCGCCTGAACCTGGGCCCGGTCATGCTGTCGGGCCAGACCATCATCATCGGCGTCGCTTCGCTGGCACTCATCGTGCTGCTGTGGCTGTTCTTCGAGCGCTCGCTGTTCGGCAAGGCGCTGCGGGCCACCGCCGTCAACCGCCTGGGTGCGCGCCTGATGGGCATCTCCAGCCATGCCGCCGGCCAGCTGAGCTTCACCATGGCGGCACTGATCGGTGCGCTCTCGGGCCTGCTGATCGGCCCCCCCACCACCATCTTCTACGACTCGGGTTTCATCATCGGCCTCAAGGGTTTCGTGGCCGCCGTCGTGGCTGGCCTCTCCAGCTACCCGGGCGCACTGATAGGCGCCATGTTCGTGGGTGTCATCGAATCCTTCGGCTCCTTCTGGGCCAGCGCCTTCAAGGAAGTCATCGTGTTCACCGTCATACTGCCCGTCCTGCTGGTGCGCTCGCTCACCAGCGGCCACTCCGACGAGGACCACTGAGATATGAAGTCGCCTCGTACCCTGGGCCTGCTGGCCTTTGCCATCGCCATCCCCCTGCTGACCGTGCTGCCGCTGCCGGACTTCTGGTTCACCCAGCTCAACACCATCGGCATCTACAGCCTGACCTGCCTGGGTCTGGTGCTGCTCACCGGCGTCGGCGGCCTGACCTCCTTCGGTCAGGCGGCCTTTGTGGGCATCGGTGCCTACACCACGGCCGTGCTGACCGTGCAGCTGGGCGTCGCACCCTGGCTGACCCTGCCCATCGGCCTGGCGCTGACCGCCACCTGCGCGCTGTTGCTGGCCCTGATCACGCTGCGCATGTCGGGCCATTACCTGCCCCTGGCCACCATCGCTTGGGGCCTGTCGCTCTACTACCTGATGGGCAACCTCGAAGCGCTGGGCAAATACGACGGCATCACCGGGATCAAGACCCTGGGCCTGGCCGGTTTCGATTTCGGTGAGGGCCGCGGTTTCTTCGTGCTGCTCTGGGCCATCGTGCTGCTGGCGGCCGTGGCGGTGCTCAACCTGCTGGACTCGCGCGCCGGTCGCGCCATCCGGGCACTGAAAAACGGCGCACAGATGGCCGAGGCCATGGGCGTCAACACCTTCCGCTACAAGGTCACCATCTTTGTGCTCGCCGCACTGCTGGCCGCGCTGGCGGGCTGGCTGTTCGCGCACTTCCAGCGCTCGGTCAGCCCGGCGGCCTTCGGCCTGAAGATGGGCATCGAGTACCTGTTCATGGCCGTGGTGGGCGGTGTCGGCCACGTCTGGGGGGCGCTGGTGGGCGCCGGCCTGATCAAGGTGCTGGACGACCAGTTGCAGGTCCTGCTGCCGCGCCTGATCGGCACCAGTGGCAGCTACGAGATCATCGTCTTCGGCATCGCCCTGGTACTGGTGCTGAAGTACCTGCCCGACGGCCTGTGGTCCATGGTGGAGAAGAAGCTGCCGCGGCGCCAGCGCAGGAACGACTGGAGCGATGCCGCGCCCCTACCCGAGCGCGCCAAGCCCGCCACCGGCGAGCTGCTGCTGGACGTGCAGGCCATCCGCAAGGAGTTCGGCGGCCTGGTGGCCGTCAACGATATCAGCTTCCAGATCCGCGCCGGCCAGATCGTCGGCCTGATCGGCCCCAACGGCGCCGGCAAGTCCACTACCTTCAACCTAGTGACCGGCGTGCTGGGCATGACCCGCGGCCATGTGGTGTTTGCGGGTGAACAGCTCGACAGCCTGCCCTCGCGCGAGATTGCACGCCGCGGCATGGGCCGCACCTTCCAGCACGTGAAGATGATTCCGGACATGACCGTGCTGGAGAACGTGGCGCTGGGCGCCCACCTGCGCGGTCGCAAGGGCGTGGTGAGTGCCATGACCCGGCTGAACCGCGACGAAGAACGCCAGCTCTACCGCGAAGCACAGCGCCAACTGGAGCGCATTGGCATGGGCGCCTACCTGCACGAGCAGGCCGGCAACCTGGCCATGGGCCTGCAGCGCCTGATGGAGATCGCCCGCGCCCTGTGCAGCGACCCCACCCTGCTGCTGCTGGACGAGCCGGCCGCCGGCCTGCGCCACAAGGAAAAGCAGGACCTGATCGCCGTGCTGCGCCAGTTGCAGGGCGAGGGCATGAGCATCCTGCTGGTGGAACACGACATGGACCTGGTGATGGAGGTCTGCGACCACCTGGTCGTGATGGAGTTCGGCACCCTGCTGACCCAGGGCCCGCCGACGCAGATCCAGCAGGACCCCAAGGTGCGTGCCGCCTACCTGGGCACGGAGCACTGAAGATGACGACCATGAGTACCCTCCTGCTGCAGGTGCAAGACCTGCGCTCCGGCTACGGCCGCGCCGAAGTCCTGCACGGCCTGAGCCTGCAGGCCGACAAGGGCAGCGTGATCACCGTGATCGGCCCCAACGGCGCCGGCAAGTCCACCCTGCTCAACTCCCTGATGGGCATCCTGCCCGGCCAGGGCCGGGTCAGCTTCGACGGCCAGGACATCGGCCGCCTGACGCTGGAAGAGCGCGTGATGTGCGGCATCTCGCTGGTGCCGGAAAAACGCGAACTCTTCTCCAGCATGCCGGTCGAGGACAACCTGATCCTCGGCGGCTTCCGCCAGAAGCGCCTGGGCAATGCCCGCTGGCGCGACAAGCTCGACGAGGTCTACACCCTGTTCCCGCGCCTGCAGGAGCGCCGCAGCCAGCTGGCCGGCACACTGTCGGGGGGTGAGCGGCAAATGCTGGCGGTGGGCCGTTCGCTGATGTCTAGCCCGAAGCTGCTGATGCTGGACGAACCCAGCCTGGGCCTGGCGCCGCTGATCGTGCGCGAGATCTTCGCCATCATCGAGACCCTGCGCCAGACCGGCGTGACCATCGTGCTGGTGGAGCAGAACGCGCGCGCCGCGCTGGCCGTGGCCGACCACGCTTATGTGCTGGAAATGGGCGAGATCGCCTTGCAGGGCCCGGCCGCCCAGCTGGCCCAGGACCCGCGCGTGATCGACACCTACCTGGGCGCCGCCAAGCACAAGGGCTGAGCCCGAGACCCGTTCGATCCGCTGTCCGAAGACGTCCCTCTGGAGAAACCATGAAACGCATGCACCCGGCTTACCTCCTTGCACTGTCTGCTGCATGGCTGTCGGCCTGCAGCACCGCCCCCGAGGCACCCGGCGCGCGCACGTTGGCGCTGCCCGCGGCTACGGGTGCCGCGCTGCAGAGCTGCGCAGCGCTCAAGGACAGCTTCAACCACACACAGACCCGCATCGACGCCGCCACACCGGTGCCTGCCGGCACGCTGAAGCAGGGCGGCAACCCGGTGGCGACGCATTGCCTGGTCAAGGGCAGCATGCAGCAGCGCAAGGGCAGCGATGGCCGTGATTACGCCATCGGCTTCGAGATGCGCCTGCCCGAGGTCTGGAACGGCCGTTTCTACTACCAGGGCAACGGCGGCCTGGACGGCGCGGTGCGCCCGGCCGAGGGCGCGCTGGGCGGCGGCCCGCTCACGGGTGCGCTGCACCAGGGTTTTGCCGTCATCAGTTCGGACGCCGGCCACAGCGGCGCGCAGACACCCTACTTCGGGCTGGAGCCCCAGGCCCGGCTGGACTATGGCTACCAGGCCGTGGCCAA
>CAUPQO010000234.1:0-4547 GCA_963513295.1 uncultured Hylemonella sp.
CTGGGCGTGGACAAGGACGGCAAGGAGTGGTACCAGGTCACCGTGGGCGGCTCCGACGGCAAGCTGCTGTCGGGCGAGCCGGTGCCGGGCAAGGTCATCGGCCCCTCCTTCTCCGCCCATGAAGTGCCCGACGTGATCGAGGCCCTGCTGGACACCTACCGCGAGCAACGCCAGGACGGCGAGGCTTTCATCGACACGCTGCGCCGTGTCGGCAGCGAAGCGTTCAAGCAGGCCGGCCAGCAGGCCCGCCACGAAACCGGCCATGAAGCCGCCGCCACGGCCTGAAGAAAGACCCACGATGAAACTGATGCACGCTGACACCGCGGCGACCGAGCCCCAGGATCTGGGGGTGCTGGTCCTGGCCAACGACGCCGACCCGCGCACACTGGCACTCGAAGGCCTGACCCGCATCGACCTGCACTTCCCCAGCTTCACCGACGGCCGCGCCCACAGCCAGGCTTTCCTGCTGCGCCGCCGTCTGGGCTACCAGGGCGAGATCCGTGCCACCGGCGACGTGCTGGTCGACCAGCTGCCCCTGCTGGCACGCAACGGTTTCGATGCCGCCGTGCTGCGGGCCGACCAGGACCCGGCCGTGGCCGAGCGCCAGCTCGCGCGCTTCAAGAGCCATTACCAGGGCGACGCCATCGTGCCGCGCCCGCGCTTCGTGCAGGCCGCCTGAGCCGAAAGCCATCACATGAAAGCCACCGAACTCAACGCCCGCGCCAGCAGCGCCTACACCGCCAAGCTGGCCCGCACACAAGAATTGCTGCAACAGGCCGCGCGCGACTACGCCCCCGTCATGCCCGGCGGCCCCTCCCTGGTCAGCCTGGCCTGCAGCCTGGGTGCGGAAGACATGGTGCTGGCGCATCTGGTCAATGCACTGCAACTGAATATCGGCATCTTCGTGCTCGACACCGGCCGCCTGCACACCCAGACCCTGGAGTTGATGCACCAGCTCAAGGCGACCTCGTGCGCGCCGGTGGAAATCTTCCAGCCGCAGACCGAGGCCGTGGTGACCTTCGTGCAGCGCGAAGGCAAGGACGCCATGTACCGCAGCATCGAACTGCGCTTGGCCTGCTGCCAGATCCGCAAGATGGAGCCGCTGGAGCGCGCCCTGGCCGACAAGCGAGCCTGGGTCACGGGCCTGCGCCGCGAGCAGTCCGGCGCGCGCGCCGAGGTGCCCTTCATCGACGACAGCAATGCTCACCGCCTCAAGTTCAACCCCCTGGCCGAGTGGACCTGGGGCGACGTCTGGTTCTACATCAAGACCAACAACGTGGCCTACAACCAGTTGCACGACCAGTTCTACCCCAGCATCGGCTGCGAGCCCTGCACCCGCGCCATTTCGCTGGGCGAGGACTTCCGCGCAGGGCGCTGGTGGTGGGAAAACGAAAGCGCCAAAGAATGCGGTTTGCACGTCAAACCGCATTCCAGCCACGAAGTGGCCGTGTCGCAAAGCGACACGCATGGCGCTTTCGTTTCGGCGCGGGCTGACTTCAGCGCAGCTGAAGTCAAGGGCTCGCCAGAGCCCGGCCGTAGCCAAAGTGAGAGCGCGAAAGAATGCGGCTTGCATGTCCAGGTACCCCTGAAACAAGGAGCGCAAGCATGAACGCCCGCACCGAACACGAACTACTGAACGCCACCGTGCACCAGCTGAGCAACGCCCACCTCGACGCACTCGAGGAAGAAACCATCTTCATCCTGCGCGAGGTGGCCGCCACTTTCGAACGCCCGACCCTGCTGTTCTCGGGCGGCAAGGACTCGCTGGTGCTGCTCAAGTGCGCCGAGAAAGCCTTCGGGGGCAAGGACGGTCCCTCCGGTAGCGGCCGCCTGCCCTACCCGCTGCTGATGATCGACACCGGCCACAACTTCCCCGAGGTGACCGCCTTCCGCGACCGGCGCGCGACCGAGCTGGGCGCCGAGCTGATCGTGCGCAAGGTGGAAGACTCCATGCAACGCGGCACCGTGCGCCTGGCCCATCCGGGCGAAAGCCGCAACGTGCACCAGTCGGTCACGCTGCTCGAAGCCATCGAGGAATTCCGCTTCGACGCGCTGATCGGCGGCGCCCGTCGCGACGAGGAGAAGGCCCGCGCCAAGGAGCGCATCTTCTCCCACCGCGACAGCTTCGGCCAGTGGGCTCCGAAGGCCCAGCGCCCCGAGCTCTGGACCCTGTTCAACACCCGCCTGGCCCCGGGCGAGCACTTCCGCGTCTTCCCGATCTCCAACTGGACCGAGCTGGACGTCTGGCAGTACATCGAGCGCGAGCACATCGCCCTGCCCTCGATCTATTACACGCACCAACGCGAGGTGGTGGACCGGCGCGGCATGCTGGTGCCGGTCACGCCGCTGACCCCGCCGCGCGAGGGCGAACAGATCGTGGTGCGCGACGTGCGTTTCCGCACCGTGGGCGACATCACCTGCACCTGCCCGGTGGCCAGCACAGCCGCCAGCGCCAGCGAGATCGTGATCGAGACCCTGGCGGCCGAGGTCAGCGAGCGCGGTGCCACGCGCATGGACGACCAGACGTCCGATGCGTCCATGGAGAAACGAAAGAAGGATGGGTATTTCTGATGAACGCACTCAAATTCATCACCTGCGGCAGCGTTGATGACGGCAAAAGCACCCTGATCGGCCGCCTGCTGGTCGACACCCGCGCCGTGCTGCAGGACCACCTGGCCGGCGTGCAGCGCCAGGGCCAGACTGACCTGGCCCTGCTGACCGACGGCCTGTCCGCCGAGCGCGAGCAGGGCATCACCATCGACGTGGCCTACCGCTACTTCAGCACCGAGACGCGCAAGTTCATCATCGGCGACGCGCCGGGCCACGAGCAGTACACCCGCAACATGGTCACCGCCGCTTCCAGCGCCGATGCCGCCGTGGTGCTGGTCGATGCCAGCAAGCTGGACTGGCGCAAGCCGGCCCTGGCCCTGCTGCCGCAGACGCGCCGCCACAGCCTGCTGCTGCAGCTGCTGCGTGTGCCCTCCATCGTCTTCGCCGTCAACAAGCTCGACGCGGTGGACGACGCTGCGCTGGCCTTCCGCCACATCCATGACGCGCTGCAGGCCTTCGCGCTCAGCGCCGGCCTGGCCGTGCGCGCCACCGTGCCGGTCTCGGCCCTGCAGGGCTGGAACGTGGTCGATGCGCCAGGGCAGGATGGCTGGTGCGGCTACCACGGCCCGACTCTGCTGGACATCCTGGAGCAGCTGCCGGTGACGGCCGCGGACACGGCCCTGCCTCTGGCCTTTCCAGTGCAGTGGGTGGAAAAGTTCTCCTCCTCCAGCGACACCTCCCAGGGCCGTCGTGTCTTCTGGGGCCGGGTGGCTGCCGGTGGCGTGAAGGCCGGCGACACTGTTCGCATCTTCCCCAGCGGGCAGAGCACCACCGTGGCCCAGGTGCTGAACCACGTACGCCAGGGCGGCAGCGTGAGTGCCGGGCACAGTGCCGGCATCGTGCTGGACTGCGAGGTGGACGTTTCCCGCGGCGACTGGCTGCTGGCCGCCGGCCAGGACCAGACCTCGTGCGAACTGCTGGCCACCGTGGCCTGGATGGACGACGAGCCCCTGGTGGCCGGCCGGGTCTACTGGGCCCTGCACGGACACCGCTGGGTCAAGGCCCGGGTCAAGCGCATCGTGCACCGCCTGGACATCAACACCCTGGCCGAGGAGGATGCCACGCAGCTGGAGCCGAACGCCATCGGCCACGTGGAACTGGCCCTGCAGGAAGCCATTCCGGCCCTGTCCTTTGGCCGCTCCCGCAGCCTGGGTTCGCTGATCCTGGTGGACACGGCCAGCCACAAGACCTCGGGGGCGGTGCTGGTGAATTGACCCCCCGGGGATTGATCCATCTCAACAACCCTCTGTCCGACAAGGGCGAGAATCCCATTGATCTTCAAAAGCCAATAAAATCAAGGACTTTTAGTCTTGGCCAGAACTACAAATGACCCACGTCGTCACCGAATCCTGCATCCGCTGCAAATACACCGACTGTGTTGACGTCTGCCCCGTCGACTGCTTCCGCGAAGGACCGAACTTCCTGACCATCGATCCGGACGAATGCATCGACTGTGCCGTCTGCATCCCCGAGTGCCCGGTCAACGCCATCTACGCCGAAGAGGACGTGCCGGCCGACCAGCAGCACATGACCAAGCTCAACGCCGATCTGGCCAAGCTGCCGACCTGGAAGAGCATCACCAAACGCAAGCCCGCCCTGCCTGACGCAGACGAGTGGAAAGACAAAACCGGCAAGCTCAAGGAGCTTGTCCGCTAACCTGCCCGCAAAGAATGGACTTCAAACTCAGCCCCGCCGTGATCCAGACCGCCCAGGCCCATGACGGCCCGATCGAAACCGATGCCCTGATCGTCGGTGCCGGCCCTGTCGGCCTGTTCCAGGTTTTCGAGCTCGGCCTGCTCGAAATCAAGGCCCATGTGATCGACTCGCTCGCCTACCCCGGCGGCCAGCCCATGGAGCTCTACCCCGACAAGCCGATCTACGACATCCCGGCCGTGCCGGTGTGCACCGGCAAGGAACTGACGGATTCCCTGCTCAAG
>CAUPQO010000235.1:0-4539 GCA_963513295.1 uncultured Hylemonella sp.
AGGACTTACAGGATGTAGCCGCCTACGAGCACAGAGACCACGCGGCCCTGGGCCGTCTCGTCAGCCAACTTCATCAGCTCGCGGGTGATCCAGTGGTAGTCCTCGTCGGTAAACTTCAGGCCGCCCAGCGGGTCCAGGTGGTGGGCGTCGAAACCGGCCGAGATGATGAGCAGCTCGGGCGCGAACTCGCGCAGGGCCGGCAGCAGCACGTCCGTCATGGCCGCGCGGAAGGCAGCCGAGCCCGTGCCGCGCGGGAAGGGCACGTTGACGATGTTGTGGGCCACGCCCGTCTCGTTCTTCGCACCCGTGCCCGGGTAGAACTGCCCCTGGTGGCAGGAGCCGTAGAACAGGTCCGGGTCGTCGTAGAAGCTGTTCTGCGTGCCGTTGCCATGGTGCACGTCGAAGTCCACCACCGCCACGCGCCGCAGGCCATGCTGCGCGCGCGCATGCAGCGCCGCAATGGCCGCCTGATTGAACACGCAGAAACCCATGGCCTCGCCGGCCTCGGCATGGTGGCCGCAGGGGCGCGTGGCGCAGAAGACGTTCCTGGCCTCCTGCTTCACCACGTCGTCCACGCCCGCGCAGGCCGCGCCCACGCAGCGCAGCACCGCCTCCAGCGTGCCGGGGGACATGATGGTGTCGCCCGCGTCCAGGGCGCGGTAGCCCTGCTCGGGCGCCATCTCCTTCACCGCCTCCACGTAGTCGGGGGTGTGGATGTGCAGCACCTGCTCGAAGGTGCCCAGGGGCGCATCGCGCCAGACGGCGTCAGCGAAAGCCGGGGTTTTCAGGGCGGCCAGCACGGCTTCCAGACGCTCTGGGGATTCGGGGTGGTGGGGGCCGGGGCGGTGTTCGAAGCAGGCTTCGTGGGTGTAGATCAGGGTGCTCATGTCTCGCGTGTCTCTTTTGAAGGCGTGGAACGGAAACTGGGGTACACCACCGGATGGTCTACTTTCCAGACACCTCAAACTTTAACGGATAGAGCACATGAGCGCAGCGGGCCAGGCCCTCCGGGATTGAGCGCCTGCCTCCCACTGACAAGCGATCAAACCGATCACGCCCCTGGAAAGGAGGTCGCCGTCTAGCAACCAAAAGGCCCTCCTGCCTATTCGCTCAAGTCCCCCCAGCCACTGACCTTGCTGAACAACACCTCGCCAGTGGGCACATGAACCACACGCACCACACCCCCTGGCGGATCCGTGATGCTTTTGGCGGCCAGGGACACGGCCAGTTCACGGCTGGCCAGCCGGGAGCCGTCGCGCACGTTGGTGCGGGGCAGCGATGCCACGATGGGGGAGGAGCTTTCGATCTTGTAGGGCAAGGTGGTCATGACAAGCTCCCATGGATAGAGTCGCGCTCGGAAAAGATAGCTTCCCAGGGGAGTTTTACAAGCGTATGGGAAAGTCCCCAAAACTTCTCATCGAGATGTAAGTCCTGAGACGAATTGCCTATCGCCCGTCATGGGGCTGACACGCGCCGGCGCTACGCTGGGAAACACGAAGCCTTACACGGAGCCAGCCCTTGGACACCTGCCCCGACTGCCAACGCCCGCTCTTCCAGGATCTGATCCACCGCTGCCGCCGCGCCAACGAGCCCGGCCCAGGGACGGAACCGGGCACAAACCGAAACACCTTGCCGGCCGAGCGCCCAGCCGTGAACCCCGGGGCGAACCCCTGAAAAGCAGCGTGTTGCCTGTTCCGACTTCGGTCACCGAAGCGAAAGAAGAACCCTGTCGTCTTAAGGTGTATCCGGCGTGCGCAATTGCGCCGCCCCGCGCGCCTCGGCGTTGACCCGCAGCTGGCAACTGTCGCTCACTTCACGCCCTTGCAGACTGTTGCAGCGCCAGAGGGCCTCGGCGTGTTGCGCCTCGGCCTTCTGCCGCAACTCGCTTTGCTGCATGGAGCCGCGCACGACCTGGTAAAAAACCGGCAGCACGGCGACCAGCGCCAGGATGGCCACGACCAGGGGCCAAAGCCGTGACCGGCCCTTGACTGCCAGGCGGTCTTCCTCAGCCTCCTGCAGCAGATCGAGCCGCAGTGCGGCAGCACCCGCGATTCTGAGGCGCGACGCTGTGGCATCGGAAAAATTGGGATCCATGGGCAACTCTCGTGTCAGCCCGCGCAGCGCGGACCGTCTGGACCCAATGTACAGGGCTTCGGCCGCCTTGTGGGGCCGCCCAGCAAGATGGCAGGGCATGAACCACGGCTCAAGCAAAGGCAAACCGCCTCCTGCGTGCGCAGGAGGCGGTTTTTTCTTTTTCACTGCAGCCGGCGAACCCGCTGTTGCCGCTCAGGCCTTCTCGAAACTGAACTGGCCCGGGGCCTTGATGGGGTCCACGTCCACGGCAATGACGTCCTTGGGCGCAAAGCGGCCTTCGAGCAGCAGTTTCGAGAGCGGGTTCTCGATGCGCTGCTGGATGGCGCGCTTGAGCGGTCGGGCACCGAACACGGGATCGAAACCCACCTTGGCCAGTTCGGCCAGGGCCTTGTCCGACACCTGGAGCGCCAGTTCCATCTTGCCCAGGCGGTCCTGCAGAGCCTGCAGCTGGATGCCGGCGATGCTGGTGATGTGCTCGGCGTCGAGGGCGTGGAAGACCACGGTCTCGTCGATGCGGTTGAGGAACTCGGGGCGGAAGTGGTTCTTGAGCTCACCCCACACCGCGTCCTTCACGTCCTCATACGGCTCACCCACCATGGCCTGGATCAGGTGCGAGCCGATGTTGCTGGTCATCACGATCACGGTGTTCTTGAAGTCCACGGTGCGGCCCTGGCCATCGGTCAGGCGACCATCGTCCAGCACCTGCAGCAGCACGTTGAACACATCGGGATGGGCTTTCTCCACCTCGTCGAGCAGCAACACGCTGTAGGGCTTGCGGCGCACGGCCTCGGTCAGGTAACCGCCCTCTTCGTAACCCACGTAGCCGGGCGGCGCGCCGATCAGGCGGGCCACGGAGTGTTTCTCCATGAACTCGCTCATGTCGATGCGCACCAGATGGTCCACACTGTCGAAGAGGAAACCGGCCAGCGCCTTGCACAGCTCGGTCTTGCCCACGCCCGTGGGGCCGAGGAACAGGAACGACCCCGTGGGGCGGTTCGGGTCGGACAGGCCCGAGCGTGAGCGGCGGATGGCGTTGGCCACCGCGCTGATGGCCTCGTCCTGGCCCACCACACGCTCGTGCAGTTTGGTTTCCATCTGCAGCAGCTTGTCCTTCTCACCCTGCATCATCTTGGCCACGGGAATGCCGGTGGCGCGACTCACCACCTCGGCAATTTCCTCGGCACCGACCTGGGTGCGCAGCAGGCGCGGAGCGCTGCCCTCGCCCTGCGCCTGTTCGTGCGCCTGCGCTTCCTTCAGGCGTTTTTCCAGTTCGGGCAGCTTGCCGTACTGCAGCTCGGAGACCTTGGCCAGGTCACCCTTGCGGGTGAGCTCGACGATCTGCGCCTTGAGTTTCTCGATCTCTTCGCGCACGTGCTGGCTGCCCAGGGCCTGGGCCTTCTCGGCTTTCCAGATTTCGTCGTAGTCGGCAATCTCCTTCTGCAGCTTGCCGATCTCTTCCTGGATCAGCTCCAGGCGTTTCTGCGAGGCCTCGTCCTTTTCCTTCTTCATGGCTTCGCGCTCGATCTGCAGCTGGATCAGCCGGCGGTCGAGCTTGTCCATGACTTCGGGCTTGGAGTCGATCTCGATCTTGATCTTGGCCGCGGCCTCGTCGATCAGGTCGATGGCCTTGTCGGGCAGGAAGCGGTCGGTGATGTAGCGGTGGCTCAGTTCGGCCGCGGCCACGATGGCCGGGTCGGTGATGTCCACGCCGTGGTGCACCTCGTATTTCTCCTGCAGGCCGCGCAGGATGGCGATGGTCTGCTCCACGGTGGGCTCGCCCACCAGCACCTTCTGGAAGCGGCGCTCCAGCGCGGCGTCCTTCTCGATGTACTTGCGGTATTCGTCCAGTGTGGTCGCGCCGATGCAGTGCAGCTCGCCGCGCGCCAGCGCGGGCTTGAGCATGTTGCCGGCGTCCATGGCGCCTTCGGCCTTGCCGGCGCCCACCATGGTGTGCAGTTCGTCGATGAAGAGGATGATGCGGCCTTCGTCCTGCGCCACCTCCTTGAGCACGGCTTTCAGGCGCTCCTCGAACTCGCCGCGGTACTTGGCGCCGGCCAGCAGGCCCGCCATGTCCAGCACCAGCACCTTCTTGTCGCGCAGGGTCTCGGGGACCTCGCCGTTGACGATGCGCTGGGCCAGGCCTTCGACGATGGCGGTCTTGCCCACGCCGGGCTCACCAATCAGCACGGGGTTGTTCTTGCTGCGGCGCTGCAGCACCTGGATGGCGCGGCGGATCTCGTCGTCACGGCCGATCACCGGGTCCAGCTTGCCCGAGCGCGCGCGCTCGGTCAGGTCCAGGGTGTATTTCTTCAGGGCTTCGCGCTGGCCTTCGGCTTCCGGGTTGTCCACGGACTGGCCGCCACGTACGGCGTCCACGGCAGCTTCCAGCGCCTTGCGGGTCAGGCCGTTGGCCTTGGCCAGGTGACCGACGTCGCCCTTGTTGTC
>CAUPQO010000236.1:0-4526 GCA_963513295.1 uncultured Hylemonella sp.
ATCGACACCCAGGCATGCGAGGCGTCGCTGCCCACCAGCCGCGGCTGGCCGGGCGCGGGCTGGGTCAGCAGATAACCGCTCACATAACGCGCGGCCAGGCCCAGGCTGCGCAGGCAGCCCAGCATGATGTGGGCGAAGTCCTGGCACACGCCCTTGCGCTGGGCCAGGGCTTCCAGGGGCGGGGTGTTGACCTCGGTGCTGGCGGTTTCATACCTGAAGTCCGTATGGATGCGTTGCATCAGGTCGCGCGCGCCGGCCAGGGCCGATACGCCGGGGCCGAAACTCGGGCGCGCATAGGCTGCAAATTCATCATGCCGTGGTGCGCGTGCGGAAGGAAAACTGAATTCGGTCGCCGCGCTCCAGGCTGCGCCCGAGTGGTAGCGAAACTGTTCGCGCAATGTTTCCCAGGGGATGCGGCTGTCGACGGCTTCGGGCGCGCGCGTGCGCACCTCGCTGGTCGCCACCACGCGCAACTGGGTGTGCGGGGTCTGCAGGGAAAAGAAGACGCGCCGGTTGCCGTAGAGGTCCTCGCCCGGCGTCATCTGGGCCGGCGCCGGCGACACGTCAAGCCGGTGCTGGAGCAGGGTCTGGTGCGCAGTGTCCAGCGGCTGCAGATGGGCCACGTGCTGCGCGGTCTCGACCGCCGGCGTGTAGTCGTACAGGGTCTCGTGCGTGATGCGCAGGTGCATGGGCTCAGGCCCCCAGGCTTTGCCCGGACTCGCCCGTGTGCGTGAAGTAGCGCAGGCTGATCTCGTCGGAGACCCGCCAGGCAGCCTCGTTGCATTGTGTCAGCAGCTCGGCCAGCTGGGGCAGGATGCCGTCCTCGCGCGTCTGGCACAAGGCCGCCAGGTCCCAGCGCTCGGGGTCCGGCACCATCAGGGCCAGGGCGTCCATCTCGCCGGCCGCGCTGCCGGCCAGTTTGGCCAGGCGCCCGCGCAGGGTCTGCACCACCCAGCCCAGCGAGCGCGGATTGT
Source organism: uncultured Hylemonella sp. (assembly GCA_963513295.1). Classification (GTDB taxonomy): domain Bacteria; phylum Pseudomonadota; class Gammaproteobacteria; order Burkholderiales; family Burkholderiaceae_C; genus Hylemonella. Next base: position 975 of record CAUPQO010000236.1, read on the forward strand.
CGCGGTCCAGCACCAGCAGGTCCAGCAGGGCGGGGACTTCGCGGCTTTGCTGGTACTGCGCGTGGAAGGTGATGGTGCTGTCGAAGAGGGCAATCAGCGCCTCGAAGCCGCCGTCGTCATGGACCGCGCCGGTCTCGAAACTGCCGGCCAGAGCCGGCGCCAGGAAACACAGGCGCTCGATCTGGCGGCCGATGGAGAGCAGGCGCCAGCCGTCGTCGCGGGTCATGCGGTCGGTCTGGGCGCCGGTGATGGCGGCCAGGTGGCTGCTGGCCGCTTCCAGCGCGCGCAGGGCTTCCACCGCGGAGTAGTCGCCCTGGGCCGCCTGCTCGGCGCAGTATTGCGTCATCTCGGATTCGGCGCGGGTGATGATGTTCCATTGCTCCTGCGAGAGCCGCTCGCGCACGGCGGCGGCGGCCAGCTTGAGCGCGCGCAGGGTGTAGCCCACGCTGGTGGCCATGTCATGGCTGCCCAGGCTGGCGATCAGCGAGCGCTCGAACACCCGGCGCGCCTGCAGGGCGGTGGGCACGTCCGGCAGCACCAGGGTGTTGCGGACCGCCAGCTCGCTGAGCCAGCTCAGCAGGGCGGGCGAGCAGGGGTCCTGCCCGTTCAGGCTGTCGAGCGTGAGGCGGGCCAGCCGGATATTGTTTTCGGTGCGCTCGGTGTAACGGCCCAGCCAGTAGAGGTTCTCGGCGGCCCGGCTGGTGACCAGGCGTTTGCGCTGCGTGAGGATGGGTGTGGCATGGTGCGTCGACAGCAGGGTGGTGCGGTCCACCTCGCCGTGGGTCATGACCCAGGTGTCGGCGCTGCTGCCGCCGCGCTGCATGGAGGCCATGCCCGCGCTGGCGTTCACCAGCCGGGCCAGACCACCGGGCAGCACCCGCCAGGACTGCGGACCGTCGGCCACCGCAAACACGCGCAGCATGACCGAACGCGGCACGATCCGCTCGTCCTGCCAGGTCGGCATCTGCGAGGGCGGCAGGTAACTCTGCACCGTGTGCAGATCGCCCGCGCGCAGGATGCGGCCGGCCCATTCGTCCAGCCCGCTGCGTGTCAGGGTGCGGCCGAGCACGGCCTCGAAACCACCGGCCGCGCCGGGGTAAGTGGGCTTGATCACGCACTCGCCCAGTCGCGGCAGCACGTCTTCCATGCCGGCGCGTTCACCGCACCACCAGGTGGGCAGGGCCGGCAGGGACAGCTCCTCGCCCAGCAGATGTTTGGCCAGGGCCGGCAGGAAACCCAGCAGCGCGCTCGACTCCAGAAAAGCCGAGCCCGGTGCGTTGGCCACCAGCACGTTGCCGGCACGGATGGCCTGCAGCAGGCCGGGCACGCCCAGGGTGGAGTCGGGGCGCAGCTCCAGCGGGTCCAGGAACTCGTCGTCCAGGCGCTTGAGCAGGCCGTGCACCGGCTCCAGGCCGCGCAGGGTCTTGAGGTAGAGCTTCTGGTCGCGCACGGTCAGGTCGCTGCCCTCGACCAGGGTCAGGCCCAGGTAACGCGCCAGGTAGGCGTGCTCGAAATAGGTTTCGTTGTAGGGGCCGGGGGTGAGCAGGGCGATGTGCGAATCGGCGCCGGCCGGGCTCATCTGCTTGAGCGCGTCGATCAGCGCGCGGTAGGTGGCGGCCAGACGCTGGATGTGCATGCCCTCGAAGGCCGGCGCGAACTGGCGCGAGATCGAGATGCGGTTCTCGAGCAGGTACCCCAGGCCCGATGGCGCCTGCGTGCGCTGCGAGATCACCCACCAGTTGCCGTCGGGTCCGCGCGCCAGGTCGAAGGCGGCGATGTGCAGGTGCATGCCGCCCACGGGCGCTACGCCATGCATGGGGCGCAGGTAACCGGGGTGACCCTGCACCAGCGCCGGCGGCAGCAGACCGGCCTTGAGCAGCTCCTGCAGGCCATAGACATCGGCCATCACGTGTTCCAGCACGCGCACGCGCTGCAGCACACCGGCCTCGATCTGCGACCAGCTCTCGGGCGTGACGATCAGCGGGAACAGGTCCAGCGACCAGGGGCGCTGCGGGCCGCTGGCATCGCTGTAGACGTTGTAGCTCACGCCGTTGTCGCGGATCTGCCGTGCCAGGCTGTGGGCGCGGTGGTTCAGGTCGGCAAAGCCTTCGTGGCCCAGCTGCTCGAAGAAGGTCGACCAAGCCGGGGCCGCCTGCTGGCCCGACAGGCCGCCGCGCAATTCATCGTAATGGCCGCTGGTGGCCGGTGGCGCCAGGGCCGCCGCCCGCTGGGCTGGCGAGGGTGGGGCGGCGGTGTCGAAGAGGTCGGGGTTGGCGTGATCCACTGTGACGGTATTGTTACATCACTGCCGACGTGCGCCGCCGTTTTCTCTCACCTGAGATCGAGTGTGAATGGAAATTCGCGGCTTCCTGACAACTTGCAGTTGGCAGGTGGCACGTCGAGTGCACCATCGCTGTGCCCCATGCGGAAGAAACGCGCCAGGCGCCGGCTCTCGGCCTCGTAGGAGTTGACCGGGAAGGTGTCGTAACTGCGTCCGCCCGGGTGGGTCACGTGGTACTGGCAGCCGCCCAGCGAACGTTTCATCCAGGTGTCCACGATGTCGATGGTCAATGGCGCGTGCACGCCGATGGAAGGGTGCAGCGAGGAGGGCGGGTTCCAGGCCTTGTAGCGCACGCCGGCGACAAACTCGCCCACGGTGCCGGTGGGCTGCAGGGGCAGGGCCCGGCCGTTGACGGTGACGGTGTAGCGGCTGGGGTTCAGGCCGTTCACGCGTACCTCGATGCGCTCCAGCGAGGAGTCGACGTAACGCGCCGTGCCGCCGGACGTGCCTTCCTCGCCCATCACGTGCCAGGGTTCCAGCGCATTGCGCAGGGTCAGCGCCACACCCATGCTCTGCAGCTCGCCCACCAGGGGGAAGCGGAACTCGAAGTGCGGGGCGAACCAGGCATCGTCGAAGGCAAAACCGGCCTGCCGCATCTCGGTCATCACATCGGCAAAGTCCATGCGCACGAAGGTGGGCAGCAGGAAACGGTCGTGCAGCTCGGTGCCCCAGCGCGTAGCGGGCGCCAGGTAGGGTGTGTCCCAGAAGCGCGCGACCAGGGCACGCAAGAGCAGTTGCTGCACCACGCTCATGCGCGCGTGCGGGGGCATCTCGAAGGCGCGCAGCTCCAGCAGGCCCAGGCGGCCAGTGGCGCTGTCGGGTGAGTACATCTTGTCGATGCAGAACTCGCTGCGGTGGGTGTTGCCGGTGATGTCCACGAGGATGTTGCGCAGCGTGCGGTCGACCAGCCAGGGCGGCATGTCGGCCCCGTACTTTTCCCGGTTACTCTGGATCTCCCGCAGCGCAATCTCCAGTTCATAGAGCTGGTCGTTGCGCGCCTCGTCCACGCGCGGGGCCTGGCTGGTCGGGCCGATGAACATGCCGCTGAAGAGGTAACTCAGCGAGGGGTGGTTGTGCCAGTAGAGCAGCAGGCTGGCCAGCAGCTCGGGCCGGCGCAGGAAGGGGCTGTCGGTGGGCGTGGCGCCGCCCAGCACCATGTGGTTGCCCCCGCCGGTGCCGGTGTGGCGGCCGTCGGTCATGAACTTCTCGGC
>CAUPQO010000237.1:0-4445 GCA_963513295.1 uncultured Hylemonella sp.
CATTGCTCACGGGCAGCTTCCAGTTCTCGGCAAAACGCTGCAGGGCCTGGGCGGCCTGGGGCGTCCAGCCGCCGCCGCCGGCAACCACCAGCGGGCGCTGCGCCGCCAGCAGCATCGTCCGCAGCTCGCGCAACGAACCCGGGTCGCTCCAGGCCTGCACCGCCTCCACCCGCGGCAAGGGCGCCACGTCCACCTCCTGCACCAGCATGTCCTCGGGCAGCACCAGCACCACGGGGCCGGGGCGGCCGTTCATGGCAGTGGCGAAGGCGCGGGCGATGTACTCGGGGATACGGCGCGCGTCGTCGATGCGTTCCACCCGCTTGGCGAAACCCTTGGTACTGGGGCCGAAGAAGGATTCGTAATTCACCTCCTGGAAGGCCTCGCGGTCGCGCATGTCGCTGGCCACGTCGCCGACGAAGAGCACCATGGGTGTGGAATCCTGGAAGGCGGTGTGCACGCCGATGGAGGCATTGGTGGCGCCGGGCCCGCGCGTGACGAAACACACGCCGGGGCGGCCGGTGAGCTTGCCGTGGGCCTCAGCCATGAAGGCGGCCCCGCCCTCCTGCCGGTTGATGACGAACCGGATCTGCTCGCGGTAGGCGTGGAAGCCGTCGAGCACGGCCAGGAAGCTTTCGCCCGGCACGCCGAAGGCATGACGCACGCCCTGCTCGATCAGGCATTGCACGATCAGGTGTCCCGCTGCTTGTAGTCTCATGTCTCTTTCCTGTGAGGCGCTTCGAGGGTGTCGTTGTTGTGGCCGATTATCCGTGTACGCTCGGCAGCGTTCTGTCGCGCCGTCACTGCAACAACGCGGCCGGCGCGCTCGAAAACTTGATTTAATTCACCAAACGGTTAAATTTACCCCATGGCATCGAAGACCCCCGCCGCCGAAGAACCGCGCTCGCGCGACGCCGACCGATCGCAGCTGGCCATCCTGCTGGCGGCGCGCGACGAGTTCGCCCAGCACGGCCTGGCCGGCGCCCGTGTGGACCGCATTGCCGAGCGCGCCGGACTCAACAAGCGCCTGAACTATTACTACTTCACTAGAAAGGACGAGCTCTTCCTCGCCGTGCTCTAAGCCGCCTACGCCGACATCCGCGCGGCCGAGCAGCAGTTGCACCTGACCGACATGCCGCCACCCCAGGCCATCCGCCGCCTGACCGAATTCACCTGGAACTATTACCTGGAGCATCCCGAGTTTCTCACCCTGCTCAACAGCGAGAACCTGGAGCACGGGCGGCACCTGGAACACTCTTCGCGCGCGCGCAAGACCAACCTGCCGCTGATCGAAACCCTGGCCGAGATCCTGGAGCGCGGGCGGCGCGACGGCGTCTTCCGCGGTGGCCTCGACGCCATGCAGCTCTACCTCTCCATCGCCGGCATGGCCTATTTCTACCTGAACAACAAGCACACGCTCTCGGCCATCTTCGGCCGCGACCTGATGGCGCCCAAGGCCCTCAACGAGCGTCTGTCGCACATGAGCGACGTCATCCTAGGGTATGTACTGAGGGACTGAGGACCGGCAGCGCTTGACGCCGGTCTGGTCGGGTTTCTAGAATGCCTCTATTCACCTTTTGGTGAATTAAATCCGGCAAGCCGGTGCGCGACCTCCATCGCCACGAATTGCCGTGGTGCGCATCCGTTCATGCCCATACTAGGAGACATCATGAAGAAACTTGCCCGTCTTGCCCTCGCCGCCGCGCTCACAGGCGCCGCCCTGCTGCCCGCACTCTCCAGCGCCCAGGGCGCCTACCCGAACAAGCCGATCCGCGTGATCGTGCCCTTCCCAGCCGGCAGCACCACCGACATCATTGCCCGCGCCATTGCCGACAAGATGAGTGCCAGCCTGGGCCAGCCCCTGGTGGTGGACAACCGCGGCGGCGCCAGCGGCACCATCGGCCAGGCGGCCGTGGCCAGCGCCGCTGCCGATGGTTACACCATCCTGATCCACTCGTCCTCGCACACGGTCAGCCCCTCGACCTTTGCCAAGCTGCCCTTCGACACCGTGGCCGACTTCGCGGGCGTCACGCCGATCTCCTCGCTCTCCAATGTGCTGGTGATCTCGCCGGCCAAGGGCTACAAAAACCTGGGTGAACTGCTGGCCGCCGCGCGCGCCAAGCCCGGCAGCCTGAACTTCGCCTCGGCCGGCCAGGGCAGCGCCACGCACCTGAACGCCGAGAAGTTCAAGATGGCCGCCAACATCCAGGCCACCAACATCCCCTTCAAGGGCTCGGCCGAAGCCGTGACCGAGGTGATGGCCGGCCGGGTGGACTACTACTTCTCGCCTATCGCCCCGGTGATCGGCCAGATCAAGGGTGGTCAGCTGCAGGCCCTGGCCGTGGGTTCGCCCAGCCGCGCCAGCGCCCTGCCCGACGTGCCCACCACCACCGAGGCTGGCGTGCCGGGCTCGGAGTTCAACTTCTGGATCGGCATGATGGCCCCGGCCAAGACCCCGCGTGACATCGTCAACCGCCTGCACGACGAGGTGGTCAAGGCCCTGGCCGCGCCCGAGGTGAAGGAGCGTTTCGCCAAGGTCGGCGCTGATGCCTGGACGCTCAAGCCCGAAGCTTTTGACGCCTACATCAAGAACGAAATCGCCAGCAACGCGACGCTGGTGAAGGCCGCCGGCCTGCAGCCCCAGTAAATCCACAGCAGAGAAACCTGACATGCCTACGCAAAGACTCGGCATCATCATGCACGGCGTGACCGGCCGCATGGGGATGAACCAGCACCTGATCCGCTCCATCTGCGCGATCCGCGCCCAGGGCGGCGTGACCCTGTCCAACGGCGACAAGGCCATGCCCGACCCCATCCTGATCGGCCGCAACGCCGAGAAGATGGAGGCCCTGGCCAAGACCCACGGCATCGCCCGCTGGGGTACGGACCTGGACCAGGCGTTGGCGAACAAGGACGACACGGTGTTCTTCGACGCCGGCACCACGCAGATGCGCCCAGCGCTATTGGCCAAGGCCATCCGCGCCGGCAAGCACGTGTACTGCGAAAAGCCCATCGCCACCAACCTCAACGAGGCGGTGGAGATCGCACGCCTGGCCGAGAAGTCGGGGCTCAAGCATGGCGCCGTGCAGGACAAGCTCTTCCTGCCCGGCCTGCGCAAGCTCGACATGCTGCGCCGCGCCGGTTTCTTCGGTCGCATGCTCAGCGTGCGCCTGGAGTTCGGCTACTGGGTGTTCGAAGGTGATCTGCAGCCCATCCAGCGCCCCAGCTGGAACTATCGGCAGGAAGACGGCGGCGGCATGATCCTGGACATGATGTGCCACTGGCGCTACGTGCTGGACAATCTGTTCGGCGAGGTGAAGTCTGTGTCGTGCATAGGCGCCACCCACATCCCCGAGCGTTGGGACGAAGCCGGCAAGCCCTACAAGGCCACCGCCGACGACGCGGCCTACGCCACGGCGGAACTGGTGGGCCACAACGGCGAGCCCGTGATCGCGCAGATGAACATGTCCTGGGCCACGCGCGTGCGCCGTGACGACCTGGTCACCTTCCACGTCGACGGCACACACGGCTCGGCCGTGGCCGGTCTCACCTCCTGCCGCGCCCAGTCGCGTGTGACCACGCCGCGCCCGGTGTGGAACCCGGACGAGAAGCAGATGATGAACTTCTTCGACCAGTGGCAGGAAGTGCCGGACACACAGGTCTACGACAACGGCTTCAAGATCCAGTGGGAACACTTCATCCGCCACGTGGTGGAGAACGAGCCCTACCGCTGGACCCTGCCCGAAGGCGCCAAGGGCGTGCAGCTGGTGGAAGCCGCGCTGCAGAGCTGGAAGGAACGTCGTTGGGTGGACGTGCCGGCATTGAAGGTCTGACCTGCATCGACAAGGAAAAGACATGGCATTGACATTGCAGCTGCCCGACCAGCAGGGTCGCCTGCGGCCCTACGCGCTGAGCGGCAGCACCCCGGTGCAGCCGGCCGGCAAACCCCAGTTCAACCGCATCGCCTACTCGGCCGCCCACGTAGTGGCCGACCCGCGCGCCGCCATCGACCCCTGGCTGCAATGCGCGGTGGACTGGGACGCCACCATCGCCTACCGCCACCGCCTCTGGTCCTTAGGGCTGGGTGTGGCCGAGGCCATGGACACGGCCCAGCGCGGCATGGGCCTGGACTGGCCCACTTCGCTGGAGCTGATCCGCCGTTCACTGGATGCAGCGAAAGACATGCCGGGCGCCCTCGTCGCCTCGGGCTGCGGCACCGACCACCTGGTGCTCGAAGACGTGAAGACCGTGGATGAAGTCATCCGCGGCTACGAGACGCAGATGGAAGCCATCGAGAAACTCGGCGGCAAGCTCATCGTCATGGCCAGCCGCGCGCTGGCCCGCGTGGCCCAGAGCCCGGCGGATTACGAACGCGTCTACGACCGCATCCTGTCGCAAGCCAAACAGCCCGTGGTGCTGCACTGGCTGGGCGACATGTTCGACCCCGC
>CAUPQO010000238.1:0-4388 GCA_963513295.1 uncultured Hylemonella sp.
AGCACGCCGGGCTGTTCGCTCATCTGCACCGCCTTGACCTTGAAGTCGACGCTGTACCGATTGATCTGCCTTGGTCCTGGCTTTCCCATTGATCACTTCCTCCGTTAGGTCAAAGTGTCAACGAAACCGATTAAAGCTCCGAGTGGCTTCAGATCAGTTGTTAGGTCCGCTAATCGTTTGAAATTCAAAAGCCGGACTTTTGACAGTCTCATACAGCCCTCCCCTTAGCATTCTTATTTCAACAGTTCGTCGAAAACGCGTTGGTTTCAAGAGTGGGCTTCTCCTTGGCTCACAACGCGACTATTTCCCCCAACTATCCTTCAACCCCGTCACCCGGTTGAATACCGGTTTACCCGCCGCATGGTCCTTCCGGTCCGCCACAAAATAACCATGCCGCTCAAACTGGAACTTGTCGTCCGCCGCGGCCTGGGCCAATGACGGCTCCACATAGGCGGTGACGGTCTTCAGGCTGTCCGGGTTCAGGCTGGCCAGGAAGTCCTTGCCGCCGGCACTGGCGGCCATCATGCCGTTTTCTTCAGTGACAGCTTGACTGAATAGCCCAGACTGGCGGCCACGTTGACCAGCGCGTCCAGCGTGAATTTCTGGGTTCGGCCTTTGACCAGATCATTCATGCGGGGCTGGGTGATGCCGGCGCGTTTGGCGGCTTCGCCTTGGGTCAGACCCAGCTCCTCGATGACCTTGCGGATGTGTATGGCCAAGTCACCGCGCACCAGCAGGCTTTGCGCCTCGGCTTCGGGAAAGCCGAGATCGCGGAAGACGTTGTCGCTGCCGGAAGTAACTTGCAGCATGGCTGTCACGCTGCCGCCTTGCGAAACTCCACCGGCAGCAGCCCTTCTTTCTTGGCATCGAGCAGCACGATTTCGACGATGCTGCCGTCTTCCGCGTAGCTGATGTTCGTGTGCCAGCCCTGCGAGACTTCGCGCACGACCGGCTTGTCCGACACGCGGATTTCGAGGATGTCGTCGTCTTCGAAGTAGGTGGTTTTCATGGACGGGTCTCCCAGTGGTGCATCACGGTCTTGACCACGACCGCATTGTCCATCACGACGGCTGCACAAAGCAAGTTGTCGCTGCGGCCGGGCACATCCTTGTACAGCCAGCAGTGGCCCTGGCCGGCGTCCCTGACGGTGCCGGTGTCGATGATGTCCAGCAGCAGTGCTGCGCTGATGTTGCGCTTGGCCATGCGTTGCCGGGCGTGCTCCGTCAGCACCACCGGCAGGCCAAAGCGCGCGCTGTGCATTACTTGCCCCAGCTGTCCTTCAGCCCCGTCACCCGGTTAAAGACGGGCTTACCCTTGCTATGGTCCTTGCGGTCCGCCACAAAGTACCCATGCCGCTCGAACTGGAACTTGTCGTCCGCCGCTGCGCTGGCCAGTGAGGGCTCCACATAGGCGGTAACGGTCTTCAGGCTGTCCGGGTTCAGGCTGGCCAGGAAGTCCTTGCCGCCCGCATCGGGTTGCGCGTCGGTGAACAGGCGGTCATACAGCCGCACCTCGGCGGCCACGCCGTCGGCCACGGCCACCCAGGTGATGGCGGCCTTGGCCTTGACGCTGTCGGCGCCGGGGGTGCCGCTCTTGGTGCCGGGGATGACCTTGGCGTGCACTTCGGTCACCTGGCCCGATGCATCGCGCGCGCAGCCCGTGCACTCGATCACGTAGCCGCCCTTGAGGCGCACCACATTGCCGGGGAACAAACGTTTGTAGCCCTTGGGCGGCACTTCTTCAAAGTCTTCACGTTCGATCCACACCTCGCGGCCGATGAGGAAGCGGCGCGGGGCGGGGGCGGTCTGCCCCTCGGTCACATGCGGCAGGGCGGGCAGACTGCATTCCTCGGTATAGCCGTCGCTGCCAAAGGCCTCGGCCCAGTTGGTGAGCACCAGTTTCACCGGGTCCAGCACGGCCATGCCGCGGTGGGCCTTGTTCTCCAGGTCTTCGCGCAGGCAGCCTTCGAGCGTGGAGTAGTCGATCCACGAATAGTCCTTGGTCACGCCGATGCGTTCGGCAAAGAGCTGGAGGCTCTCGGGCGTGTAGCCGCGGCGGCGCAGGCCGACGATGGTGGGCATGCGCGGGTCGTCCCAGCCGCTCACGCGGCCTTCGGTCACCAGCTGGGCCAGCTTGCGCTTGCTGGTGATCACGTAGGTGAGGTTCAGGCGGGCGAACTCGTGCTGGTGCGGCAACAGGAAGACGTTGGGGCGCTGGCCGTCCAGGGCGTGGGCCAGCAGGGGGGTGAACTGCGCGGTTTCCTTCTTGAGCAGGGCAAAGAAGGCGCTCAGGTCGTGCAGCACGGCGTCGGGGTTGTGGCCCCACTTGGCAAACATGGCGCGCATCTGCGCTTCGGCCTCGCTGGCAAAGAGTTTGTCCGCATGGTTGTGGCAATGCAGGGCAAATTCCTTGCCGGCTTCCAGGCCCTGGCCCTCGATCTTCTCGATCAGGGCCTTGGCGTTTTCAAACTGCGGCGTGCGCAGGATGGGAACGATGCGCTCCAGCGTCCAGTCATAAAACGGGCGCTGGTCTTCGAACTCCAGCGTGCAGATGCTGTGGGTGATGTTCTCCAGCGCGTCCTCGATGGGGTGGGCGAAGGCGTACATGGGGTAGATGCACCAGGCGTCCCCCGTGTTGTGATGGGTGGCGCGGCGGATACGGTAGATGGCCGGGTCGCGCAGGTTGATGTTGGGGCTGGCCATGCTGATCTTGGCGCGCAGCACCATGGACCCATCCGCATGCTTGCCGGCGCGCATTTCGCGAAAGCGCGCCAGGTTCTCGGCGGGCGTGCGGGTGCGAAACGGGCTGTCGGTGCCGGGTTTGCCGAAGTCGCCGCGGCTGGCGCGCATTTCTTCGGGGGTCTGCTCGTCCACATAGGCGTGGCCGGTCTCGATCAGGTACTCGGCGGCGCGGTACATGAAATCAAAGTAATTGCTGGCGTAGTACAGGTGGGTGTCGACGTGCCCTTCATACGAATGTTGCCAGCCGAACCCCAGCCACTTCACCGCGTCGGTGATGGCGTCGACGTACTCCTGCTCTTCCTTCTCGGGGTTGGTGTCGTCGAAGCGCATGTGGCACACGCCCTGGTAGTCGCGCGCCAGGCCGAAGTTCAGGCAGATGCTCTTGGCGTGGCCCACGTGCAGGTAGCCGTTGGGTTCGGGCGGGAAGCGGGTGCGGATGCGGGCGGGGTCGGCCACGCTGGTCTTGGCTTCGGCGTGCTCGCTGGCGGTGCCGGGGGCATGGCCCCAGCGGCGGCCGCTGTAGGTGCCGGCGGCCAGGTCGTGCTCGATGATCTGGCGCAGGAAGTTGCTGGCTTTGGCGGGTTCTTTGTTATCGGGGGTACTGGGCTTGCTCATGGAGCAATTCTAGACGCCGGCCCTGTCTTGGGCGAACCGGAGGGCGAGGGCTTGCTACCATGGGCGGCACAGGAGGGCACCATGAGCGAACCGCGCAGTGACAGTGTGACCATTTCCCAGGCCGACCTGAGCGGCGCCGTGCGCGACGGGCTGATCACCGGCGCCCAGTCGCAGCAGCTCTGGGCGCGCTGGGTGGACAAGGTCCGGGTGCAGACCACGGTGCCGGCCGGGCTGGCCCCGGGGCCGCGTTTCGGCTTCACCAATGTGCTGTATTACTTCGGCGGTTTGGTGGCCATCGGCGCCATGACGCTGTTCATGACGCTGGGCTGGCAGCAGTTCGGCGACTGGGGGCTGCTGGCCATTGCGCTGGCCTATCTGGTGGCCAGCCTGCTGGTGGCCGACAACCTGAAGGGCCGGGGCCTGCGCACGCCGGCCGGCATCCTGGCCACGCTGGCGGTGTGCCTGGTGCCGCTGGCGCTGTGGGCCCTGCAAAGCGGCCTGGGCCTGTGGCCGCCGGGCGGGCCCAGCAGCTACCGGGCCTATCACACGCACATCGACTGGCGCTGGCTCACGCTGGAGTTCGGCACCCTGGCCGCCGCGGTGCTGATGCTGTGGCGCTACCGTCTGCCTTTCATGGTGATGCCCATCGCGGTGACGGTCTGGTACATGTACATGGACGTGGCCCACCTGCTGATGCAGCACGCCGGCTTCGAATACAAGTTCATGCGCGACATGTCCCTGGTCTTCGGCATCGGCACCTGCCTGCTGGCGATGTGGGTGGACGTGCGCAGCCGCCTGGCCAGCGGGGAGTGGCGGCAGGACTTTGCCTTCTGGCTCTACATCTTCGGCGCCCTGATGTTCTGGGGTGGCCTGAGCCTGCAGGATTCGGGTTCGCAGCTGGGCAAGGCGATCTACGCGCTGATCAATGTGGGCCTGATCTTTCTGGGCGCGGCCATCGGCCGGCGGGTCTTCACCGTGCTGGGGGCGCTGGGGGTGGCGGGTTACCTGGGCTACCTGTCCTACCGGGTGTTC
>CAUPQO010000239.1:0-4287 GCA_963513295.1 uncultured Hylemonella sp.
CCCTCGGCGATGGTGAGCAGTCCCAGGCTGTGCGCCATCTGGATGATGGCGCGCACGATGGCCGCATCGTCCGCGTCGCTGGCCAGGTCGCGGATGAAGCTCTGGTCGATCTTGAGCTTGTCGATGTCGAAGCGCTTCAGGTAGGACAGGCTGGAGTAGCCGGTGCCAAAGTCGTCGATCGACAGCTTGACCCCGCGACTCTTGAGCCGCTGCACCGAGGCAAGTACCTGCTCGATGTTCTCGATCAGGATGGACTCCGTCAGCTCCAGCTCCAGCCGCGCCGGGTCCAGCCCGGCGGCAGCCAGGGCCTGGGTCACGGTTTCCTCGACATTGCCCCGGCGGAACTGCACGGCAGAGAGGTTGACGGCAATCACCAGGGGCGGCAGGCCGGCACCCTGCCATGCGGCGGCCTGGCGGCACGCCTGGTGCAGCACCCAGGCACCGATGGGCACGATCAGGCCGCTCTCCTCGGCCACCGGTATGAAGCGTCCCGGCGGCACCAAGCCGTACTCCGGGTGCTGCCAGCGCAACAGGGCTTCGGCGCCGATGACCCGGCCCGTGCCCAGGTCGATCTGTGGCTGGTAATGCAACACGAATTCCTCGCGTTCCAGGGCGCGGCGCAGGCCGCTGCGCATCAGCACGTGTTCCACCGCTTCGTCGTCCATTTCCTCGTCGAAGAAGCGGTAGGCGTTGCGGCCGGCCTCCTTGGCGCGGTACATCGCCATGTCGGCCTTCTTGCGCAGGATGTCGAAATCGCTGCCGTCCTGCGGGTAGATGGCGATGCCGATCGAGGCGGAGCTCGCAATTTCGTTGCCCTCGTGGAGGTAGGGCTCCTGCAGCGCCTCCATGATCTTGGTCAGCACCGGCAGGCAGGCGTCGGCGCCGGGGAGGTCGCGTAGCACGATCACGAACTCGTCACCGCCCTGCCGGCTGATGGTGTCCGTGTCGCGCACGCACCGTTTCAGCCGGGACGAGACATCCATCAGCAGGGCGTCGCCCGCAGCGTGGCCGAGCGAGTCGTTGATGCTCTTGAAGTTGTCCAGGTCCATGAAGACCAGGGCCAGGTTGGTGCCGCTGCGCTCTGCCATGGCGATGGCCTGCTGCACACGGTCTTCCAGCAGCACACGGTTGGGCAGGCCCGTCAAGGGGTCGTGGTAGGCCAGGAACTCGATCTTCTGTTCGGCCCGGCGGCGGTCGCTGATATCGGTGCCGGTGCCACGGTAGCCCTTGAAGACGCCGTCTTCGAAGACCGGCTTGCCACTGACCGAGAACCAGTGCAGCTCACCGGGCTTGGTTTCCATCTGGTAGGTGAAGTCCCGGAATGGCTGGCGTGCCTCGAGGATGCGGCGGTGCTGCTCCCACTCTTCGGGGGTGACGCCGACGATGGGCAGCTCCCAGCGGTACTTGCCCAGGGTACGGCTGGGCTTGAGCTTGGTCTGGATCAGGCCACCGGACATCTCGGTGAAACGAAGATCCGCATCCATTTCCCAGAACCAGTCGGAGGACATTTCCGAGAGGTCGCGAAAGCGCGCTTCCTCGGCGCGCAGGTGGCTCTCGGCGGCAGTGCGTTCGGCAATCTCTTTTTGCAGCTGCTCGTTCATGAGCGCCAGTTCGAGCGTGCGCTCTTCCACGCGCGACTCCAGGTCCCTGCGGGCCTCCTCCAGGGCCTCCTTGGCAGCGATCTGTTCATCGACGTCCTCGGTGATCCAGATCGTGCTGCGGCTGCCATCGCGGGTGGGCAGCGCCTTGGCCAGATGGCGGCACCACACCCTGGAACCGTCCTTGCGCATATTGCGCCATTGCACGTCGATGCGCTCGCCGGCTCCCAACAGAGGGCCCACGGCGGAGCCGAAGCGCTGGTAGTCGGCTTCGTCGACGAAAAAGACCTTGGTGGATTGCCCCAGCAATCCTCCGGGCGGCCAGCCCAGGATGGCGTCCATGCGCGGGTTGCAGTGCACGATCAGGCTGTTGCGCGTGAACAGGATGCCGACCGAGGCGTTTTCCAGGATGGCTTGCTGGCGCTGCAGGAGTTCCTGCAACTCGGCCTGTCCCCGCGTGCGCTCGCTGACGTCCTCGACGATCCAGATCGTCCCCTCGGCCGTATTGGCCGGGTTGATGGCCTTGGCCCGCAGATGACATTCAACAACGCTGCCGTCATGGCGCCGCATGGGCCGTTCCACATCCAGCAGTTCGCCTCGGGCCAGCACAGGCCCGGCCACCTGGCCCAGCGCGGTGTAGTCGTCCTGGTCCCGGTAGAGAACCGAACCCGGCTGGCCGACGAGTTCACCGTGCTGCCAGCCAAAGATCTCGGAGAAGCGCGGGTTGCAGTGCAGGATCCTCCGATCCCGGGAGAACAGGATGCCGATCGAGGCGTTGTCCAGAATAGCCTGGTACTCCAGCAGGGTCTGCTGGATGCCGGGTTCGATGGTGTGGCCGAGCGATGAAGCCATGGCCTCAGGATAGGGCAATTCAGGCCGGTCGGCCAGTGCAATAAGTCTCAGGTTGCCGCTTCGAGTCCATTGCGGAAGTGCGCCAGCATCCTCTGCGTGGCGGCGGCCCCATCGCGTGCCTGTAGCGCGGTCATGACGGCGCGGTGTTCGGCCAGCGATTCCTCGATGCGCCCGGACTTGAGCAGCGAATGGTGCCGATTGAGCTTCATGACCTTGCGCAGGTCGGCCACCATCTGGTTGCGCCAGCGGTTGTCGGCGATCTCCAGCAGGCGCATATGGAAACGTTCGTTGATCTCGAAGAACCGGTCCCTGTCCTGGGCGCTGGCTTCCAGCGACTCGTGCAGGTTTTGCAGTTCGCGCAGCTGCTCGTCCGTGGCGCGTTCGGCCACCACGCCGGTCGCGTCGGATTCCAGCAGGCCCAGCAGGTGGTAGATGTCCACCAGGTCCTTTTCATTGACTTCGGTCACGTAGGCGCCGCGGCGCACCTTCATGGTCACCAGGCCTTCGGCGGCCAGGACCTTGAGCGCTTCACGCAGGGGGGTGCGGCTGATGCCGTAGTCTTCGGCGATCTTCAGTTCGTCGATCCAGCTGCCGGGCTCCAGCTCGCGGCTGAAAATGCGCTGGCGCAGCAGTTCGGCCACTTCTTCATAGAGGGCGCGGGGGGAGAGGGAAACGGCGGACATGGGGAGGATTGTAGGTGCAAAGAATATTTTGCATCAATAATTATAAATGATGTAAACTCCGCGCAACATTAACTGGGCCCCCCAGGGGGCCGCCGCTTTGCCATGAGCCAGAAAAAGACCGAGTTTCAACAAGCCAGCCTCGAGGCCTGGCACAAGGCTGCTGCCAAGTCCGCTCCCAGCGGCGATGTGGATGCCCTGAACTGGCTCACGCCCGACGGCATCACGGTCAAGCCGCTGTACACCGCGGCCGACACCCGGGATCTGCCGCACGCCGACACCCTGCCCGGTTTCGAGCCCTATCTGCGCGGCCCGCAGGCCACCATGTACGCCGTGCGGCCCTGGACCATTCGCCAGTACGCGGGTTTTTCCACGGCCGAAGAATCCAACGCCTTCTATCGCAAGGCCCTGGCCGCTGGCGGCCAGGGCGTGAGCGTGGCCTTCGACCTGGCGACGCATCGGGGTTACGACAGCGACCATCCGCGCGTGACGGGTGATGTGGGCAAGGCGGGCGTGGCCATCGACTCGGTGGAGGACATGAAGATCCTCTTCAGCGAGATCCCGCTGGACCAGGTCAGCGTCTCCATGACCATGAACGGCGCCGTGCTGCCCGTGCTGGCCGGTTACGTGGTGGCGGCGGAAGAGCAGGGCGTCAGCCAGGACAAATTGAGCGGGACCATCCAGAACGACATCCTCAAGGAGTTCATGGTCCGCAACACCTATATCTACCCGCCTGAGCCGAGCATGCGCATCATCGGCGACATCATCGAGTACACGGCCAAGCACATGCCGAAGTTCAACTCGATCTCGATCTCGGGTTACCACATGCAGGAAGCCGGCGCCAACCAGGCGCTGGAGCTGGCCTTCACCCTGGCCGATGGCAAGGAGTACGTGAAGACGGCCATGACCAAGGGCATGGACGTGGACGATTTCGCGGGCCGCCTGTCCTTCTTCTGGGCGGTGGGCATGAATTTCTACCTGGAAATCGCCAAGATGCGCGCGGCCCGCCTGCTCTGGTGCCGCATCATGAAGGGCTTCAACGCCAAGGCACCGAAGAGCCTGATGCTGCGCACGCACAGCCAGACCAGCGGCTGGAGCCTGACCGAGCAGGACCCCTACAACAATGTGGTGCGTACCACCATCGAGGCCATGGCCGC
>CAUPQO010000240.1:0-4276 GCA_963513295.1 uncultured Hylemonella sp.
CATCTTCGACAACCTGCCCTCGGCCCTGCCCTTCATCCTCGCCGGCCGCCTGGTGCCCATCGTGATCGCCGCCCCCCAGCGCCTGGCCCAGCTGCCCAATGTGCCGACCTTCAAGGAAGTGGGCCTAGAGCCGGTGAACCGCATGGCCTACTACGGCATCCTCGCCCCCAAGGGCCTGCCCAAGGACGTCGTGGACAAGATCAACGCCGCCACCCGCCAGGTGCTGCAGGACCCGGCCGTGCGCAAGCGCATCGAGGACACCGGCTCCCTGATCGTGGGCAACACGCCCGCACAGTTCGCCGAGCAGATGAAGGCCGAGTACATGGTCTACAAGAAGGTGGTCGATACCGCCGGGCTCAAGCTCGACTGAGTCCCCTGTGGCACAGGGCCTGGATGACGCGTCCATCGACGCTTTCGTCGATGCCCTGTGGCTGGAGGAAGGGCTGTCACGCAACACGCTGGCGGCCTATCGCCGCGACCTCACGCTCTACGCCCGCTGGCTCACCGCCCGCGGGCGTACGCTTTTGGAGAGCACCGAACCCGATATCAACGGTTATTTCTCGGCCCGGCACGGTGAAACGAAAACCACCACGGCCAGCCGGCGCCTGACGGTCTTCAAGCGCTACTTTCGCTGGGCGCTGCGCGAGCGCCATATCTCGGCCGATCCGACGCTGAAGCTGCAGGCGCCCAAGCAGATGGCGCGTGCCATCAAGACGCTGAGCGAGGCCCAGGTCGAGGCCCTGCTGGCCGCACCCGGGGAGGAAACGCCGCTGGCCGTACGCGACCGCACCATGCTGGAGCTGATGTACGCCAGCGGCCTGCGGGTGAGCGAACTGGTGGGCCTGAAGACCTTCAACGTCAGCCTGTCCGAGCACGTGCTGCGGGTCTTCGGCAAGGGCAACAAGGAACGCCTGGTGCCTTTCGGCGAGGTGGCCGCAGGCTGGCTGCAGCGTTACCTGCAGGAGGCGCGCCCGGCCCTGCTGGCGGGCAAGCAGACCGATGACCTCTTCGTCACCCTGCGCGGCACACGCGCCGGCGAGGCCATGTCGCGCGTGATGTTCTGGATGATCGTGAAAAAGCATGCGCTGGTCGCCGGCATCACGGCGCCGCTCTCGCCGCACACCCTGCGCCACGCCTTTGCCACCCATCTGCTGAACCACGGCGCCGACCTGCGCGCCGTGCAGATGCTGCTGGGGCATGCCGACATTTCGACCACCACCATCTACACCCACGTGGCGCGCGAGCGCCTCAAGTCGCTGCACGCGCAGCACCACCCGCGCGGTTAGCGCCCATCTGTCCGAGACCTGCCCATGATCACCGTTCATCACCTCGAAACCTCGCGTTCGCAGCGCGTCCTCTGGCTGCTGGAAGAGCTGGGTCTGCCCTATGAGCTCAAGGTCTATGCGCGCGACCCGCGCTCGCGGCTGGCGCCGCCCGAACTCAAGAAGATCCACCCGCTGGGCAAGTCGCCCGTGAGCACCGACGGCGAGGAGACCATCGCCGAGTCCGGCGCCATCATCGAGTACCTGGCCGAACGCTACGGGGCCCAGGCCGGCGGCGAGCTGGCACAGCTGATCCCGAAGCCGGGCACGCCGGCGCACCGCCAGTGCCGCTTCTGGATGCACTACGCCGAGGGCTCGCTGATGAACTGGCTGGTGATGAAACTGGTCTTCATCAGCATCCCGCGCCAGCCCATGCCCTTTTTCGTGAAGCCCATCGCGCGCCAGCTCTGCGCCAAGGTCATCGAGCGGCTGATCGAACCCAATGTGTTGGGGGCGCTGGCCTTCATGGAAGACCATCTGTCGCGCAACCCCTGGTTTGCCGGCGAGGCGCTGAGCATCGCGGATTTCCAGATGAGCTTTGCCGTGGAGGCCGCACTGACGCGCGGCACCGACACCACGCCCTACCCCCATGTACGGGCTTTCCGCGACCGCATGAACGCCCGCCCGGCCTACCAGCGCGCGCTGCAGCGCGGCGGCCCGGTGATTGCGAAGTTCTAGGCCGAGGCCGGGTCCAGGTTTTCGGCCCAGCTCAGGGCCTGCAGGTGGGCCCAGTTGACCTGGTGGTTGGAGAGGTGCAGTTGCGTGGCCGCGCGGGCAAAGGCGGCTTCGTCGGCCGACTCGCAGGCCAGGGTCAGCTCCAGGAAGGGCGCGAACATGCCCTTGCGCTGCAACAGCGCGTCCGTCACATGGGACGACAGCGAGATCGACTCCAGCGCCTGCGCCATGGGCAGGCCCAGCATGGTGTCCAGCAGCGAGAACACGCCGACCACAAAGGCGTCGTCGGCCTCCTCGGGTGGCAGCAGTTCGGCGGCCAGCAGCTCCATGAGCCGGCCGCGCACCACGGCCATCTGGCCCACGGCCGGTGCGGTGCCGCCCACGCGCGAGGTGGTCATCAGCAGCGCGGCCCAGCGGAACAGCTTCTGCATGCCCAGGATCATCACCGCGTGGCGGAAGGAGGTGATCTCGCAGCTCAGGCCGAAACCGGCCGAATTGATGAAACGCAGCAGGTTGAAGGAGAGCGTGGGGTCGCGCTTGAGCAGCTCCTCGATCTCACCCACCTCGCCCTGGCGGCGCACCAGGTTGATGAGCTGGATGATGTTGGCCTGCGCCGGGCGCAGGGTCTGGCCCTTGACCAGCACCGGCGTGGCGAACCAGTAGCCCTGGAACAGCTTGATGCCGTGCTGGGCTGCGAGTTCGTGTTGCGCGGCCGTCTCTACCTTCTCGGCAATGAGTTTGGCCGTGCTGTGCTTCTGCGCGAACTTCACCAGCGGTTCGATCAGCTCGGGCTTGAGCTGCGACATGTCGAGCTTGATGTAGCTGGCCAGCGGCAGCCAGCTCGCATAAGGGCGCGTCAGCATGGTCTGGCTGAAGGCCAGGCGGAAGCCCTTGCGCTTCACCTCCATCAGCATGGGCAGGCGGGCCTCGATCTCGGCCGGGCTGTTCCCGTCCAGCGGCGGGATCTCCAGCACCACACGCTCGGGGTGGATCAGCTCCAGGTGCCGTCCGGCCAGGCTCTCGTGCGTGCAGTTGATGAACATGGTCTTGCGACCCATGAGCGCTTGGTGTTCGGCGTGCGAGAGCACATTGAACAGCAGCTCGGCGTCGCTGGCGGCGGTGTGCGCTTCGGCGCCCAGCGAGCGGTCGTAGAGTTCGTAGCCGATGACGTTGCGCGCCTCGTCCAGGATGGCCTGGCGGGCGATGGCGGTCTGGTCGCCGGTGGCCGGCTGGTCGGGGGCTGCGGTGGGGGTGGACATGGTGGCTCTGGTGATTTTCCAATCATTCTAGGGGGATAATTTCGCCACCATGGAACTGCGCGCACGCTGCCTCGAACTGCTGGCCCTGGCCGACCCTGTGGCCAAGGCCGCCGGCGTGACCGCACTGGACCGCAAGGGCCCGATCGACTGTGCCCGTGAGTTCGCCGAACCACCCGGTCTGCCCGGTCGTTGCGCCCGTCCGCCACTGCTGCCCCACACCCAGATCAAGACCGCCTCGCTCGCCACCCCGCGCGGCCACGCCGCCCTGGTGCACTCCATCGTGCACATCGAGCGCAACGCCATCGACCTGGCGCTGGACATCTGCTGGCGCTTTGCCGGCTTGCCCGAGGCGTTTTACCGTGACTGGCTGCAGGTTGCCTTCGAGGAGGCTTACCACTTCACTTTATTGCGTGAGCACTTGCTGACGCTGGGTTTCGATTACGGCGACTTTCCGGCCCACGACGGTCTGTGGTCGATGGCGGAGCGCACCAAGGGCGACCTGCTGGCCCGCGTGGCGCTGGTACCGCGCACGCTGGAAGCCCGCGGCCTTGACGCTTCACCGGCGGTGAAGACCAAGCTGGTTTCGATTGGGGATCACCGGGCGGGGGAGATTCTGGACATCATCTTGCGGGATGAGATTGGGCATGTGGCTACGGGGAACCGGTGGTATGCGTGGGCTTGTGCTCAACGCGGCTTGGACCCCGTTACAACCTATGCGGAACTGGTGGTGAGGTACGAGGCGCCAAAGTTGAAGCGGCCGTTTAATCTGGATGCGCGGCGGGCTGCTGGCTTCAGTGATGCAGAGTTGACTGCGCTTCAAGCAGAGTGAGTCTCTTTGCTTGATTCCCTTCGCGGGGCTGCTTTGCCGGGATGTGCGCCCGGCAGCGCACTCACTTTCTCTTGCTTCGCTGTATGGACCGGAGACATGGGTAACGGGTGTGCGGGGACATAGGAAACACCTTGAGGTCTCAGTCCTCGGTCCGCAGATCGATCCGCATGAAGCGGTGATGGCAGAAGAAC
>CAUPQO010000241.1:0-4271 GCA_963513295.1 uncultured Hylemonella sp.
ACCACCGGGATCTCGAACTGGCTGATCTGGTAGCCCTTGGGCAGGTCGGGGTAGAAGTAGTTCTTGCGCGCGAAGATGCTGCGCGGCGCGATGTGTGAGCCCAGGGCCAGGCCCAGGCGGATGGCGCGCTCGACCGCGCCCTGGTTCATGACCGGCAACGTGCCCGGCAGGGCCAGGTCCACGGCGCAGGCCTGGGTGTTGGGTTCGGCGCCGAAGGCGGTGGGGGCGCGGCTGAAGATCTTGCTCTGGGTGGAGAGCTGGGCGTGCGTCTCGAAGCCGATCACGACTTCGTAGCCATGGACGAGTTTGGGGGTCATGTCCGGACTCCCGCCGGGCCGCCCCAAGGGAGGCCAGCCCCCTCGGGGGGCAGTGAATACACGAAGTGATGAACGTGGGGGCTCATAGGTAGCCCTCCGGGGTACGGAGGTGGAAGTCGGTCACCTGCTGGTAGCGGTGGGCGATGTTGAGCAACTTGCCTTCCTGCAGGTAGTTGCCGATCAGCTGCAGGCCCACCGGCATTTGGTCAGCACCGAAGCCCACGGGCAGGCTCATGCCCGGCAGGCCGGCCAGCGAGCCGGGCAGGGTGTAGATGTCGGCCAGGTAGGCCGCCACCGGATCGTCGCTCTTGTCGCCGAGCTGCCAGGCCACGGTGGGCGCGACCGGGCCGGCGATCACGTCGCAGCTCTTGAAGGCCTGCTGGAAGTCGTCGGCGATCATGCGGCGGATCTTCTGCGCCTGCAGGTAGTAGGCGTCGTAGTAGCCGTGGCTCAGCACATAGGTGCCGACCATGATGCGGCGCTTGACCTCGTCGCCGAAACCCTCGGCGCGGGTGTTCTTGTACATCTCGAGCAGGTCGGTGTACTTCCCGCTGCGATGCCCGAACTTCACGCCGTCGAAGCGCGAGAGGTTGGAGCTGGCTTCGGCCGGGGCGATGATGTAGTAAACCGGGATGGCCAGTTCGGTGCGGGGCAGCGAAATTTTCACCAGCTTGGCGCCCAGCTTCTCGTATTCCTTGAGCGCGGCATCGATGGCGGCGCGCACGTCGGCGGCGAGGCCCGCGCCGAAAAACTCCTGCGGGATGCCGATGCGCAGGCCGTCGAGCTGGTCGTTCAGGCTGCGGCTGAAATCCTCCGCCGGCACATCCAGCGAGGTCGAGTCGCGGTCCAGGTCCGGGCCGCACAGGGCCGACAGCAGCAGCGCGCAGTCTTCCGCCGAGCGGGCCATGGGGCCGGCCTGGTCCAGGCTGGAGGCGTAGGCGATCATGCCGTAGCGGCTGGCGCGGCCGTAGGTGGGTTTGATGCCGGTGATGCCGCAGAAGGCGGCGGGCTGGCGGATCGAGCCGCCGGTGTCGGTGCCGCTGGCCGCGGGGGCCAGGCGCGCGGCCACGGCGGCGGCGCTGCCACCCGAGGAGCCGCCGGCCACACGCTGCTTGTCCCAGGGGTTGCGCACCGGGGTCGGCGCGGCGTGGCCTACGGCCGGCACAGCCACGCTTTCGTTGGCCGAGCCCATGGCGAACTCGTCGCAGCTGAGCTTGCCCAGGGTGACGGCGCCCTGCTGGGCCAGGCGGGCCACCACGGTGGCGTCGAAGGGCGAGCGGTAACCGGCCAGCATCTTCGAGCCGGCGGTGGAGACGAAGTCTTTCGTGACGAAGATGTCCTTGTGCGCGATCGGCACACCGGCCAGCGGGCCGGCCGTGCCGGCCGCCAGTGCCGCGTCGGCCGCGCGGGCCTGGGCCAGGGTGATGTCCTCGTCCACGGCAACAAAGGCGGCGAGGTCCTGGTGGGCGCGCTGGCGCGCAAGGAAATGCTGCGCGGTCTCCACGGCGGAGACCTTCTTGTCGCGCAGCTGGCGGGCCAGCTCGGCCACGCTTTGTTGGTGCAGTTCGGAAGACATCATTCGATCACTTTGGGAACCAGGAACAGGCCGCGCTCGACGGCCGGGGCGCTTTGCTGGTTGGCCTCGCGCTGATTCGGTTCGCTGGCCACGTCCGCGCGCAGGCGCAGGGCGGCCTGTCCGGTGATGGCGCCCATGGTGGGATGGGCCAGGGGCTCGATGCCCGTGGTGTCGACGGCGCGCATCTGCTCGACGATGGCAAAAAAGCCGTTGATGCGCTCCCGCATGCGCTCGCTCTCCTCTGGGGAGAGGGCCAGGCGGGCCAGATTGGCGATGCGCGAGATGTCGTCAGGGGTCAGGGACATGGCAGCTGGGGTTGAAACCGGGTGTAATCCCGGGGCCTGGAAGGCCCTGGAACAGGGGTTATACACAGGGGATAAGGTATTATCCCGCCTTTATAGGCGTCGACTGGCCTGATGGCTGTTTTGGCGTCTCCCCGCAAGAATTTGGAACCGCGTCCAGTGCGCACATGGGCGGTGGCGGCCCGACGGGCCGGTCACGCCCACAGAGAGGATTGAGTGATGTTTGGAGCCTTCCGTCAGTATTTTTCGACTGATCTGGCCATTGACCTGGGTACCGCCAATACCCTGATCTACGTGCGCGATCGCGGCATCGTGCTGGACGAACCCTCGGTGGTCGCCATCCGCCACGAAGGCGGCCCGCAGGGCAAGAAGACCATCCAGGCCGTGGGCCGCGAGGCCAAGGCCATGCTGGGCACGGTGCCCGGCAACATCGAGGCCATCCGCCCGATGAACGACGGCGTGATTGCCGACTTCACCGACACCGAGCAGATGCTCAAGCAGTTCATCAAGATGGTGCACCCGCGCGGCGTGTTCAAGCCCAGCCCGCGCATCATCATCTGCGTGCCCTGCGGCTCGACCCAGGTCGAGCGCCGCGCCATCCGCGAATCGGCCCTGGGCGCCGGCGCCAGCGACGTCTACCTGATCGAAGAGCCCTTGGCCGCGGCCATCGGCTCGGGCCTGCCGGTTTCCGAAGCCAGCGGCTCGATGGTGGTGGACATCGGTGGCGGTACCACCGAAGTCGGCGTGATCTCCCTGGGTGGCATGGTCTACAAGGGCAGCGTGCGCGTGGGCGGCGACAAGTTCGACGAGGCCATCATCAACTACATCCGCCGCAACTACGGCATGCTGATCGGCGAGCCCACGGCCGAGGCCATCAAGAAGAACATCGGCTCGGCCTTCCCCGGCAGCGAGGTGCGCGAGATGGAAGTGCGCGGCCGCAACCTGTCCGAGGGCGTACCGCGCAGCTTCACGATCTCCAGCAACGAGATCCTCGAAGCGCTGACCGATCCGCTGAACAACATCGTCTCGGCCGTCAAGAACGCGCTGGAGCAGACCCCGCCCGAACTTGGTGCCGACATCGCCGACCGCGGGATGATGCTGACCGGTGGCGGTGCGCTGCTACGCGACCTGGATCGTCTGCTGTCCGAGGAAACCGGTCTGCCCGTGCTGGTGGCCGAGGATCCGCTGACCTGTGTGGTGCGCGGTTGCGGCATCGCCCTGGAACGCATGGACCGTCTGGGCGCCATCTTCACCAACGAGTAATCAGCAAGGTCAGCGATGCCACTCGGTACGCTGGACAGGACTCCTCCCCCCTTCTTCCGGCAGGGCGCCTCGGCCCTGTCCAAGCTCATGCTGTTCAGCGCCCTGGCGCTGTTCCTCATGGTGGCGGATACACGCTTCAAGCTCACCGGTCCGGTGCGCGTGGGCATCGCCTCGGTGCTCTACCCCCTGCAATGGGCGCTGCTGCAACCGGTGCAGTGGACGCGTGACGGCTTTCACCATGTGCGGTCGCTGCGCACCGCGCAGGACGAGGCGCAGCTGCTGCACGAACAGCTGCGCCTGCAGGCGCCGCGGGTGCAGCAGTTCGACCAGCTGGCCCAGGAGAACGAGCGCCTGCGCCAGCTGCTGGAGCTGCGCGCGCGCATGCCCACACCCGGGCTGGCTGCGCAGGTCCTGTACGACGCGGCCGATCCCTATGCGCACAAGGTCATCATCGACAAGGGCCTGATCCACGGCGTGAGCGCCGGCTCGCCGGTGCTTGACGAATCCGGCGTGCTGGGCCAGGTGACCCAGGTCTATCCCTCGATGAGCGAGGTGACGCTGGTGATCGACGCCGACCAGGCCATCCCCGTGCTCAACATCCGCACCGGCGTGCGCGCCGTCGCCTTCGGCGACCCCAGCCTGCATGGCGGCGCCCTGGAGCTGCGCTATATGGGCAGCAATGCCGATGTGCAGCCCGGCGACATCCTGACCACCAGCGGCATCGACGGCGTGTTCCCGCCGGGCTTGCCGGTGGCGCGGGTCGAGAAGGTCGAGCGGCGCGTTGAACTGCCCTTTGCCCTCATCTATTGCGTG
>CAUPQO010000242.1:0-4221 GCA_963513295.1 uncultured Hylemonella sp.
CCCGACACGAAGTTCAAGAACCTGGGCCTGCTCATCATCGACGAGGAACACCGTTTCGGCGTGCGCCACAAGGAGGCCATGAAGGCCCTGCGCGCCGAGGTAGACGTGCTCACGCTGACCGCCACGCCCATTCCCCGTACCCTGGGCATGGCCCTCGAAGGCCTGCGCGATCTGAGCGTGATCGCCACCGCGCCGCAGCGCCGCCTGGCCATCAAGACCTTTGTGCGCAACGAGGACAAGGGCGTGATCCGCGAGGCCGTGCTGCGTGAACTGAAACGCGGCGGCCAGGTCTATTTCCTGCACAACGAGGTCGAGACCATCGAGAACCGCCGCGCGCGGCTCGAAGAGCTCTTGCCC
This sequence comes from uncultured Hylemonella sp., assembly GCA_963513295.1. Lineage (GTDB taxonomy): Bacteria > Pseudomonadota > Gammaproteobacteria > Burkholderiales > Burkholderiaceae_C > Hylemonella. Next base: position 358 of record CAUPQO010000242.1, read on the forward strand.
GAGGCGCGCATCGCCGTCGCCCACGGCCAGATGCCTGAGCGCCAGCTCGAAGCCGTGATGCGCGACTTCGTGGCCCAGCGCAGCAATCTGCTGCTGTGCTCCACCATCATCGAGACCGGCATCGACGTGCCCTCGGCCAACACCATCGTGATTTCACGCGCCGACAAGTTCGGCCTGGCCCAGCTGCACCAGCTGCGCGGCCGTGTCGGCCGAAGCCACCACCAGGCCTATGCCTACCTCATGGTGCCGGACAAGGAAAGCCTGACCAAGCAGGCTTCGCAACGGCTCGATGCCATCCAGGCCATGGAAGAGCTGGGCTCGGGTTTCTACCTCGCCATGCATGACCTGGAGATCCGCGGGGCCGGCGAGGTGCTGGGCGAAAACCAGAGCGGCAATATGCTGGAGGTGGGTTTCCAGCTCTACAACGAGATGCTGTCCGAAGCGGTACGCAGCCTGAAGGAAGGCAAGGAGCCCGACCTGCTCTCGCCCATGGGCGCCACCACCGACATCAACCTGCACGCCCCGGCGCTCTTGCCCGACGACTACTGCGGCGACGTGCACATGCGCCTGTCCTTCTACAAGAAACTCGCCACGGCCAAGAAGACCGAGCAGATCGACGCGCTGATGGAAGAGATCGTCGACCGTTTCGGCAAACTGCCGCCCCAGGCCCAGACCCTGATCGACGTGCACCGCCTGCGTGTCATCAGCCAGCCCTACGGCGTGGTCAAGGTGGACGCGGCGCCGCACCTGATCAACATCACCTTCCGCAAGGACGCGCCGGTGGACCCGATGAAGGTGATCGAGCTGGTGCAGAAGAACCGCCACATCAAGCTGGCCGGCAACGAGAAGCTGCGCATCGAACGCGAACTGCCCGACCCCAAGGCGCGCGCCCACCTGGTGCGCGACGTGCTGCGCTCGCTCGGCGCGCCACGCACCGAAGGGGCGCCGGCCTGACCATGAACGTTTTGTTCGAACCCCTGCTCGCGCTGCTCATCCTGCTGCCGGCGCTGTGGCTGCGGCCCTGGCGACTGCTGGCCCGCGCCGGGCTGCAGACGCCGCTGCTGGCCACCCTGGCCCTGCTGCCCCTGCTCTGGGCCCTGCCCTACTGGCATGCCATGCCGCTGCATCTGCAGTGGTCCGGTGCCTGCCTGGTCACGCTGAGCCTGGGCTGGCCACTGGCGGTCCCGGTACTCACTTTGGTGGCTGCCCTCACCTGGCTCATCACCCCGGCCACCGGTGAACAGGCCCTGGCCCTGCTGCTCTGGCAAGGCCTGGTGCCGGCCACGCTGGCGCTGGGCCTGGGCGCCCTGCTGCGCCGTTTCGTGCCACACCACCCTTTTGTCTACGTGCTGGGCCGCGGTTTCTTCGGCACCGTGCTGTGCCTCTTCTCTGCCAGCCTGCTGGCGCAATGGGCCGGTCACACCCTGCCCAATATCGGCAGCGAACTCTCCTGGGTGGCGCTCTGGCTCATGGCCTGGGGCGACGCCTTCATCACCGGCATGATGGCGGCCATCTTCGTGGCCTACCGCCCCGAGTGGCTGGCCACCTGGTCCGACACGCTTTACCTGAAATCCTGAGCCCTCCCATGACTGCTCCCGCCACCGAACACGCTCCCGGCCTCGTGCTGCAAGCTTTCACGCCCCCGCTGCGCCTGCGCGATTTCAAGCTGATCGCCTTCGACATGGACTCCACGCTGATCAACATCGAGTGCGTGGACGAGATTGCCGACGCCGTGGGCCGCAAGACCGAAGTGGCGGCCATCACCGAAGCCGCCATGCGCGGCGAGATCAGCGACTTCAAGGAAAGCCTGCGCCGTCGTGTGGCCTTGCTCAAGGGCGTGACACAAGCCGACATGCAACGCGTCTTTGATGAGCGCCTGCGCCTGAACCCGGGCGCGGCCGAGCTGGTGACCGCCTGCAAGGCCGCCGGTTTGAAAGTGCTGCTGGTCAGCGGCGGTTTCACCTTCTTCACCGACCGCGTACGCGATCTGCTGGCCATCGACTACACCCGCTCCAACGTGCTGGAACTGCAGGACGGTGTGCTGACCGGTCGTATGGTCGACCAGCCCTGGGGTGACATCTGCGACGGCGCCGAAAAACGCCGCATGCTGCAGCAGACCTGCGCGCAACTGGGTATTTCGACGAAACAGGCCATCGCCGTGGGCGATGGCGCCAACGACCTGCCCATGATGGGCGAGGCCGGCCTCTCGGTGGCCTACCACGCCAAACCGAAAGTACGCGAGCAGGCCAGGGTGGCCATCAACAGCGGCGGCCTGGACCGCCTGCTGGAGGTGCTGCGATGAACGCGCGGCTGCAGCGGCTGGCCTCGGGCTTCAAGGCCTGGCTCTTCAACTGGCGCTCCCATGCGCTCACACTGCTGCTCCTCACCGTGGTGGTGCTGGCCGTCAATGCCTGGCAGACCCGCGACCTGCCCACCGGCCCGGCTCCGGCGTTCGACGCCGAACTCGCGGGTGCCCTGGGCGCCGAGCGGATCACGCTCGAAGCCTGGCGCGCCCAGCATCCGGGCCGCGCCGTGGCCCTGCACTTCTGGGCCGACTGGTGCCCGATCTGCCGCGCCGAGGAAGGCAGCGTGAGCGACGTGCAGCAGGACTGGCCGGTGCTGACCATCGCCATGCGCTCGGGCGACACGGCCAAGGTTGCACGCGTGCTGCAGCAGCGCCAGCTGCCCTGGCTGGCCGCCGTGGATGAAGATGGCAGCCTCTCGGCGCGCTACGGCCTCAAGGCCGTGCCGGCCTTTGTCGTGCTCGACGCCCAGGGCCGCATCCGCCATGCCAGCGTGGGCTACACCCCCGAGCTCGGCATGCGGGTGCGCCTGTGGCTGGCGCAGCACTTCTGATCGTCGGCCCGCCTCAGCGGCCGAACTTCACGCTCAGGCCGGTGATGAGGTAGAGGTCGTATTTTTCGGCCGGGGCCTGGGCCAGGCTGTCGTAACGCCCCTGCAGCTTGACGCTCAGGCTCAGCGTCTGGTTGAGGTCCACCTGCAGGCCGGCGTCCAGCATGGCCCGGGTGCCCTTGCCCACCAGCAGGCCCGGGTACAGCACGAATTTCTGCTTGAAACGCGTACCGCGGGCCAGCTCATGGGTGGACTCCTCGCCGAACAGCATCTCGCCGGTGGAATAACGCTGGCGCACGGCCCCGTCCACCTCCACCCCGTCGCCCGCGTAATAGTCCTCGCGCCAGGACAGACCGGCGTAGACGTCCCACAGGTCGTCGCGCTCCTTCACCAGGTGCCAGCCCAGGCCCGTGCTCAGCACGCTGCGCAGATTGAGGTCGAGCACACGGTCATGGCTGAACTCGGCGCCGACGAAACCGAATTCGGTCTCGCTGAGGTTGCGGTCGTAACGGCTGCCCAGGCGCCACTGCAGGTCGGTGATGCCGGTGGTGATCACGCCGTTGGTCTCGCTGCGCGTGCGGCGCTCGAGGTAATTGGCGAACAGCGAGAGCTTGTCCTCGGGCCGGGTGTAGGTGCTGTCCAGGCTGAAGTTGAGGCTATGCCCGTCGGTATTGCCCGCCGACAGCGAGAAACCGGCGTTGAAGTCACCCACCCAGCGGCCGGCGGTCTCCAGCTGCAGGGGTGCCACCGGCGGCACGCGCTGCGGCGGCGGCGCGGGCACCGGCGGCACCACAGCAGCGGGCGCCGGAGGGGCCGGCTCGGGCGCCGCTTCGGGCACGACCACGGGCATTACCACCGGCGCCGTGAGGATCACGGCGGCGGGCTCCGAGATGGGCAAAGGTTCGGGGGATGGGGCGGCCGCAGGGGCCGGGTTGTCTTGGGCCAGGACAGTGCCGCCGGCCAGCAGCAGCGGCAGCCATAAAAAGTGATTCATCGGGGAGCAGGAAAACA
>CAUPQO010000243.1:0-4218 GCA_963513295.1 uncultured Hylemonella sp.
CCTTGGCCAGCGGCATGACGTCGGGCACGATGCCGGCCCACTGGTGGGCGAACCATTTGCCGGTGCGGCCCATGCCGCACTGGACTTCGTCGATCATCAGCAGCCAGTCGTTCTGGTCGCACAGCTGGCGCACCTGCCGGAGATATTCGGCGCGCATGGCGTTGACACCGCCTTCGCCCTGGATGGTCTCGAAGAACACCGCCACCACGTCCGGGTTGCCGGCCGTGGCTTTCTTCAGGGCCTCGATGTCGTTGAGCGGCACGCGGATGAAACCTTCGACCAGCGGGCCGAAGCCTTTTTGCACCTTCTCGTTGCCGGTGGCGCTGAGCGTGGCGATGGAGCGGCCGTGGAAGGCTTTCTCGTACACCACAATCTGCGGGCGGCTGATGCCCTTGTCGTGGCCGAACTTGCGTGCCAGCTTCAGAGCGGCTTCATTCGCTTCCAGGCCGGTGGAGCAGAAGAACACATTGCTCATGCCCGACAGTTCCACCAGCTTCTTCGCCAGTTGTTCCTGGCCGGGCACATGGTAGTAGTTGCAGCTGTGGATGATCTTGCCCAGCTGGTCCTGCAAGGCGGGCACCAGCCGGGGATGGTTGTGGCCCAGGGTATTGACGGCGATGCCGGCCAGCGCATCCAGGTAGGGCTTGCCGTTGATGTCCCAGACGCGGCAGCCCTGGCCGTGCGACAGCGCGATCGGCACGCGGCCGTAGGTGTTCATCACGTGCGGGGAAGTCGCTTCGATCTGTTTTGGGGCGGCGGCGTTCATGGCTGGACACTCCGTAGTGGTCACAAAAACAAGGCGGCCCAACGCAGGTTGGGCCGTTGAGACGCGATTTTAGACCCAGACGGATGCGGCATCGGCCAGGCGGCCGTGCGGCGGGCCGGCGCCGGCCCTCAAGTCTTATATAAGATAGAATACTGCCAACCCACCCGATGCCGGATCAGCCGCTGTACCCAGCGCCGTGTCCGGCGCCTGAGCCGTCCATCCATGGTCTCCAACGCCGCCAAAGAAGTCGTCATTCTCGGTCTCACCCGGACCGGCAAGACGTTTCGCCCCAGCGACTGGGCCGAGCGCCTGGCCGGCGTCATGAGCCAATTCCGCCCTGGCGGCACGCAGCCGGGCAGCCATCTGAGTTATTCCCCCTGGTGCGTGCCCAACTCGCTGGAGGGCATCAAGTGCGTGGTCGTGAACCGCGATCTGCGCGATGCCGAGCCCATGGCCTGGGACTTCTGCATCAACTTTGCCCGCGACAACGACCTCCAGGTGCGTGAGCGCGATGCCCAGGGCCGGCCCCTGGACTGAGAACTCACGAATAAATCTACTGCGCGACCCGATCGCTGGGTTGGGCGGTGTTGGCTCCGGCCGCTGCGCTTAACTTTCGCCGAGCGAAAGTTAGCCTGCACCGCAACTGTGTTGTCGCCATCCTCACGTACCTGAAGTACGTTGCCGGTGGCTGTGCTCCGTCCGCCTTGCCCTCGGGCCGCTCGCTACGATTTCTTCGCAAGTTCGGAGTCCGTCAAACGACGGCAACAAAAAACCGCCCGAAGGCGGTTTTTTGCTTTGCTGACAGCGCACCCGTTACAAACGGCAGACCCCGGAGGGTCCGTGCGATTTGCCTGAATTCAGGCGGCGGCCAGGGCCTTGACCTTGGTCGACAGGCGGCTCTTGTCGCGAGCAGCCTTGTTCTTGTGGAAGATGCCCTTGTCGGCCACGGTGTCCACCACGGCCTGCATCTTGCCAAACAGCTCGGTGGCTTTGGCTTTGTCGCCAGCGAGAACGGCTTTTTCAACGTTCTTCACGGCGGTGCGGTATTTGGAGCGCAGGGACGTGTTGGCTGCATTCAGCTTGACGTCCTGACGTGCGCGTTTGCGGCCCGACGCCAGGCGCGGGTTCTTTTTCTTCGGCTTTCCAGATGCCATATCAATAGTTCCTTGTGTCTGTGGATGATGTCAGCAAAGCCAGCTATTGTAGCACTATGATGCGGCCGGGGTGAGTGGGCACTCCGGGCCGGGCGGTCCCGGCTACACTTCCCCTCGATGAGCCTTTTCAAAGCCGCCTCAACGGTCTCCCTGCTGACCCTGGCCTCGCGCATCACGGGCCTGGCACGCGAGCTGCTGATCGCCACCACCTTCGGCGCCAGCGCCCTGACCGACGCCTTCAACGTCGCCTTCCGCATTCCCAACCTGTTCCGCCGGCTTTTTGCCGAAGGGGCCTTCAGCCAGGCCTTCGTGCCGGTGCTGGCCACGGTCAAGGCGCAGCAGGGGGAGGAGGCTACACGCCAGCTGGTCGACCGCGTGGCCACGGTGCTGGCCTGGGTGCTGCTGGGCGTGAGTGTGCTGGGCGTGCTGGCCTCGCCGCTACTGGTCTGGCTGATGGCGGCCGGGCTGCGCAGGATGGAGGCGGGCAACGCCTTCGAAGCCGCCGTGGTCATGACACGCTGGATGTTCCCCTACATCGCCTGCATGTCCCTGGTGGCGCTGGCGGCCGGCGTGCTCAACACCTGGAAGCGTTTTGCCGTGCCGGCGGCCACGCCGGTGCTGCTCAATGTGGCCATGATCGTCGCGGCCTGGCTGGGCGCGCCCTGGTTCCAGACACTGGGCATCGAGCCCATCTACGCGCTGGCAGCCGGTGTTCTGGCCGGCGGCCTGCTGCAGCTGGGGGTGCAGCTGCTGGCCCTGCGCCGCATCGGTTTGTTGCCCTCGCTGGGCTGGAGCCGTGCTGCCTTGCGTGCGGCCTGGGCCGACGAGGGGACGCAGCGTGTGCTCAAGCTCATGGCGCCGGCCCTGCTGGGCGTGAGCGTGGCCCAGCTTTCGCTGCTGATCAACACGCAGATCGCCTCCCATCTGGGGCCGGGCAGCGTGAGCTGGCTCAGCTACGCCGATCGCCTGATGGAGTTCCCGGTGGCCCTGCTGGGGGTGGCCCTGGGCGTGGTGCTGATGCCGCAACTCGCGGCGGCCAAGGCAGCCGATGACGCGGACCGTTATTCGGCCATGCTGGACTGGGGCTTGCGCCTGGTGGTGCTGCTGGCCGTGCCCTGCGCCCTGGCGCTGCTGACCTTCTCGACGCCCCTGGTGGCTGTGCTCTACCACTACGGGGCGTTCAGCGCGCGCGATGTGCAGATGACGTCGCTGGCCCTGATGGGCTGGGGTGTGGGCCTGCTCGGCGTGGTGGCGATCAAGGTGCTGGCGCCGGCGTATTACGCCCGCCAGGACATCCGCACGCCGGTGCGCATCGCTGTCGTGGTGCTGGTCTTCACACAGCTGCTCAACATCGCGCTGGTACCGCTCTTGCAACACGCCGCCCTGGCCCTGTCCATCGGCATCGGGGCCATGGTCAATGCCGCCTGGCTGCTGGTTGGCCTGTTGCGCCGCGGCAGCTACCAGCCACGGCCGGGCTGGGGCGTGTTCGCGCTGCAGGTGCTGGCCGCTTCGGCCTTGCTGACGGTGTTCCTGATGTGGGCAGCCAGCGCCTGGGACTGGACGCGCCTGCAGTCGCAAGCCGGCCTGCGCATCGGCCTGCTGGCCCTGCTGGTGTCCGGGGCGGCCGCTCTTTACCTGGGCGCTGCCTGGGCCGCGGGCCTGCGTTTCCGGCAGTTCCTCAAGCGCTAGGCCCGTTGACCATGAACCTGTCCTTCAAGCTGCCCACGCCGCTGGACTACTTCGGTGCCCTGGTCCAGAGCGATGCGCAGTTCCACCTGTTGGAGGTCGCCGTGTGCCTGGGACAGGACGACTACCCGCGGCTGGACGTGCAGCAGGTGCTGGCCGAGGTGGATGCCCTGCTGGCCCGGCTGCGGCAGCGCCTGCCGGCGGATGCACCGGCCATGCACAAGCTGCGTTTGCTCAACCACTTCTTTTTCCACGACCTGCATTTCTGCGGCAACCTCAACCACTACCATGACCCGGACAACAGTTATCTGCACCGCGTGCTGGAGCGCCGCTGCGGCATTCCGGTCTCTCTGGCCGTGCTGTGGCTGGAGCTGGCCCAGGGCCTGGGTCTGCCGGCGCATGGTGTCGGTTTCCCCGGGCATTTCCTGGTCAAGGTCAACCTGCCGCATGCGCAGGTGGTGATCGACCCCTTCAGCGGCCAGTCGCTCAGCCGTGAGGAACTGCAGGCACGGCTGGAAGCATGGCGCAGCAGCCATGCCCTGCCCGGAGCTTCCGAACTGCCGCTGGGGCACTATCTGCAGGCCATGCCGGCGCGCGAGATCATTGCGCGCA
>CAUPQO010000244.1:0-4195 GCA_963513295.1 uncultured Hylemonella sp.
CCAGGCCCATGCCGGTGTCCACGCAGGGCGCGGGCAGGGGCGTGACGGCGCCGCTCTCGTCCATGTTGAACTGCATGAACACGGTGTTCCAGATCTCGATGTAGCGGTCGCCGTCCTCATCGGGGCTGCCCGGGGGGCCGCCGGCAATGTGGGGGCCGTGGTCGTAGAAGATCTCCGAGCAGGGGCCGCAGGGGCCGGTGTCGGCCATCATCCAGAAGTTGTCGGACTTGTAGCGCCCGCCCTTGTTGTCACCGATGCGGATCACGCGCTCGGGCGGCAGGCCGATTTCCTTGGTCCAGATGTCGTTGGCCTCGTCGTCCTCGGCGTAGACGGTGGCCAGCAGGCGTTCCTTGGGCACCTTGTAGACCTCGGTCAGCAGCTCCCAGGCCCATTTGAGCGATTCGCGCTTGAAGTAGTCGCCGAAGCTCCAGTTGCCCAGCATCTCGAAGAAGGTGTGGTGGCGCGCGGTGTAGCCCACGTTCTCCAGGTCGTTGTGCTTGCCGCCGGCGCGCAGGCAGGCCTGCACGGACGCGGCGCGCACATAAGAGCGCTTGTCGGTGCCGAGGAACACGTCCTTGAACTGCACCATGCCGGAGTTGGTGAACATCAGGGTCGGGTCGTTGCCCGGCACCAGCGGGCTGGAGGCCACCACGGTGTGGCCCTTGGCAGCAAAAAAGTCCAGAAAAGTCTTGCGGATGTCCGCCACGGACATGACGGGAACAGTGGGAGTGGAGGTGGTCATGGGTCTGATTATAAATTTGGCACCGCCCTCGTCGGCGCGGCTCCTGTTTATCGGCCGCGATGGCTGCGCGACTGCTCGCGGGCGAGTTCGATGAACTCGGTCACCACCGGGCGGCTGCGCGAGCCGCGGCGCCAGACCAGGCCCACGTCGATGCTGGGTGCGGCGTCGCGCAGGCTGCGCGCCTCCACGTGCTCGGCGTCCAGCGTCCAGGGGCGGTAGAGGAAGTCCGGCAGCAGGGCGATGCCCGCGCCTATGCCCACCAGGGAGCGCACGGCCTCCAGCGAGCTGCTGCGCATCAGCACGGGCGGGTGCAGGCCGTGGCGCGACCACAGGGCGTTGAGCACGCTTTCCACCCGGTCGGCCTCCAGCACCACCTGGGGATAGGCCGCGCACTCCTGCAGCGTCAGTTCGGCCTTGTCGGCCAGGGCGTGGCCCGAGGCCATCCAGACCCGGTTGGGCGAACGCGTCAGCGCCTCCACCTCCAGGGCCTGGGGGTCGCCCAGGGCGTTGGAGACCATGATGGCCAGGTCCACCTCGCCGTTGATCAGCAGGTGCTCCAGAAACTGGGGCGCGTCTTCCACCACCGAAATCGTGACCGAGGGATGCGAGCGCTGGAAACGCGCAAACAGGTCGGCCAGGTAATAACCGGCCACCAGGCTGGTCACACCTATGGTCAGGCTGCCTGAAAGTGTCTCGGGTTTGCCACGTCCGAGCTGCCCCGCTTCGGCCACAGCCGCGATGACCTTGCGCGCGCTCGCCTGAAAACGGTGCCCATCCTGGGTCAGCACCATACCCCGGGCCGTGCGCTCGAAAAGCTTGACGGCCAGGGCGTCCTCCAGCTCCTGGATGCTCTTGGTCACAGCCGATTGCGCGATGTTGATCATGCGTGCGGCCGCGGCCACCGAGGCGGTTTCCGAGACCGCCATGAAATAGCGGAACTGCTTTAGGGTGATGTGGCGCTGCATTTTGGTGCGCAAAATGAGGGGGGTTAACCCTTGGTATCTGTTTTTTAGATAGACAGGGCACCGAATATTGAACTGTGCAGGCTAAAACGTCAAGGCTACATTGGCCTTGCTTTTTGCCTCCGGCGCATGAACCACGCCATCAAGCGAAGCCCCAGCCCGGCTGGAATCCGATCAACCCGAAAAAGTGGAGAAGACATGAAGCTACTGAAGTACGCGGCCATTGCCGCCGGCATGCTGGCCCTGGCCGGCACCAGCCAGGCGCAGAAGATGGTCCAGAAACTCGGCAAGGGCGAAGGCCAGGTCGACATCGTGGCCTGGGCCGGCTACATCGAGCGCGGTGCCACCGTCAAGGAATTCGACTGGGTGACCGGCTTCGAGCAAGCCACCGGCTGCAAGGTCAACGTCAAGACCGCCGGCACCTCCGACGAGATGGTGGCCCTGATGAACGAAGGCGGCTTCGACCTGGTGACCGCCTCCGGCGACGCCAGCACCCGCCTGATCCGCGGCAAGAAGGTGCAGCCCATCAACGTCAGCCTGATCCCCAGCTACAAGAACGTAGACCCGCGCCTGCAGAAGGCGCCCTGGCACTTCGAGGGCAACACCCATTACGGCGTGCCCTACCAGTGGGGCTGGAACGTGCTGATGTACAACACCAAGGTCTTCGGCGACAAGAAGCCCACCAGCTGGAGCGTGGTGTTCGAAGAGCAGACCCTGCCCGACGGCAAGAGCAACAAGGGCCGCGTGCAGGCCTTCGACGGCCCGATCTACATCGCCGACGCCGCGCTCTACCTGATGAAGAAAAACCCGGCGCTGGGCATCAAGGACCCCTATGAACTGAACGAGGCCCAGTACAAGGCCGCGCTGGACGTGCTGCGAGCGCAACGCAAGATCGTGGGCAAGTACTGGCACGATGCCTTCGTGCAGATCGACGACTTCACCAACGAAGGCGTGGTCGCCTCCAGCAGCTGGCAGTTCCAGGCCAACATCCTGGGCTCCAAGAAGGCCCCGATCGCCACCGTGGTGCCGGTCGAAGGCGCTTCCGGCTGGGCCGATTCGAGATTTTTGCTAGCCGACTCCATGCACCCGCACTGCGCCTCCAAGTGGCTGGAGCATTCGCTCAACCCCAAGCTGCAGGGTGACCTGTCGGCCTGGTTCGGCTCGGTGCCGGCCGTGCCTGCCGCCTGCAAGGGCAACAAGCTGCTGGGTGACGAGGGCTGCGCACGCCAGGGTTACAACGATTTCGAGCGCATCTCCTTCTGGAAGACGCCGACCAGCCAGTGCAAGACGCAGAACAACCAGTGCGTCCCGTACCACAAGTGGGTGTCCGACTACATCGCCGTCCTGGGCGGTCGTTGATCCCGGCCTGAAGGCCTGACGGGCTGGCGCGTGTGCGCCAGCCCTCTTTCCCTGAATTTCTCCCGCGAAAGAGTGTTTCCGATGACTTCGGCAGTGAGTTTGCGCGACGTGTCGTGCGTGTTTCGTTCGGCGGGCAAGACCGTCCATGCGGTGGCCGGTGTCGATCTGGATGTCCAGGCCGGCGAGTTCTTCACCCTGCTCGGCCCCTCGGGCTCGGGCAAGACCACCTGCCTGCGCATGATCGGCGGCTTCACCCTGCCCACCAGCGGCCACATCACCATCCATGGCCAGGACGTGAGCCAGCTGCCCCCCTATGCCCGTCCTGTGAACACCGTGTTCCAGGACTACGCCCTGTTCCCGCACATGAGCATCCTGGACAACGTGGCCTACAGCCTCATGGTGCGCGGCGTGGACCGTGCCACCCGCGAGGCCAAGGCCCAGCAGCTGCTGGAGACCGTGCAGCTGCCCGACGTGGGCCAGCGCAAGCCGCCCCAGCTCTCCGGCGGCCAGCGCCAGCGTGTGGCCCTGGCGCGCGCCCTGATCAGCGAGCCCCAGGTGCTGCTGCTGGACGAACCCCTGGGCGCGCTGGACCTCAAGCTGCGCGAGCAGATGCAGAGCGAACTCAAGAGCCTGCAGCGCAAGCTGGGCATCACCTTCATCTTTGTCACGCACGACCAGCACGAAGCCCTGTCCATGAGCGACCGCATCGGCATCTTCAACCAGGGCCGCCTGGAGCAGGTGGCCACGCCGGCCGAGCTCTACAAGCGCCCGGCCACGCGCTTTGTTGCCGAATTCGTGGGTGCGGCCAATGTGCTGCAGGGCGGCGATGCGCGCCAGTACGCCGCAGCCGACGCCCTGATGATCCGCCCCGAACTCATCGGCATCGAGTTCGGCCATGCCGCCACGCGCGGCAGCCCGCGCGCGCGCGGCACCGTGCGCGAAGTGCAGTTCTTCGGCTCCTTCTGGCGCGTGCATGTGCAGCCCGAACAGGGCGGCGCGGCGCTGCTGGTCGACCTGCCCGTGCAGGGCAGCAGCGCCACGCCCGAGACCGGCGCCAGTGCCAGCCTCTACTGGAGCGACGCGGCCATGCACGTCATCGAAGCGGCCTGAGCATGAGCAGCCTCACCCTGCC
>CAUPQO010000245.1:0-4190 GCA_963513295.1 uncultured Hylemonella sp.
CGAGCAGCATGAGCAGCGGCGCCTGCAGCCGGTAGCTGAAGTTGCGCTGCGGCCCGGTGCAGCCCGGGTAGAAAGCCACGGCCGCGCGCGGGTGCACGGCGCGTGCACGGACTTCGGGGTCGCTGGCATCCAGCGCGGCCAGCACCGTCTGCGCGCCGTGTGACCAGCCCAGCAGCACCAGGCGAGTGGCATCCACCTCGGGGCGCGCAGCCAGCCAGGCCAGCGCCGCCCCGACATCGTCGCGGCGCATGGGCAACGTGACCGGCCGCTGCGTCGATTTCAGGGAACAGATCTCGCGCTGCCCGCGCGCCGTGAAGCTGTCGAGCACCAGCACGTGGATCTGCTGACCGTTGAACAGGGCAGCGTAACGGCGCTGCAGCTCGTTGAGCTTGCCCTTGCTGTCGAGCGCGCCATTGCAGCCATGCAAGGCCAGCACCGCGGGGCGCGGCGTCGGCGCCGGTACGTCGAACCAGTGGGCCGTGAGTGCCACGGTGCCCGGCACCTCCACACGCTGCTGCGCGGTGACCAGACCGGACAGCAGCCAGGCCGCCAGCCCCATGCAGAGCCAGCCGCGCCGCATCTCAGGCGCTCCAGCGTACCGCACCACTCCAGGCCGTGGCCAGCACCACGATGCCGAAGACGATGCGGTACCAGGCAAAGCCGTTGAAGCTGTGCGTGGAGATGAAACGCAGCAGCCAGCGCACGCAAAGCCAGGCGCTGAGGAAGGAGAACAGCAGGCCCGTGCCGAACATGGGCAGGTCGGCCGCGGACAGCAGCGCGCGCTCCTTGTACAGGCTGTAGGCGCCGGCGCCGATCAGCGTGGGGATGGCCAGGTAGAAGGAGAAGTCTGTGGCCGCCTTGCGGGAGAGGCCCAGCAGCATGCCGCCGATGATGGTGGCGCCGCTGCGGCTGGTGCCGGGGATCATGGCCAGACACTGCACCCGGCCCACCGTCACCGCGTCCTGCCAGCTCATCTGGTCCACATCGAGGATGCGCGGCGCCGTCTCGGCGCGCGCCTGGCGCTTCTCGGCCCAGAGGATGATGAAACCGCCGATGATGAAGGTCGTCGCCACCACCTCGGCCGTGAACAGGTGGGCCTTGATGGCCTTGCCCGCCAGCAGGCCCAGCAGCACGGCCGGCACGAAGGCGATCAACACATTGAGCGTGAACTGCTGCGCCTGCCGGCTGGTGGGCAGGGCCACTACGGTGGCGCGCAGCTTCTGCCAGTAGACCAGGATCACGGCCAGGATGGCGCCGGTCTGGATGGCGATGTCGAAGACCTTGGCCTTCTCGTCATCGAAGCCCAGCAGCGCGCCGGCCAGGATCAGGTGGCCAGTGCTGGAAATGGGCAGGAATTCGGTCAGGCCTTCGACGATGCCCATGAGGGCGGCCTTGATCAACAGGGTGAGATCCACATGTACTCCAGGAAGGAGCGTGGATTATCGCTGGCGGGGCAAGTCCCGTAGTGCGGGGATGTAGGCAGGACTTTCCGAGATCGAGTTGTGGTCAGTGCCCTGGATCACCTCCAGCCTCGCAGTTCCTGCCGGGAAACGCTCGTACAGCGCTTGCGTGCTCGCCAAAGGGATCACCTCATCCCCCTCGGCAGCAAGCAGCAGCGTCGGCGCAGAGACCTGCCCGGCATACCGCCATGACTCGAACTTGTCTCGCAACAGCCAGCGCATGGGGAAGTAAGGAAAGCGCTGCTCTGCCAGCTGCTGGATGCTGCTGTAAGGCGTGACGAGAACCAGTCGGGCCACAGGGCGCTGGCTTGCCAGGTGGACCGCCACCCCGCTTCCCAGACTACGCCCGACCACGGTGACATGGCGGTGTCCAGCCTGAACCCGATCAAAGAGCGCAAGTGCATCTGCGAAGAGCGCCGCCTCCGAAGGTGTCCCCGAACTCCCGCCATAACCCCGGTAGTGCAGGAGGTAAATGGCATGGTCCGGAAACGCGGCCGCCAGGCCGGGGAGGCTGTAGCTGACGTCTTCCGCATTGCCGCCGAAGTAGATCAGGGCATGGGGGCCGCTGTGCGGGCGTGCTGTGACCAGGAGCTGTGCGCCATCCGTAGTCAGCTGCCAGGTCTCAGCACCCGGAACTTGCGCCCGCGGCTGCGGGAAATAGATGAAGGCGCGCTGGAAGAAGAACAGCAGGACACAAAGCGCGAGATAGGTCGACGCCAGGATGATGAGGAATGTGCTCACTGTGCGCAGCATAGCGCCAGGCACCTGTTCACGGCAGCCTGGCTACAGCGGCGCAAGCCCCGAGAACTGGCTCTGCTCCGGGCTGAAGTTCGGGTCCAGGCAGGCGTTGGTGAAACCGATCGGGCCGACGTCCACCAGGATCACCGCCCAGGTGTCCCATCGGTTGCGCGGGTCCATGCCGTAGGGGTCCATCTTGATCTCTTCGGGGTTGACCTTGCGGCCCACATAGGAAGAGATGACCTGGAGCAATTGGCGGAAGTCCTCCACTCGCTGGACTTGCTGCATGGACTGCTCGAATCCGCAGCCGCTGGGTCTGAACCTTGGCACTTTGATTTCCTCATCTGCTGACCGGCCTATTCTGCCGCGGCCAGGGACAGGCCCTGTATCAATATGTTCAAGGGCAGTAGGGTCTTGTCTAGCCCTACTCGTAGCGTCGTGCCGGTAGAAGTCGAAGAACACGCGTACGATGCGCTCACCTCGTTCGGCGCCTACACCGGTATACAGCACGGCTTCACCAGCACCACCCCGCGTTTCGATGCCGAAGCAGCCAGGCTGGCATGAAGGGCCGGGGCTTCAGCGCCCAGCCCTGAGCAGGGAAAAGTAGGCCGCGCTGTCCGACACCGAGTTGTGGTCGCAGCCGGGAATGATCTCCAGCCTGGCCGTGCCCGCGGGAAAATGGACCAGCAGGACTTGGGTGCTCGCCAGCGGGATGACCTCGTCGTGTTCGGACGCGAGCAGCAGCGTGGCCGCGCCGGACAAGAACATCACGAGTTCTTCACCCGCGAGATGACGTTCCCAGACGGCCCAGGGTTCGGAGAAGGTGTAGGCCGACATGAGCCGCCCCTGCTCCAGCTGCGGGTAAGCGCCACTGCTCAACTCCTGCCAGAAAGTTTCTAACACTGGAATCGGCAGCGTCGTGCCACCGTCCAGCACATGCAGATAGGTCTGCTGGATGTCTTCGGGTCTGGTTTGACGCGCCATGCCTGTGCCCCTGGTGGCCCGCCGCAGCGGATGAGCGCACTCTCGCCCAGATCATCCCAGGATCGACGGCAGGAAACCAAATGTGAACCCATGACCGAGCCGGATGCGTTAACCTAACACCATCGGCTACAAATCAAATACAGGGCCGACAACACGCCGTCAGGGAGGAACTGAACCATGAGCCATCACACTCTATGGGCACCGCTATGGGCCTGCAAGCTCGCGCTGTTTTTCTCATGCCCAGCGGCTCACGCTGAAATCTACAAGTGGGTCGATGAACAGGGCCGCACCCACTACTCTCAAAACAAGGCGGACGCTGAACGAGCCAAGGGCACGCAGGTGAATATCCGCAAGCAGGCGCCAGCGAATGTGGAATCTCGCTCCTACTGGGACTACATCACAGATAAGAGCAAACAACAACGGCGTACGGAAGCATCCACCACTGACGATGAGTCCAGAGACCAGCCAGAACCCGCCGGTACGCCTGTCGCGAACCCAAAGCGCTACGACGGCACAGACGATGCAGCACGTTGTGAATACGCGCGTGATATCTTGAACGGAAAACTCAGGCTGGTCAGCGGCGAGCCCGCAGGCGAATACGATCGCAAGTTGGCAGAAGCCGACATCGTCCGGTTCTGCCGCTAGGACATGACTTCGGCACGGACCTTCTGATCACTCGTAGCGCAGCGCCTGGATCGGCAGCAGCCGGGACGCGCGCCGCGCCGGGTAGAAGCCGAAGAACACGCCCACCAGGGCCGAGAAGCCCACGGCCAGCACGATGGCGCCGAGCGACATGTTCACGTTCCAGCCCGCGAGCAGGCCCACGCCCCAGGTCGCCAGCCCGCCCAGCAGCACGCCCAGGGCGCCGCCGAAGAGCGAGAGCGTCACCGCCTCGATCAGGAACTGCGCCAGGATGTCCTTGGGACGCGCGCCCACCGCCATGCGCAGGCCGATCTCGCGCGTGCGCTCGGTCACGCTGACCAGCATGATGTTCATGATGCCGATGCC
>CAUPQO010000246.1:0-4181 GCA_963513295.1 uncultured Hylemonella sp.
CAGCCACACTGCCCCTGCATACTTTCACGCCATGAACCCCACGCTCGCCCTGGAATTTGTCTTGCTCGCCGCCCTCTGGGGTTCGTCGTTTCTCTTCATGCGACTGGGTGTCTCCGAGTTCGGCATCGTGCCCACCGCCGGCCTGCGGGTGCTGCTGGCCGCGCTGTTTCTGTTGCCCGTGTTTCTGGTCAAAGGCGTCTGGGCCGACTTTCGCGCGCGCGCCAAGGCCATCCTGTTGGTTGGTCTGCTCAACTCGGGCATCCCGTTCATGCTGTTTGCGTTCGCGGTGATGCACATCTCCACGGGCCTGACCTCCATCCTCAACGCCACTGTGCCGCTCTCGGGTGCGCTGGTCGCCTGGCTCTGGCTCAAGGACCGTCCGGGTGGCTCGCGCATGCTGGGTCTGGCCATCGGGTTTGCCGGGGTCACGCTGCTGGTCATCGGCAAGTCGGGCTTCAGCGCCACCGGTGCGGCCGGCACAGGCTCCACCGGCATCACGCTGCTGGCCATGGGGGCCTGTCTGCTGGCCACGCTGTGCTACGGCGTGGCCGCCAGCTTCACCAAGCGCCACCTGACCGGTGCCCACCCCCTGGCCACGGCCACTGGCAGCCAGATCGGCGCCGCACTCGGATTGGCGGTGCCCATGGCGTTGTTCTGGCCCACCGAACCCGTGAGCATCACCGCCTGGGCTGCGGTGGCCGCGGTCGCACTGCTGTGCACGTCCATCGCCTACATCCTGTTCTTCCACATCATCGAACAGGCCGGCCCGAGCAAGGCGCTCACGGTCACCTTCCTCGTGCCGGTGTTCGCGCTGGGCTATGGCGCACTGTTCCTGAACGAAACCATCACGCCGTGGATGGTGGGATGCGGTCTGGTGATCATCTGCGGCACCGCCTTGTCGACCGGTCTTGTGAGGGTGCGCTGGCTCGAGAGAGCCACGTGAACGGAGCACAGACGAAAAAAATCACCGGGGTCTTGCGACCGCGGTGACTTGATTCTTGACTGGCGGAGTGGACGGGGCTCGAACCCGCGACCCCCGGCGTGACAGGCCGTAAATACACAGCTCTTATGTCTTTGATTTACAATATGTTTTTTACATATTCTCCCCCATTTTTCTTTTTTGGGGACAAATCCGGGACACTGAACTTCGATGGCAAATTTCACGCGACGCGAATCTGGAAAGTGGCAGGCAAAAGTCCGTCGTGATGGATGGCCCTCTCAAAGCAAAACGTTCGACACGAAGGCGGCAGCGGAGGCATGGGCGAGATCGGTGGAGCGTGAGATGGATACGGATTCGTTCATCTCCAGGAACGACGCCGAACGAACCACCTTCTTCGAAGCTGCTGAGCGCTACCGGACAGATGTACTCCCATCAAAACGCGGGAAGCTACAAGACGGCTACGTGCTCAAGCGCGTGACCGAAGAGTTTGGCTCGTACTCACTTGCCGCGATCACACCAGCCAAGCTCTCTGCTTACCGCGACGAAAGATTGAAGGCTGTCAGTCCACAGACCGTGCTGCACGAGCTTGGCATGGTCTCCCGAATCTTCAAGGCGGCCAAGCTGGACTGGAACATAGCCCTGCCCAAAGGGAATCCTGTCGAGGATGTGCGCAAACCCAGTCCGAACAACGACCGAACAAGAAGGCTCGAGAGCCTTGAAGAGGACCTTCTGCTGAATGCGCTCAAAGACTGTGCCAGCGTGTGGCCACATGCTGCCGCAGTACTGGCCATGGAGACTGGTGCCCGCCAAAGTGAGCTGTTGTCTCTCAAATGGGAGGAGATCGACCTCGAACAACGTGTTGCACGTATTCGTGGTCGGGATGGCGGAAAAACAAAGAATGGCGATGAATACCGAGATGCCCCGCTGTCGAGGCGGGCTGTGGCTCTTTTCAACTCACTTCCCAAAGCAACGCGGGGAAAAGTACTCCCCCTCAGCCAGAACGCACTTCAGTTGTCCTGGGAACGGGCAGTGACTCGCGCAAGGAGAACCCATGTGTTTGGATTGCTCCGTGCGCTACTTGAAAAAGACGGTTTTGACGAAAAGGCCCAGGAGCGCGAAGTCACCGCACTGAAATTCAAGAAACGAGCGCCCAGTGAAGCGACGGTCAATCACCTCGCTGACATCGACAAACACGACAGGGTGATGGTCGACCTTCATTTCCATGACTTACGTCATGAAGCCACCACGCGCCTAGCCGAGAAACTGGAGATGCATGAACTCATGAAAGTCACCGGCCACAAGACCACACGCATGCTTGCAAGGTATTACCACCCTCGTGCGGCCGATCTGGCCAAGAAGCTTGACTAACTGGCTGTGATTGCAGCCATCTCCGATGCCCGCATCCAGTGGTGACTGGAAGCCATGTTGGGGCGGCACTGCTCAACTCTCGGTCCGATCTCGATCAAACTAAGTCTTCTGACGCTCAGATGTTTATGTAATAAGCAACCAAAAATCCATTCGTTCCTGAATGACGGTGAAGGCTAGATCATCCGATCACTCCAACACCTTCGCTCAAGGAACGACATGACCACCCGCCGCCATCTCATCCAGGCCCTCGCCGCCACCGCCCTCACCGCCGGCGCCTTGTCGGCCTTCGCCCAGCCCGCACCGGTGACCTTGCTCAACGTGTCCTACGACCCGACGCGCGAGCTCTATGTGGAATACAACGCCGCGTTCATCAAACACTGGAAGGCCAAGACCGGCCAGGACGTGACCATCAAGCAGAGCCATGGCGGTTCTGGCCGCCAGGCCCGCTCCATCATCGACGGCCTGGACGCCGACGTGGCCACCCTGGCCCTGGCCGGCGACACCGACGCACTGCACAGCAACGGCGGCTGGATTCCCAAGGACTGGCAGAAACGCCTGCCACTCAACAGCTCGCCCTACACCTCCACCATCGTGCTGGTGACCCGCGCCGGCAACCCCAAGAACATCAAGGATTGGGACGACCTGATCCGCCCCGACGTGAAGGTCATCACCCCCAATCCCAAGACCTCGGGCGGCGCGCGCTGGAACTACCTGGCCGCTTGGGAATTCGCCAAGCGCAAGTACGGCAGCGATGACAAAGCCAAGGAATTCGTGGGCAAGCTGTACGCCAACGTGCCGGTGCTCGACACCGGCGCACGCGGCTCCTCCGTCACCTTCGCGCAACGCGGCCAGGGCGATGTGTTCATCTCCTGGGAAAACGAGGCCTATTTGCTGGAGAAAGAATTCGGCAACAAGGTCGACTTCATCTACCCGTCGCTGTCCATCCTGGCCGAACCCGCCGTGACCGTGGTCGACAAGAACGTGGACAAGAAGGGCACACGCGCCGTGGCAACGGCCTACCTGGAATACCTCTACACCGAAGAGGCGCAGGACATCATCGGCAAACACTTCTACCGCCCCACGTCCGCCAAGGCCCAGGCGAAATACGCCAAGCAGCTGCCCAAGCTCAACCTCTTCAAGATCGAAGACGCGTTCGGTGGCTGGGAGCAAGCGGCCAAGGTGCACTTCGCTGACGGCGGCAGCTTCGACCAGATCTACACCAAGAAGTAAACCGGTCTCGCTGTCACACACGATTCAGGGAAGTACACCGTGTCCATTCTTTTGATTGCTGGCAGCCCGTCCGAGCACTCGCGGTCCGCCGCCTTGCTCGACGCGGTCCAGGCGCGCCTGGGCGGCCATGTGCTGGTGGACCGCTTGCACATTCGCGACCTCTCGCCCCAGGCGCTGCTGCTGGCCGATGTGAACCACAAGTCCATCGCTCACGCCGTGGCCCAGGTGGCCAGTGCCCGTGCACTGGTTGTGGCCACCCCCATCTACAAGGCGGCCTACAGCGGCGTGCTCAAGGTCTTTCTGGACCTGCTGCCGCAAACCGCACTCAAGGGCAAGCTGGTGCTGCCGCTGGCCACCGGTGGCAGCCCGCACCACATGCTGGCCCTTGACTACGCGCTGCGCCCGGTGCTGCAGTCGCTGTCGGCCAGCCATGTGCTCACCGGTATCTACGCCACCGATGCGCAGGTGCCCAAAGACGAAGACGGTGAATACCAGGTGGGCAGCGAGATCGCTGCGCGCCTGGACGATGCCGTGGGAACGCTGTTCAAGGAAATCTTGCGAATGCCGATCGCGACCGGTTTCTCTCCGGTGCCGTTCGAGCAGGTGCGATGTAGCGTCTGACCCGCTGCGAGCCGGGACCACC
>CAUPQO010000247.1:0-4180 GCA_963513295.1 uncultured Hylemonella sp.
CTGGCGATGGCCTCGGCCACCTTCTCCATCGGCACCGTACCTTCTTCGGCCAGGGCCTTGAGCGCGGCGACCACGATGTAGTGGCGGTTGACCTCGAAGTGCTCGCGCAGCTTGCTGCGGAAGTCGCTGCGGCCAAAACCGTCGGTGCCCAGCACCTTGTAGGTCCGGCCCTTGGGAATGTAGGGACGGATCTGCTCGGAGAAGGTCTTGACGTAGTCAGTGGAAGCGATCACCGGGCCGGCATGCGGCTCCAGCTGCTGCGTGACGAAAGCGACACGCTGCTGGCTCGTAGGGTGCAGCAGGTTCCAGCGCTCGACGTCCTGGCCGTCGCGCGCCAGTTCATTGAAGCTCGGGCAGCTCCAGACATTGGCGGCCACGCCCCAGTCCTTCTCCAGCAGTTCCTTGGCGAACATCGATTCGCGCAGGATGGTGCCCGAACCCAGCAGGTTGACCTGGGGCGACTTCTTGGCCGCCTTGGCTTCCTGCAGCAGGTACATGCCCTTGATGATCTGCTCTTCCGTGCCGGCCTTCAGGCCCGGCATGGCGTAGTTCTCATTGAGCAGAGTCAGGTAGAAGAAGACGTTGTCCTGCTTCTCGACCATGCGCTTGAGGCCATGGTGCAGGATGATGCCGACCTCGTGCGCGAAGGTCGGGTCGTAGCTCACGCAGTTGGGAATGGTGCTGGCCAGGACCTGGCTGTGTCCGTCCTCGTGCTGCAAACCCTCGCCGTTGAGCGTGGTGCGCCCGGAGGTGCCGCCCAGCAGGAACCCGCGTGCCTGCATGTCGCCGGCCGCCCAGGCCAGGTCGCCCACGCGCTGCAGGCCGAACATCGAGTAGTAGATGTAGAAGGGCATCATGATGCGGTTGTTCGTCGAATACGACGTTGCCGCGGCAATCCAGCTACAGATGCCACCCGCCTCGTTGATGCCTTCCTGCAGGATCTGGCCGGCCTTGTCTTCCTTGTAGTACATGACCTGGTCCTTGTCGACCGGGGTGTACTTCTGTCCTTCGGGGTTGTAGATGCCGATCTGGCGGAACAGACCTTCCATGCCGAAGGTGCGCGCCTCGTCCACCAGGATGGGTCCCACGCGCGGGCCCAGGGCCTGATCGCGCAGCAATTGCGTGAGGAACCGCACATAGGCCTGGGTGGTGGAAATCTCGCGGCCTTCGGCCGTAGGCTCCAGCACGGCCTTGAAGGTCTCCAGCGACGGCACGGTGAAGCTTTCGCTCGACACGGTACGGCGCTTGGGGAGGTAACCGCCCAGGGCCTTGCGGCGCTCGTGCAGGTACTTCATCTCCGGCGTGTCGTCGGCCGGCTTGTAGAACGGGATCTTGGGCAGCTCGCTGTCCGGGATCGGGATGTTGAAACGGTCGCGCATGTAGCGGATGTCGTCGTCGCCAAGCTTCTTGGTCTGGTGCGCGGTGTTCTTGCCCTCGCCGGCCTTGCCCATGCCCCAGCCCTTGACGGTCTTGACCAGCAGCACGGTGGGGCCGCCCTGGGAGTTGTGGGCCTTGTGGAAGGCGGCGTACACCTTCTGCGCGTCGTGGCCGCCGCGGCGCAGGCCCCAGACTTCCTCGTCACTCATCTTGGACACCATCTCCAGCGTGCGCGGGTCACGGCCGAAGAAGTTCTTGCGCACGAAAGCACCGTCATTGGCCTTGAAGGCCTGGTAGTCGCCGTCCAGCGTGTCCATCATGATCTTGCGCAGGGCGCCGTCCTTGTCGCGCGCCAGCAGGCCGTCCCACTCCTTGCCCCAGATCAGCTTGATGACGTTCCAGCCGGCACCGCGGAACTCGCCCTCGAGCTCCTGGATGATCTTGCCGTTGCCGCGCACCGGGCCGTCCAGGCGCTGCAGGTTGCAGTTGACCACGAAGACCAGGTTGTCGAGCTTCTCGCGCGCGGCCAGGCCGATGGCGCCCAGGCTGTCGGGTTCGTCCATCTCGCCGTCACCGCAGAAGACCCAGACCTTGCGCGCGCTGGTGTCGGCGATGCCGCGGGCGTGCAGGTACTTGAGGAAACGCGCCTGGTAGATCGACATGATGGGCCCCAGGCCCATGGACACGGTGGGGAACTGCCAGAAGCCGGGCATCAGCTTGGGATGCGGGTAGCTGGACAGGCCCTTGCCGTCGACTTCCTGGCGGAAGTTCAGCATCTGCTCTTCGCTGATACGGCCTTCCAGGAAGGCACGGGCGTAGATGCCGGGCGACGAGTGGCCCTGGATGTAAAGCAGGTCGCCGCCATGGCTGCCACCCTCGTCGGTGTTGTCGGCATGCCAGACATGGTTGAAGCCGGCCGCGAACATATGGGCCAGGGACTGGAAGGAACTGATGTGGCCACCGAGGTCGCCGCCATCGGCCGGGTCCAGGCGGTTGGCCTTGACCACCATGGCCATGGCGTTCCAGCGCATATAGGCGCGCAGGCGGCCTTCGAGGTCCAGGTTACCGGGACTGTGGGCCTCCTGGGCCGGCTCGATGGTGTTGGTGTAGCCGGTCGTGGCCGAGAAGGGCAGGTCGATGCTGTGCTCGCGCGCATGCTCCAGCAGTTGCTCCAGCAGGAAATGGGCGCGTTCGGGGCCCTCCTGCGCGATCACGGCCTCCAGGGCGTGTTTCCATTCCAGGGTCTCCTGGCTGTCGAGGTCCTCGGCATTGAGTCCTGACAGGTTCTGGGGTTGGGCTGACATGCGTGCTCCTCGGTTTCAGGCTGATGGCCAATTTAGAACGATTCGCGAGTTTCTCATAATTTCCTGAAAATTTTAAGCTGTGCTTTTCTATTTCATATGGCGAATTAGACAAGAGGCCCGTAAATGCACACCGAATACACTAGCCGGACATGCGAGCACGCCTGAACCAACTGCTGCCTTCCCTGCGCGAACTGCCTGCGCTGGTGCGCCTGCGGCAGTGGTGGCGCCAGCAGTCCCCGCACCGTCAGGACCGCTACGCCATGCTGGCCCCACTGGTGGCGGTACTGCTCTTTTTTGCCGCCATCGTCGCCGCCTTCGGTTATCTGCGCCTGGAGGAGATGGAGCGGGAACAGGAGGCCGTGCGCCGCGACGTGGAATATGCCCAGCAGCGCATGCGCCTGCGGCTGCTGGAACGCCAGGAAGAACTGGTGCGCCTGGCCCAGGAGATCTCCGGCCAGGAGCTGGACACCGAGCAGTTCCGCACCCGTGCCAACGCCCTGGTCGGGCAGTACCCGGAGCTGCAGGGCCTGAGCTGGATCGACGACCGCAAACGCATGCGGGCCACCCAGGGCCACGCCACCCTGGCCGCTGGGCTGGTCAACAGTCCGGTACTCAGCGCCGACGCTGCGGACAAACCCGGCGAAACCGAGAATGCCTTCTCCCTGGCGCGCGAACTGCGCCAGCCGATCTATGTGCAGCGTGCGGCATCGCCCGACGGCAGTGCCCTGCTGGAACTGCACCTGCCCCTGCACAGCCGCACTCGCTTTGTCGGCGTGCTGCTGGCCGAATACTCGCTGGACGCGCTCTATCGCTACGGTGTGCCCTCCGAGGTCTCCGCGCGTTATGCCGTCTCCTTGCGTGACTCGCGGGGCGATGTGCTGGCAGGCAGCAGCGCGCCCAAGCGCAACCGGGCCGGCCAATGGCTGGGCTGGGCCTCGCATGCCAATGAATACGAGGTACCGGTCTCGCCGGTGGGCAACGGGCTGGTGCTGCATGCCCAGGCCTACCGGACCTCGCTCGGCGTGGTCGGCAGCGGCCTGTTCTGGCTGGTCGGAACGCTCAGCGTGATGACCGCCTGGATGCTGATCGCCAACTGGCGCCACACGCGCCGGCGCATGCAGGCGCAGCAGGCCCTGGTGCTGGAGACCAACTTCCGCCGCGCCATGGAGAACTCCATGCCCACGGGCATGCGCGCGCTCGACCTGCAGGGCCGCATCACCTACGTCAACGCCGCCTTCTGCCAGATGACGGGCTGGAGCGAACGCGAGCTGGTCGGCTGCACCGCCCCCTTCCCCTACTGGCCGGAAGAAGACCGCGACATGCTGATGGGGCGCCTGGAGGACGAGTTGACCGGCCGCGTCACCCCGGGCGGCTTCCAGGTACGCGTCAAGCGCAAGGACAGCACGCTGTTCGATGCCCGCATCTACGTCTCCCCGCTGATCGACGCGCGCGGCCTGCAGACCGGCTGGATGACCTCGATGACCGACATCACCGAGCCC
>CAUPQO010000248.1:0-4152 GCA_963513295.1 uncultured Hylemonella sp.
AATGAGGAGGCGAGTAGCGCAGGGAGCGGCGGAAAAAGAAGCGCAGATGTTTGAGGCGTTAGCCGAGTTTCTGCGCTTCCCGCCGGTCCCGAGCAACGCAGCGTGCCCGGAGCGTAGCGGAGGGTCGACGAATCCGGCTCGCCTTCTCTTTGCTTACTTTCTCTTGGCGAAGTGTATGGACCGGAGACATGGGTAACGGGTGTGCGAGGACATAGGAAACACTTCTTCTGCGCAAGCAGCGCGAGGAGAAGCCTATGCCCTGGCAAGCGAAAGCCCTGATGAGCATCAAGCAAGAATTTGTCGAACTGGCTAGTCGCGAAGGCGCCAACCGGCGCGAGCTCTGCCGGCGCTTCGGCATCAGCCCCAAGACCGGTTACGCCTTGCTGGCACGTCATGCCCAGGAAGGTGCCGGGGCCTTTGTTGAGCGCTCGCGCCGTCCCTACAGCAGCCCGGCGCGTACCGCAGCCGCCGTGGAGCAAGCCGTGATTGAGCTGCGCACCCAGCACCCCTGCTGGGGTGGCCGCAAGATCGCCCGGCGCCTGTTCGAACTCGGGCACTCCCAGGTGCCCCCGCCCAGCACGATCACCACCATCCTGCACCGCCATGGCTTGATCCCCGCCCCGCCCAGCCTGGCGGCCCAGCACTGGCAGCGCTTCGAGCACGAAGCCCCCAACGCCATGTGGCAGATCGACTTCAAGGGTGACTTTGAGACAGCCAGCGCACGCTGCTACCCCTTGACGCTAATCGATGACCACTCCCGCTTCAACCTGGCGCTGCAGGCCTGCCCCAGCGTGGCAGCGGTCAGCGTGCAGCCGCACTTGAAGAGAGTCTTTGAGCGCTATGGCCTGCCGGTGCGCATGAACGCCGACAACGGTGCGCCCTGGGGTAGTCCACGCCTGGCTGGCCACGGCCTGAGTGAGCTGAGCGTGTGGCTGATTCGCCTGGGCATCCGCATGAGCCACAGCGCCCCGTATCATCCGCAGACCAACGGCAAGATCGAGCGTTTCCATCGCTCGTTCAAGACCGAGGTGTTGGCCGGGCGAAGCTTCACCGATCTTCCTCAGGCTCAGAGTGCATTTGAACACTGGCGAGGTGTTTACAACCACGAGCGGCCGCACGATGCCCTGGGCCTAGACACGCCCGCCCAGCGCTACCGACCCAGCCCCAGACGCTATCCGCAGACTCTGCCAACCATCGAGTACCCCAGCGCGGACACGGTGGTCAACGTGAAATGGAACGGCGAGATCAACTTCCAGGGCCGCAAGCTCAAGGTCTCCAATGCCCTGCTCAAGCGGCCCGTGGCCTTCAGACCCGACCCAGCCCACGACGGTTGCTACGATGTGTTCTTCTGCCATCACCGCTTCATGCGGGTAAACCTGCGGGCAGATTGCTGAGACCTCAAGGTGTTTCCTATGTCCTCGCACACCCGTTACCCATGTCTCCGGTCCATACAGCGAAGCACGAGAAAGTGAGTCGGCCGCCGGGCCGAGACCCGGCTTGCAGCGATCGCCAAGGCGCAAGAAGCCGAGACCTGCGAAAATCACCCCTTCGCAGCCCCACCCCCCATGACCTACTCCGTCAAAGAGATCTTCTACACCCTGCAAGGCGAGGGCGCCCAGTCCGGCCGGGCTGCGGTGTTCTGCCGTTTTGCGGGCTGCAACCTCTGGACGGGGCGTGAGGAAGACCGGGCCGGAGCCGTCTGCAAGTTCTGCGACACCGACTTCGTAGGCACGGACGGCACGGGCGGTGGCAAGTTCGCCTCGGCCGATGCGCTGGCCGAGGCCATCGAAAGAGCCTGGGAGCCCCTGGGTCGGGCGGGCCGCTACGTGGTGCTGACCGGTGGCGAGCCGTTGCTGCAGGTGGACGAGGCGCTGACCACCGCACTGCACGCACGGGGTTTCACGATTGCCGTGGAGACCAATGTCACGGTGCCGGCACCGGCGGGACTGGACTGGATCTGCGTCAGCCCCAAGGCCGATGCCGAGGTGGTGCTGAGAAAAGGCAATGAACTCAAGCTGGTCTATCCGCAGCCGGACGTGGACCCGGCGCGTTTCGAAGGCCTGGCCTTCGAGCATTTCTTCCTGCAGCCCATGGACGGGCCGGATCGTGCCATCAATACTGAGCGCGCCATAGACTACTGTCAGCAACACCCCCAGTGGCGGCTGGGCATCCAGTCGCACAAAATGATCGGAATTCGCTAGGGCAAGTTCGCACCCGCGATATTTTTATGAGCAGACCCTGATGTACGAGATCAGCCAGCGTTTTTTCTTTGATGCCGCCCACACCCTGCGCCGCGAGATCGAGGCCGAGGGCAGCAAGCGGGTGCACGGCCACACCTATTACGCCGAGGTCTTTGTGCGGGGCGAGCCGCAGGGCAAGTCCGGCATGGTGCTGGACCTGGGTTACATCCGGCGCGAGGTGGAGGTGCTGCGCGAGAAGCTGGACCATCACTTCCTGGACGAGGTGCCGGGCCTGGGCATCCCCACGCTGGAAAACCTGTGCGCGTTCATCTGGAAGGAGCTGCAGCCCAAGGTGCCCGGCCTGGCCGCGGTAATGGTGGAGCGGCACGCGATTGGTGACAAGTGCGTCTACCGGCCTGAGTGAGCACTGCAGGGCGACAAACCGGGTAACCGTCACGCCACCAGTGCATCCCATGCGACATATCCCGGCCGCCTACTACTGGAGTGGTGATGCCATCCGCAGCCGAAGCGTGAGTGATGTCGTGCTGACGGGAACGGTCGATGTGCCTGCGCCCTCTGCCAGGCTGATGGCCGATTGGCAAAGGGAGATCGCGTTGCGCCTGGGACTGGAGCCCGGCGATGTGGAGCCCTTGCCTTTGGCGCGAGCGCGGATGCGCTGGCCGGAGTATGGCCTCTGCGTGCAGGCGATGGCCGACTGGACGCGCACGCTGGGTCTGCAGGAGGTTCTGGCCTCTTCTGACGGCGCCCTGATGGCCTGCCGCGGCGCGAGGTACCACCATGACGGCGAACGGTACGGCGGTGCGGCCTTTTGCAATCTCTTCCTGAGCGAGGACCGGGGCCTGGACCTGCATTTTCCGGCGACCGGTCAGCGCATTCCCCTGGCCCGGGGAACGGTCGTGATCTTCGATACGGGCCAGCCGCACGCCGTCATAGCCCGCGGCAGCAGCGGCTTTGATGGGGCCGATTTCCCGCCCGACCGCACCCAGGTCTTCCTGAGCTGGGAGCTTCCCATCGAGGATGTCCATGTCGCACGCGCACTGGGGGTCGCCTTCGACATCGACCCTGCCGGCGCCTTGCAGCTGGAGGACGAGCAAGTCTGGTTGAACGGCGCACGGGCCCGTGTCTGCCCAGCTACGGGGCGGTGGACCCCGGCTGATTAACCTGTGTTGCGCAGGCCCGCCGCAATGCCGTTGATCGAGATGTGGATGCCGCGACGCACGCGCTCATCGGCCTGGCCGGCGCGGTAACGGCGCATCAACTCCACCTGCAGGTGGTGCAGCGGGTCGATGTAGGGGAATCGGTGGCGGATGGAGCGCTGCAGGGCGGCGTTGCCGGCCAGGCGCTGCTTCTCGCCCGTCAGCAGGGTGAGCGCGTGCACGGTGCGCTGCCATTCGGCCTCGATCTGCGTGAAGACCTTCTTGCGCAGCTTGCCGTCGCCCACCAGTTCGGCGTAGCGCGCGCCCAGGGCCAGGTCGCTCTTGGCCAGCACCATGTCCATGTTGGAGAGCAGGGTCTTGAAGAAGGGCCACTGGCGGGCCATCTTCTGCAGCAGGGCCAGGCGCTCCTTGTGTTCCTTGGCTCCGCCGGCGTTCAGGAAGTTCTCCACCGCGGTGCCGAATCCGTACCAGCCCGGCAAGGTGACGCGGCACTGGCCCCAGCTGAAGCCCCAGGGGATGGCGCGCAGGTCTTCGATCTTCTGCGTGGCCTTGCGTGAGGCCGGTCGCGAGCCGATGTTGAGTTCGGCGATCTCGCGGATGGGGGTGGCGCCGAAGAAGTAGTCGGCAAAACCCGGGGTTTCGTAGACCAGGGCGCGGTAGGTGGCCATGCTGCCTTGCGACAGGGCCTCGGCCGCCTTCAGATAGGCGGGGGCCGCCGGCTTGGTGGGCTGCAGCAGCGTGGCTTCCAGCGTGGCGGCCACCAGGGTTTCCAGGTTGCGCCGGCCGATCTCGGG
>CAUPQO010000249.1:0-4082 GCA_963513295.1 uncultured Hylemonella sp.
GTCCTTGACGGTGATCTCGCCGGAGAGCGCGGCCGCCATGCCGTAGACGTAGGAGCCTTCCACCTGGGCCTCGCTCTGCTGCGGGTTCACCGGATGGCCCGGGTCGGTGGCCGCCACGATGCGGTGGATCTTCAGCTTGCCCTCGGCGCTGACCGAGACCTCGGCGCACGCCGCCACATAACTGCCAAAGCCCATGGTCTGCGCCAGGCCGCGGTACACGCCGGCTGGCGCCGGTGTGTCCCATCCCACGCGCGCGGCCACGGCATTGAGCACGGCCAGGTGTTTGGGGTGATTGGCCATGAGCTTGCGGCGCAGGGCCAGCGGGTCCTGCCCGGTCGCATGCGCGATCTCGTCGAGGAAACACTCGAGGTAGATGGTGTTCTGGTTCAGGTTCACGCCCCGCCAGAAGCCGGCCGGCACATGCGGGTTGCGCATGGCGTGGTCGATCAGCAGGTTGGGGAAGCTGTAGCCGATGGAGGCCTCGGGGCCCGAGGGGCTGAGGCCCTGGTAGACCACCATGTCCTTGCCGTCGCGCATGGCCTGCGGCGCCACCGTGGCCAGGATGGACTGGCCCGAGATGCGCATGTGCAGGCCGCTGATGTTGCCGCCCGCATCAAGCCCGGCCGTCAGTTTCGCACTCGTGATCGGGTGGTAGAAGCAGTGCTGCATGTCCTCCTCGCGCGACCAGATCAGCTTGATCGGTGTGCCCGGCATGCTCCTGGCGAGCAGCACGGCCTGCGTCACGAAGTCGCTGCGGCCGCGCCGCCCGAAGCCGCCGCCCAGCAGCTGTTTGTAGACCTCGCATTGCGCAGCCGGCAGGCCCGAGGCCTCGGCGGCGGCGGCCAGCGCGGCCTCGCCATTCTGCGTGGGCACCCAGACCTCGCAGCGCTCAGGCGTCCAGCGCGCCGTCGCGTTCATGGGCTCCATGCAGGCGTGGTTCTGGTAGGGGTAGTGGTAGACCGCCTCGATCTTGCGCGCGGCAGCGTTGATGGCGGCCGCGGCGTCGCCGTTGCTGTTGCCTACCGAGGTGGCGGGCACGGACGGGTCCAGTCCGCCCTGCACCATGGCCCGGATGTCGGCCTGCGAGACCGCGGCATTGGGGCCGTAGTCCCACTCGATGACCAGCGCGTCCAGCGCGGTCTTGGCGCCCCACCAGGTGGTGGCCACCACGGCCACGGCGCTGGGGCCGACCTGCACCACCTTTTTCACGCCCAGGCGTCGCATGATGGCGGCGCCGTTGAAGCTCTTGACCTTGCCGCCGAAGACCGGGCAGTCCTTGATGGCGGCGTTGAGCATGCTCGGCAGTTTCAGGTCGATGCCGTAGTCCTGCGCGCCCGTGGTCTTCCTGAAGGTGTCCAGGCGCGCCATGCGCTGGCCGACGATCTTCCAGTCCTTCGGGTCCTTCAACGGCACGCTGGCCGGATCGGGTGCGGTGAGCTGCCCGGCGGCGGCGGCCACCCGGCCGTAGATGGTGCGCCGTCCCGTGGGCGTGTGCGTGATCACGCCCGCGCTCGCGCTGCATTCGGCCGCCGGCACGCCCCAGGCATTGGCCGCGGCCTGCACCAGCATCACGCGTGCGATGGCGCCGCCCTTGCGCACGTAGTCATGCGACTCGCGGATGCCGCGGCTGCCGCCGGTGGCGAAATTGCCCCAGATGCGCTTGCGCGCCAGGTTCTGGCCCGGCGTTGGGTATTCGGTGGTGACCCGCGCCCAACTGCATTCCAGTTCCTCGGCCACCAGCTGGGCCAGGCCGGTCAGCGTGCCCTGGCCCATCTCGGAGCGGGCGATGCGGATGACGACCGTGTCGTCGGGTTTGACCACCACCCAGGCGTTGATCTCGGGCGGGGCATTGGCAGCCTGCGCCAGCGGCAGGTGGAAGCTCACCACCAGGCCGCCGGCAGCGGCGCCCGTGCTGGCCAGGAAACCGCGGCGCGAGAGTTCGGGGTTCAGGACGGGGCTGCTCATGTTGCGCTCCCTTCGGTGGGCTGGGTGTTCAGTTCGGCCTTGCGGGCGCCGCCCCCGCGGGCTGCCACATGGATGGCCGCGCGCACGCGGTTGTAGGTGCCGCAGCGGCAGATGTTGGTGACCGCCGCGTCGATGTCGGCATCGCTCGGATTGGGTTTGGTCTTGAGCAGGGCGGATACCGCCATGATCATGCCGCTCTGGCAGAAGCCGCACTGCGGCACATCCAGCGCCTGCCAGGCGCGCTGCACCGGGTGCGTGCCGTTGCGCGACAGGCCCTCGATGGTCACGACCTTATGCTCCGCCTTGACGGCCCGCAGCGGCATCACGCAGCTGCGTACGGCGGCCCCGTCGATGTGGACGGTGCAGGCGCCGCACTGGGCCACGCCGCAGCCGTACTTGGTGCCGGTCAGGTCCAGCTGCTCGCGCAGCACCCACAGCAAGGGGGTGTCGGGCGCGGCGTCGAATTCAAGGTCCTTGCCGTTGATGTTGAGTTTCGCCATCGTGTGCCTCCTTGCGTGTGTGGCCTGCATGACCGGATGATGCCGGTCCATGGGCTTTTATACGGGATTTCCTGCCAGTGTGCACGCCGTGCGCGGGTGCGCATGCTGGCCCGATGGATGAGGGTTTACCCGGGCCGGCCCGGGTTCAGGCCGGCAACTGCAGGGCGGCCTTGTCCAGCCAGAGCTGCAGGCTGTCCAGCAAATCCCGCTGGCTGAAGGAGCAGCTTTCCTCGGCAAACAGCGCGCTCGATTCGAGCCGGTCCAGCAGACCCTGCAAGACCTCGGTGTAGCGTGGCGGCAGTGCGGCCAGCAGCTCGGCCTGGGCGCGCGCGAAGCGGCAGAACGCGGCCGTGCTGCCGGGGTCGCCGCGCAGCGTGTCGAGCCCGGTCTGTAGCGGCTCCAGCAGGGGCGGACGCATCCCCTCAGTCCAGCTTGGCACCGGACTTCTGCACGGCCTCGGCCCAGCGCGGCATCTCGGCGGCGAGGAACTTCGCGAAGTCCTCGGCACCCAGGAAGGCCGGGTCGGCGCCCTGGCTGATCATGCGGTTGCGGATCTCGGGCTGGCCCAGCACCTGGCCGAAGGCCGCACTCAGTTTGGCCACCACGTCTTTGGGCGTGCCGGCCGGTACCAGGAAACCATAGAAGCCCACCACCTCGAAGCCTTTGAGGCCGCTCTCGATCACGGTCGGGATGTCGGGCAGGGCCGGGTTGCGCTCGCGGCTGGTCACGGCCAGGGCGCGCACCTTGCCCTGCTTGTGATAGGCCGCGGCCTGCGGGATGCTCTCGGCCATGAACTGCACCTGGCCGGCCATCAGGTCGGTGAAGGCCGGCGCGCTGCCGCGGTAGGGGATGTGCACCATGAACAGGCCCGTGGCGGTCTTGAACATCTCGGGCACCAGGTGGCTGATGCCGCCGTTGCCGGCCGAGCCGTAGTTGATCTGGCCGGGCCGCGCGCGGGTGTAGTCCATGAATTCCTTGAGGGTCTTCACGGGCACCTGCGGGTTGACCAGCAGAGCCAGGGGCTGCATGGCGGTGCGCGCGATGGGCACGAAGTCGCGCAGCGTGGCGTAGGGCAGCTTGCTGTAGAGCGCGGGGTTGATCACCATGGTGCCGGTGTTGGCCAGCAGCAGGGTGTGGCCGTCGGGTGCGGACCGCATGACCTCCTGCGCGCCCACGGTGCCGCCATCGCCGGCCTTGTAGTCGATCAGCACGGTCTGGCCCAGCACGGCCTGCAGGCGTTCGCTCAGCAGGCGGGCATGCTGGTCCAGCGGGCCACCTGCCGGGAAACCGATCACGATGCGCACCGGTTTGGAGGGAAAGGTCTGGGCGGTGGCGGCGCCGGCCAGCAGCAGGCCGGCGGCGAGAAGGGCGAGGGTCTTGCGCATGGTCAGGGTCCGCAGAGTTGATCGACAGGCTGTCATTGTGCGGGACGACCGCCCGGGGCCGGAGGCGGGAAAACGCGAACACGCGTCCGCTGCGGGTCCTAGCGTGCCGTGGGCAGGTATTGGCCGGC
Source organism: uncultured Hylemonella sp. (assembly GCA_963513295.1). GTDB lineage: Bacteria > Pseudomonadota > Gammaproteobacteria > Burkholderiales > Burkholderiaceae_C > Hylemonella. The sequence goes on from CAUPQO010000249.1 coordinate 3,979, forward strand.
GGTCACGCCCATCGAGACATAGATGCTGGTCAGGCCTTCCATGCCCACCTCGGCGGCCTCCACCCACGCGGCCGGCACGAACAGCAGGCCGCCGCCCACGGGCA
>CAUPQO010000250.1:0-4072 GCA_963513295.1 uncultured Hylemonella sp.
ACGACGCTCCTCGGGGCCGCTCAGGCGCGCGGCGTTCTGCTCGTAGTAGCTGCGCACGTCCTGCTCGTTGAGCTTGATCGTCTTGCGCACGGCATCGATGTCGAGCACGATGAATTCGATGCTGGCCTGCTCGGGCGCCTGGAACAGGGCCTGGTTGGCCTGGTAGAAAGCTTCGAGCTCGGCATCCGTGGGCTTGACGCGTGCCGCGAAATCCGCGGAGGCAAAACGTGCCAGTTGCACTTCGCGCCGCTCGAAATAGGCATTCAGCGCCAGATCCGCCGGCACGGCCTGGATGAAGGCAGTCTGGGCCACGCCGGCCTGCACCTGGCGTGCCGCCAGATCGCTGCGCATGCGGGCTTCGAACATCTCGGGGCTCATGCCCTGGCGTGCGAGCAGCTGGCGGTAACGCTCCATGTCCAGCGTGCCATCGGGGCGGCGCAGCTCGGCAATGGCGGGAATGGCTTGCAGTTCGCGCGCCAGGCGTGCGTCGCTGGTGCCCAGGTGGGCCGCCTGCGCGGCCTGTACCAGCACACGCTCGCGCACCAGGCGCTCCAGCGTGGCGTAGCGTGCCTGATCGGAATCGAGCAGCTTGGCGTCGATGGTGGGCATGAGCTGGCGCACGCGCTCGGCTTCGTCGCGGTGCGCCGCGTCCCATTCGCCACGCGTGATCTCGACGCGGCCGACCCGGGCCACGGTCCGGTCCTTCTCGAGGAACTGGTTGTAGCCTTCGACCCCGACCAGCACAAATGACGGCACGATCAGGAGGACCAGGACCAGCATCAGAATATTTTTGTGCTTGCGTACGCTATCAAACATGAAAACGCTCTCCGGCTAAAAAAACAAAAAGGCGAACACATCGTTCGCCTTTGCCTGGGTTGGTGGGTGCTGACGGGGTCGAACCGCCGACCTACTCCGTGTAAAGGAGCCGCTCTGCCAACTGAGCTAAGCACCCCACCGAAACAGGTCAGGTCAGTTCAGTGCATCCTTCAGGGCTTTGCCCGGACGGAACTTCGGCACCTTGGCGGCCTTGATTTTAATCGCTGCGCCGGTGCGGGGATTGCGACCGGTACGGGCAGCACGCTTGCCGACGGCGAAAGTGCCAAAACCCACGAGAGAAACGGAGCCACCCTTTTTCAGCGTGGTCTTGACGGCACCAATGGTGGACTCCAGTGCGCGGGTGGCGGCGGCCTTGGAAATGTCGGCATGCTTGGCGATGTGCTCGATCAGTTCGGTTTTGTTCACAAATATCCCCTTGTATGGAAACTGCGTTGGTCAGTGTGTCTTGTCAGAAATTTTGGCTTGCCGGTCCGGTCGGGTACACCGGACTCGGGTGGCTGGGCCTGCAGCTTGCACTGCTGCATGCGATTAGAGCGAGGGATGTTACCCGTGTCAACATGGCATGCGGCATTACAACAGCGCGGGGGCGAATTCTAGACACATTTTTCACGCTGCCGCCCGCCGGGTTTCATAAATAAATTTTTCCAGTCCGTCCCGTGCGATTTTTCGTCCAGGCGAAAAAATTTCACACGACAGACAGTAGTTGTTGCTCACCCGCACAAGCGCAGCGCCCCACATCAGCGCGCCGGCCGCACCACCAGACTGACCCCCACCGCGGTGAGCACCGTGCCGGTGATGGTGAGCAAGGTGATCGGCTCGGCAAACAGCAGCCAGGCCATCAGGGCCGTGGTCGGGGGAACCAGGTACAGCAGGCTCGTCACGCTGGTAGCCGCGCCGCGCTGTATCAAAAGGTAGAGGAGCGAGCTGCCCCCCAGCGTCAGCCCCAGCACCGACCAGGCCATGGCGACCACCAGTTCCCAGTTCACGCCACCCGTAGTCACCGTCCAGTACAGGGTCTCGGTTTCGAGCAGGGCCAGCGGCAGCGTGACCACGAGTGCCGCGATCAGTTGCACGGCATTGGCGCTGCGCACATCACAAGGCGCAACAAAATGTTTCTGGTACAGCGTGCCGATGGTGATGCTCAACAGGGCCAGCACGGCCAGCGAGAGATTGAGCAGGTCGGCTTCGCCGCCCTGCCCGAACTTGCGCGCCACCACCAGCGCCAGCCCGGCGAAACCCAGCATCAGGCCTGCCCACTGGCGCCCCGTGACCGAGGAGCCGCGCGCCGACAGCCAGATGGCGGTGAGCACGGGTTGCAGGCCGACGACCAGGGCCACCAGGCCCGAACCCATGCCTGCCTTCACTGCAGCCCAGACGCCCCCGAGATACCCCGCATGCATGAGCACCCCCGACACCGACAGGTGCAGCCACTGCTGGCGCGTGGCGGGCCAGGCCACACCAGCCAGCAGGATCCAGGGCAGGAAACAGAGGATGGACAGCACGTAGCGCCAGGACAGGAAACCCAGCGGCGGTGCATGGGGCATGCCGTAGCGCGCCACGATGAAACCCGTACTCCAGATCAGCACGAAGACCAGGGGCATGGCCCGCAGCAGGGCCTCACTGTCGCTGCGGTGACTCATCGCAACCAACCTTCATTTCACGCGGGCACGGATTTCCGGCAGGGCTTTCTGCAGGTAATAGACCATGGACCAGACCGTCAGCACGGCGGCGATCCAGATCAGGCCGGTACCCCACAGATGGGTGTCGATCAGGCCGAACAGCGAGCCATCGAACAGCAGGAAGGGAATGGCCACCATCTGCACCGTGGTCTTGACCTTGCCCAGCATGTGCACGGCCACGCTGCGCGAGGCGCCGATCTGCGCCATCCATTCGCGCAGGGCCGAGATGGCGATCTCGCGGCCGATGATGATGAGCCCCACAAAGACATCAGCGCGTTGCAGATGCACCAGCACCAGCAGGCTGGCACAGACCAGGAACTTGTCGGCCACCGGGTCGAGGAAGGCGCCAAAGGAAGAAATCGGGTTGAGCTTGCGCGCGAGATAACCGTCGAGCCAGTCGGTCAGGGCGAACACCACGAACATCACGGTAGCGATCAGGTTGCGCGTGACGGGCTCCAGCGGCAGGTAGAACACCCCCACGATCAGGGGAATCGCGACGATGCGCGTCCAGGTCATGAGGGTGGGGATGGTGAAGAACATGGGCATGATTGTGGCATGGCCTGCAGACCCGCCCGCGATCGCTCGACGCTTCAGTGCAAGGCGCGGTAGATGGCCTCAGCCAGTTCGTGCGAAATACCGTCCACGGAAGCCAGATCCTCGACGCTGGCGGAGGCCACGCCGCGCACACCGCCAAAGCGCTGCAGCAGCCTGGCGCGACGCTTCGGACCGACACCGGGAATCTCCTCGATCCTGCTGCCGCCGGTGCGCACCTTGGCACGCGCAGCGCGCATGCCGGTGATGGCAAAGCGGTGCGCCTCGTCGCGGATCTGCGCCACCAGCATCAGGGCCGCCGAGTCCTTGCCCAGCCAGACCTTCTCGCGCCCGTCGGCAAACACCAGCTCCTCCAGGCCGACCTTGCGGCCTTCGCCCTTTTCCACGCCGACGATGAGCCCCAGGTCCAGGCCCAGCTGCTCGAACACCTCACGCGCCATGGCAACCTGGCCCTTGCCGCCGTCGACCAGCACCAGATCGGGCAGACGGTCGGTGCCCTCGGTGGCCATGCCGCCCTCGCCCCCCTCACCGTTTTCTCGCCCTTCACGCAGCGCCTGGGCCAGCCGCGCGTAACGGCGCGTCAGCACCTGGCGCATGGCGGCGTAGTCGTCGCCCGGGGTGATGCCGTCGATCTTGTAGCGCCGGTACTCGCTGTTCTGCATCTTGTGGTGGTGGAACACCACGCAGGAGGCCGGGGTGGACTCGCCCGCCGTGTGCGAGATGTCGAAGCATTCAATGCGCAATTCGTCCAGGCTATCCTGCGGCAGGGCCAGTGCCTCGGCCAGGGCGCGCGTGCGCGCCTGCTGCGAGCCTTCCTCGGCCAGCAATCGCGCCAACTGAAGGGCGGCATTGGTCTGCGCCATCTCCAGCCAGCTGCGCCGCAACTCGCGCGGCTGGTGCACGGCCCGGATCCGGATGCCGGTCTGCTCCGACAGGGCATCGATCAGGCCCTTGCCCACCGGCTCGCTGGTGATCAGCGTGGGCACGGCCGGCACCTCCACATA
>CAUPQO010000251.1:0-4067 GCA_963513295.1 uncultured Hylemonella sp.
CTGGCCGTGTCGCCGCCCTTGAACCCGACGATGGCCAGCACACCGGCCAGGCGGGGCTCCACCTCGGCCAGCAGGCGCGCAAACAGCGAGGCGAACAGGGGCTCGGCGCTGGCCACCTTGCCGATGGCCGGCGCCTTGACCAGCAGGCCGCAGACCAGGCTCCACAGCGGCAGGCCCGGCACATTGCCGGCCCAGACGTGCACCAGCAGTTCGGGGCCGAGCGCGCGCGCCATGCCGCCCTTGGCGCGTGGCTGGAATTCGTCGAGCAGCTTGGGGTTGCTGAAGTCCTCGGCCACGAAACGCTGCAGTTGCGGTGCGCGGAAGGTCTTGAGGTAGGCGTTGAGGCCCAGGCGCACCATCTCGGCGTCGAAGCCGGAGATGCGCGGCAGCAGCAGTTCCAGCTCCAGGCGATAAGGATCGGCCGGGTTGAGCAGGCGCTCGATGGCGCGGTCGATGGCGGCGATGATCTGCGTGACCGGCATGGCCTTGAGCTGGGTGCGCCCCTGGCTGCGCACGTGCGTGGCCAGCGTGTGCAGCTGGGCCGGCGTGAGCTGCGGCACGACCACATCGACCTGCTGTGCACCTGCGCCAAAGCTCAGCGTGTGCCACTGCACCTCGCTGGACTTCAGGCCCGGCAGATAACCGGCGGTGACTTTCATGACTGTGCCGCCCGCAGGAATTCATCTACCGCCAGCGAGCAGCCCTTGGCCTGCGCGCCCTGGGCGCGGCCCAGCAGCAGGAAACCGCCCTCCACTGCCACCCCCACGTCCTCGGTGAGGATGGTGGTAACGGAGTTGAAGTTGCCCAGGTCGGTGTGCGCCAGGATGCCGCGCTCGCCCTTCAGGCTCTCCTGCCCGGTGAGCGGGTCCAGCACACGCGTGCGGATCCAGTGCGGGCCGGACTTGACGGCCGGCAGCACGGCATTGCCCGCGTCATAGAACTGCGTGCTGAGTTCCGTCATGCCATACATATTGATGCAGGCGCTGCGCGGCACGCCGAAGGTGGCGGCAAGCGCGTCGTAGAACTGGTCCATGTCCATCTCGCGCGACTGGCCCTTGAAACCGCCGGTGTCCAGCAAGCGGCTGCCGGCCGGCAATTTGAATTGCAGGCCGCGCGCCAACAAGGCGTCCATCAGGTGGACGAAGCTGTAGCTGGCGCCGAGCAGCGCAAACGGTTCTCCGCTGGCCTGCACCTGCGCGAGCGTGGCACAGAGCGCGTCCACCTGGAGGCCCTCGCTGTCCAGGTAGTAACGGCTCTCGGGCGTCCCGAACTGGTGCAGCGCCAGCGCCAGGTAATGCGCCAGCGAGGAGTTGGGCATCAGCTGTTCGCTGGGGAACAGGATGCCCATGCGCAAACGGTCCTGCCCGGCCATGAAACGCTGGCGGAAGTTCAGTGTCATGGACAGGTCGTAGACCTGAAGGTGCGGGTGGTAGTGCCGGCCCTTGACGTCACCGCGCGTGGTGCCGCTGGTCATGAACACACGCTCACAGGCCTCGGGCGGCGTGCAGCTCAGCGTCAGGTCCTTGAAGCCGTTGATGGGTACGGCCGGAATGTCACGCCAGTGTTTCACCGTGCGCGGCGTGCGGCCGCGCTGCTGGCAGAACTTCTGGAAGGCCGTGTTGTGCTGGAACTGGTGGGCGAAGAGGCGCAGGGCCAGGGCGTTGAAGCTGTGATCACCCTCATCCGCACGCGCGATGAAAGCCAGCAGCTCCGGGACCAGACCGGCTGCTTGCTGCGACGATGGGTGTACTGCTTCTGCCACGATGACCTTTCCTGGTGCGCCTGGGGCGCGTGCTCCGAAAGGTGTGGCGAGGCGGGGGCCTGGCATACAGCTCTTCTTACGTCGGCATGATCCGAGTCAAGTTCACGGGTTCGGTCTCACCATCTCAGCCCTCCACTTGCGCGGACGACACCCCGGAGCAGGGATAATTCTATGCCAAGCGGCAAACCTGCCGCCGGTGAATGGCGTATTTCTTGCATCTGATTCGATATGAATGAAGCCTTGCGCATCGTGGTGGTGACTTCGGATATCGCCCCTGGCGATCCCGACGACGACGAGGCGCGCCAGCAGGCTGAGCGCTCGCGCAGCCTGCGCATCGGCCTGCTCGAAAGCGGCTTCAACCTCATCGCCTCGCTGCCGGCCGACGTCTTCCTCAACGAACGGCTGGCCCAGCTGCAACCCGACATGGTCATCGTCGACGCCGAGAGCGGCGCGCGCGACGCACTGGAACACGTGGTCATGGCCACGCGCGAAGCGCCGCGCCCCATCGTCATGTTCACCAACGACAGCGATACCTCACACGTGCGCGCCGCCGTGGCCGCGGGCGTGACGGCCTACATCGTGGCCGGCCTCTCGGCCGAACGCATCCGCCCCATCCTGGACGTGGCCCTGGCGCGTTTCCAGCACGAGCAGGCCCTGCGCCAGGAGCTGGCCGTGACGCGCAACGAGCTCGACGAGCTCAGCGCCGAGCTCAAGGACCGCAAGACCATCGACCGCGCCAAGGGCCTGCTCATGCAGCGCCAGGGCCTGAGCGAGCAGGCCGCCTACGAGAAGCTGCGCAAGACCGCCATGGACAAGGGCCTGAAACTGGCCGATGTGGCGCAGCGCATGCTGGACGTGTCCGAGTTGCTCTGAACCGGGGCCACTGTCTTCTTTTGGTGCGCCGCACCATTCCAGAGCAAGCCACCCGGGATGGCAGCCTCCTCAAACAAAATCCCATGAAATCAATGAGTTGCAGCCCATCCGGGCTCGCCAAGTCGCCCTCCTCCAGGTTGGCACGTCGTTTGCTTATGTCTAAGCAAGACCACTAAGGTCAAACGGTCAAGCACCCAACGGCGGGTGCAATAACCGATCCGGACAAAGGCGTCCCCACAGAGCAGGCAGCGTCATGCAGACGCGCCAGCAACGTGAGGACGCCTTTTTTGTTTCTCTCATCAACTCTAGGAGCTAGCCATGCCTGATCTTCTGAACGCCAAACTCAGCCGCCGCGCCGTGCTGCAAACCGCCGCTGTGGGTGCCGTCGGCATCGACCCCGCCCTGCGCGCCGTCGTCTACGCCGCCGGCTCCGATGCGCCGGAGAAGAAGGAAGTGAAGATCGGCTTCATCCCGCTGACCGACTGCGCCAGCGTGGTCATGGCCTCGGTGCTGGGCATCGACCAGAAATACGGCGTCAAGATCATCCCCAGCAAGGAAGCCAGCTGGGCCGGTGTGCGCGACAAGCTGGTGAACGGCGAACTGGACATGGCCCACGTCTTGTGGGGCCTGATCTACGGCGTGCACCTGGGTGTCTCCGGCCCCAAGAAGGACATGGCCATCCTGATGAACCTGAACCACAACGGCCAGGCCATCACCCTGTCCAAGAAGCTGGCCGACAAGGGCGCGGTGGATGCCGGCAGCCTGGCCAAGCTGATGGCCACGGAAAAACGCGAATACACCTTCGCCCAGACCTTCCCCACCGGCACGCACGCCATGTGGATGTACTAATGGCTGGCCTCGGCCGGCATCAACCCCATGAAGGACGCCAAGGTCATCACCGTGCCGCCGCCCCAGATGGTGGCCAACATGCGCGTGGGCAATATGGACGGCTACTGCGTGGGCGAGCCCTGGGGCCACCGCGCCATCATCGACGGTATCGGTGTCACCGCGGTCACCACGCAGGACATCTGGAAGGACCACCCGGAGAAGGCTCTGGGCACCACGGCCGAGTTTGTCAAGAAGTACCCGAACACCGCGCGCGCCGTGACGGCCGCCATCATCGAGGCCGGCCAGTGGATCGACGCGAGCCTGTCCAACAAGATGAAGATGGCCGAGACCGTGGCCGACAAGAGTTACGTCAACACCAGCGTGGACGCGATCAACCAGCGCATCCTGGGCCGCTACCAGAACGGCATGGGCAAGACCTGGGACGACCCCAACCACATGAAGTTCTACAACGACGGCAAGGCGAGCTTCCCCTACCTCTCCGACGGCATGTGGTTCCTGACGCAGCACAAGCGCTGGGGCCTGCTGAAAGAGCACCCGGACTACCTGGCCGTGGCCAAGCAGATCAACCAGATCGACATCTACA
>CAUPQO010000252.1:0-4049 GCA_963513295.1 uncultured Hylemonella sp.
ACTGTTGGACCCTTCGCTCGTGCTGCAGCGTGGTTACGCCTGGCTCTCGGATGGGCAGGGGCGCACCATCACCCGCGTGGCCCAGACGCATCCCGGGCAGGCCCTGCAGGCCACCCTTGCCGATGGCAAGGTTGATCTGACCGTCTCTCCCCGTCCGGAAAATTAATTCCTACAATCAGCGCTTTCGCCGACAACAAACCATCGAGGACAACACCATGGAACACACCCTTCCCCCCCTGCCGTACGCCATTGACGCCCTGGCACCGCACTACTCCAAGGAAACGCTGGAGTTCCACCATGGCAAGCACCACAACGCCTATGTGGTGAATTTGAACAACCTGCAAAAGGGCACCGAATTCGAAAGCATGGACCTGGAGTCCATCATCAAGAAGTCCAGCGGCGGCATCTACAACAACTCCGCCCAGATCTGGAACCACACCTTCTTCTGGAACTGCATGAAGCCCAATGGCGGCGGCGAGCCTACCGGCGCCCTGGCCACGGCCATCAACGCCAAGTGGGGCAGCTACGCCGCCTTCCGCGAAGCCTTCGTCAAGTCGGCCGTGGGCAACTTCGGTTCGGGCTGGACCTGGCTGGTGAAGAAGGCCGACGGTTCCGTGGACATCGTCAACACCGGTGCAGCGGGCACCCCCCTGACCACCGCCGACAAGGCCCTGCTGACGGTGGATGTGTGGGAGCACGCCTACTACATCGATTACCGCAACCTGCGCCAGAAGTTTGTCGAGACCTTCCTGGACAAGCTGGTGAACTGGGATTTCGCGGCCAAGAACTACGCCTGATTCCCGCGCTTTGCTGAAGAGGGGCTCGAAGGTTGGACCTTCGGGCCCTTTTTGTTTTCGGTCGTGGCGCCAAGGCTGGCCGGTTGTCATCTCACCCCTGACAGTCAGTCATGTGTCTTTTATAAGACTTGGAGTGAAAATTTCCGGCTTTTTTTGATGAATATTTTGTATTGCGGGATTTCGATTCAAAAAAAGGGGGCGCGGGCTGAGCCCAGAAAGCAAAATCTCTCATCGTTGAATGACTGAAGCAGTTCAGGGTCAGCAAACGACCTGTGGCATCACGACTCGTATTTCTGGAGATAAGACATGAGCACTCAGCAACCCACCATCATCTACACCCTGACCGACGAGGCGCCGCTGCTGGCGACCAGTGCCTTCCTCCCCATCATCCGCACCTTCGCTGCCCCGGCTGGCGTCAACGTGGCCACCAGCGACATCTCGGTGGCGGCACGTGTGCTGGGCGCCTTCCCGGAATACCTGAGCGAGGACCAGCGCGTGCCGGACAACCTGGCCGAGCTGGGCCGCCTGACCCTGCTGCCTGACACCAACATCATCAAGCTGCCCAACATCAGTGCCTCGGTGGCGCAGCTGGTGGCCTGCATCAAGGAACTGCAGTCCAAGGGCTACAAGATCCCCGACTATCCGGAAAATCCTAAGACCGAGGAGGAGAAGGCGCTCCGCGTACGTTATGCCAAGTGCACGGGCAGCGCCGTCAACCCGGTGCTGCGCGAGGGCAACTCGGACCGCCGCGCCCCGGCCGCCGTGAAGAACTACGCACGAAAGAACCCGCATTCCATGGCCGAGTGGAGCCAGGCGTCGCGCACCCACGTCTCGCACATGCACCATGGCGACTTCTACCATGGCGAGAAGTCGATCACGCTGGACAAGGCGCGCGACGTGAAGATGGAACTGATTACGAAGAGCGGCAAGACCATCGTGCTCAAGCCCAAGATTCCCCTGCTGGACCGGGAAGTGATCGACAGCATGTTCATGAGCAAGAAGGCGCTGCTCGAGTTCTACGAAAAGGAGATCGAGGACGCGCACAAGACCGGCGTGATGTTCTCGCTGCACGTGAAAGCCACCATGATGAAGGTCTCGCACCCCATCGTGTTCGGCCATTGCGTCAAGATCTTCTACAAGGACGCCTTCGAGAAACACGGCAAGCTGTTCGATGAGCTGGGCATCAACGTCAACAACGGCATGGTCGACCTCTACAACAAGATCGCCACGCTGCCCCAGTCCAAGCAGGAGGAGATCAAGCGCGACCTGCACGCCTGCCATGAGCACCGCCCCGAGTTGGCCATGGTCGATTCCGCCAAGGGCATCACCAACTTCCATTCGCCCAATGACGTGATCGTGGATGCCTCCATGCCAGCCATGATCCGTGCCGGTGGCAAGATGTACGGCGCCGATGGCCGGCTCAAGGACGTCAAGGCCGTGATGCCCGAGTCGACCTTCGCCCGGATCTACCAGGAAATCATCAACTTCTGCAAATGGCACGGCAACTTCGACCCGCGCACCATGGGCACCGTGCCCAACGTGGGTCTGATGGCCCAGCAGGCCGAGGAATACGGTTCGCACGACAAGACCTTCGAGATCACCGAGGACGGTGTGGCGAACATCACCGACCTCGCCACCGGCGAGGTCTTGCTCAGCCAGGACGTGGAGCAGGGCGACATCTGGCGCATGTGCCAGGTCAAGGACGCGGCCATCCGCGACTGGGTGAAACTGGCTGTGACCCGCGCACGCCATTCGGGCATGCCCGTGGTGTTCTGGCTCGACCAGTACCGCCCGCACGAGGCTCAGCTGATCACCAAGGTCAAGTTGTACCTGCACGAGCACAACACGGCGGGCCTCGACATCCTGATCATGAGTCAGGTGCGCGCCATGCGTTACACGCTGGAGCGCGTGACCCGCGGTCTGGACACCATCAGTGCCACCGGCAACATCCTGCGCGACTACCTGACCGATCTGTTCCCGATCATGGAGCTGGGCACCAGCGCCAAGATGCTGTCCATTGTGCCGCTCATGGCCGGTGGCGGTATGTACGAAACCGGCGCTGGCGGCTCTGCACCCAAACACGTGCAGCAGCTGGTGGAAGAGAACCACCTGCGCTGGGATTCACTGGGTGAGTTCCTGGCGTTGGCCGTGTCCATGGAAGACCTGGGTTTGAAGACCGGCAACCTGCAAGCCAAGGTGCTCGCCAAAACGCTGGATGCAGCCACCGGCAAGCTGCTGGACAACAACAAGAACCCGTCGCCCAAGACCGGTCAGCTCGACAACCGCGGCAGCCAGTTCTACCTGGCGATGTACTGGGCCCAGGAACTGGCCGCGCAAACCGACGACCCCGCCCTGGCCGCGAAGTTCGCCCCGCTGGCGAAGCAACTCGAAGACAACGAGCAGACCATCGTGGCCGAACTGGCGGCTGTGCAGGGCCAGGCGGTGGACATCGGTGGCTACTACAAGCCCGACTTCGACAAGCTCGAAGCGATCATGCGTCCCAGCAAGACCTTCAACGCCGCGCTGGCTTCGGTCCAGGCCTGATGCGGGTCCGTTGAGACGCCACAGCGGCCTACCGTGTGAACGGTGGGCCGCTCAGCCTGGAGCCGGCTTTCAGTCCGCGTTTGCTGAACCAGCCCTGGTTCATCTCGAGGACGAAGCGCACGGGCTTGCTGGAGCAGTGCGACTCCAGGCTCTGCGGTTGCATGTCGGCGAGGTTGACGATGGTGCCGTCATCGGCCACGAAGGCCGCCGTCAGTGGCAGCAGGGTGTTCTTCATCCAGAAACATTGCTCCGCGGCCTGTTCAAAGGCGAACAGCATGCCTTCGTTGACGGGCATTTCCTTGCGGAACATCAGACCCACCGCACGCTGCTGCGGCGTGGCGGCCACCTGAGCGTTGATCAGGTGCATGCCGGCCGACAGCGTGACCCTGGGCAGCTGCAGCTGCGGTGACTCCTGTGACCAGGCGGCCGTGGACAGAAGGATCAACAGCGACAGCAGGTGAGTGGACAGTTTTTTCATGCTCGGGATGGGATGTTTCGCGAAACACTTCATTCTCCGCGAAGCCGGGGCCCGGCATGTGTCCACTGTGTATCTGACGTGCAGGCTGCCCGGGAGGCGCACATGGACTTGAGTCCACAGGAGCGGGGGCTAGGAGCCTGTCGGACTTTAACGCCTTGCCCCAACGCGATATGGACGCGACAATCAGTGCATCCTTTGAAAGTTGATTGCCGCCATGAACCGCTTCATCA
>CAUPQO010000253.1:0-4021 GCA_963513295.1 uncultured Hylemonella sp.
ACCCTGCTCAAGGTGCTGGCGCAGCTGCTGCCCGCCGAAGGCCGCGTGAGCCTGCTGGGCCAGCCGCTGGACAGCCTGGATCGTCGCATCCGCGCGCGGCAGCTGGCCTGGCTGGGCCAGAACGGCAGTGCGGGCGACGACCTCACCGTGTTCGACGTGGCCCTGCTGGGCCGCCTGCCGCACCAGGCCTGGCTGGCGCCACCCGGCGCGGCCGACCTGGCCGCGGTGGAGCAGGCCCTGCGCGCCACCCAGGCCTGGGAGTGGCGCGGCCGGCCCCTGGGTCAACTCTCGGGCGGCGAGCGGCAGCGCGTGCTGCTGGCGCGTGCCCTGGCCGTACAGGCCGAGGTGCTGCTGCTGGACGAACCACTGGCCAACCTGGACCCGCCGCACCAGGTCGACTGGATGCTGCTGATGCGCGAACTGGTGGCCCAGGGCAAGACCGTGGTCAGCGTGCTGCACGAACTCTCGCTGGCCCTGCAGGCCGACGAGATGGTCATCATGGCCGCCGGCCGCGTGTGTCACCAGGGCGCTTGCGCCGATGCAGCAACCCACCGTGCGCTGGAGCGGGTGTTCGAGCAGCGCATCCGCATTGCCGCGGTCGACGGCTTGTGGGTCTCGCTGCCGCGTTTGTAGAAAGAACACGCATGCAGATCGAAACCCCGCCCACCGACAAACCTTACGAAGCGCGCACCGGCGAGCGCCGCGGTCTGCTCATCGTGAACACCGGCGACGGCAAGGGCAAGAGCACGGCCGCCTTCGGCCTGGCGCTGCGCGCCCACGGCCGTGGCAAGCCCGTCAAGGTCTACCAGTTCATCAAGCCCGATGGCGCGCGCTTCGGCGAGCAGCGCGTGTTCGAGCAGCTGGGCATTCCCGTCGTAGGCCTCGGCGACGGCTTCAGCTGGAAGAGCCGCGACCTCGACCATTCCGCCGAGCTGGCACGCGAGGGCTGGTTGCGCGCGCGGGCCGACATACTCGGCGGTCAATACTTCATGGTCACGCTCGACGAGATCACCTACCCGCTGATCTACGGTTGGCTCCCTCTGGACGAGGTGCTGGCCACGCTGCGCGATCGTCCCAAAGACGTGCACGTGGTGCTGACCGGCCGGCGCTGCCCACCGGAGCTGATCGAACTGGCCGACACCGTGACCGAGATGGCCCTGGTCAAACACGCCTTCCGCGCCGGCATCCCGGCCCAGCGCGGGATAGAAGATTGACGATGCAGCAGCCCCGAGGAATCCGGCGATGAGCGCACGTGCCGTCATGGTGCTGGGCACCACCAGCGGCGCCGGCAAGAGCTGGCTGGCCACGGCCCTGTGCCGCCACTATGCGCGGCAAGGCCTCAAGGTGGCGGCTTTCAAAGCGCAGAACATGAGCAACAACGCCCGGGTGGTTGCAGGGGGCGAAATCGGCAGCGCGCAGTACTTCCAGGCCCTGGCTGCGAAAGCCGCGCCCGAGGTGCGTATGAACCCCTTGCTGCTCAAACCCGAGCGCGACACGCACAGCCAGGTCGTGCTGCTGGGCCAGGTCCACGAGGAACTCACGCGCATGGACTGGCGCGGCCGCAGCGAGAAGGTGTGGCCCACCGTGGCGCGTGCGCTCGACGAGCTGATGGCCGAGAACGAGGTGGTGGTGATCGAAGGCGCGGGCTCGCCGGCCGAGATCAACCTGGCGAGCAGCGACATCGTCAACCTGCGCATCGCGCGCCACGCTAGCGCGACCTGCCTGCTGGTCACCGACATCGACCGCGGTGGCGCCTTCGCCCATCTCTACGGCACCTGGGCTTTGATACCCGAGGCCGACCGCGCGCTGATCCGCGGCTTCGTGCTCAACCGCTTCCGCGGTGACGCCGCCTTGCTGGCCCCCGGCCCGCAGATGCTGCAGGACCTGACCGGCGTGCCCACCGTGGCCACGCTGCCCATGTGGCGCGCGCACGGCCTGCCGGAGGAGGACGGAGTGTTCGACGACCGGCACAGCGGCAGCGGCGAGATCTCCACGCGCATCGCCGTCGTGGCCTACCCCCGCATCAGCAACCTCGACGAATTCCAGCCGCTCAAGAACGTGCCCGGCGTGCATCTGCGCTGGGCGCGCACACCGGCCGAACTGCAGGGGGCGGACTGGGTCATCCTCCCCGGCTCCAAACACACGAGTGGTGACCTGGCCTGGCTGCGTGCCCAGGGCCTGGACCGCGCCATCGCCGCACACGCGGCGCAGGGCAGGGCGGTGCTGGGTGTCTGCGGCGGCCTGCAGATGCTGGGCGAGGCGCTCATCGACGCGCACGGTATCGACGGCAACGCGCCCGGCCTGGGCCTGCTGCCCCTGGTCACCAGCTTCGAGCCGGCCAAGACCGTACGGCACACGCAGGCCAGCTTCGCCACGCTGCAGGGACCGTGGGCCGCGCTCTCGGGTGTTACGGTGCAGGGCTACGAAATCCACCACGGCCAGACCGCCCAGCACCCGGCCATGGCGGCCAGGGGCGACGTGGCGCGTGAGGTGCTGCCCGGCCTGGGCTGGCAGAACGCGCAGGGCCATGTGCTGGGTTTGTATCTGCACGGCCTGTTCGAGGACGCGGCCGTGCTGCAGGCGCTGTTCGGGCGCCAGGGCGCGGCGCGTGTGCCCACGCTGGAGTCGGTGTTCGAAGGCCTGGCCGATTACATCGAACGGCACTTCGAGCCCGGTGTGCTCGACGCGCTGATCCGGTCTTAAGGCGCGGCCGTCTTCGGCTTGAAGTCGTTATTAAGCCGCCGCGCTGCTCATGCGGCGTCACATCACCGTCACATCCGCCGCGGATGATCGCCGGTTCTGCTGTCCACGCACCACCCCCGATGAAAAAAACGATTGCACTCCTGACGTCCGCCCTGGCACTGGGTCTGACAGGCTGCGGCAGCCTGGGCCCTGCCGGCAGCCCCTCCTCAGGCGTCCGCTATCCGGGCCCCGAGGGCACGCGCCTGCCCTACACGGTGATGGCCAGGCTGCCCAACGCCGAAGGCAGCGAAATCCGCCTGGGCGGGGTTGGCTCGGCGCTGGCGCCGCACCCCACGCTGCCCGGCCACTTTTATGCCATGAGCGACCGCGGCCCGAACGCCGCCACCGAAGCCGGGCGCAAGCCCTCGGGCATCATCTTTCCCATGCCGGCCTATCACCCGCGCATCCACCTCTACCGTCTGAGCAACTCGGGCGCCGTCGAGCTGGTGGACAGCATCGTGCTCAAGGACCCCAAGGGCCGCCCCGTCACGGGCCTGCCCAACAAGAACTACGGCGCCACCGGTGAAATCCCCTACGCCCTGGACGGCAGCATCGTGGCGCTGGACCCGGACGGCGACGGCATCGCCGGTTACGACGAAAGCGGCATCGACTCCGAAGGCCTGGTGGCACTGAAGGACGGCAGCTTCTGGGTCAGCGACGAATACGGCCCGCACATGGTGCACTTCGACGCCAGCGGCCGCGAGATCGAGCGCATCAACCCCTTTGCCGCCGATGCCCGCAACAAGCCCGGGCGCACGCTGCCGGCGGAGCTGGCCACGCGCTGGCCCAACCGCGGCATGGAAGGCCTGGCCATCACCCCCGACGGCAAGACCTTGGTGGGCCTCATGCAGTCCAACCTGCACAACCCGAACAAGGCCGTGGGCAGCATCAACCTCACGCGCATCGTCACCGTCCACCTCGACACCGGCGCCACCGCCCAGTACCTCTACCGCCAGGACGCTGCCGGCCTGGCCAATTCGGAAATCGTGGCCCTGAGCGCGACCCGCTTCCTCGTGATCGAGCGTGACACCAAGTTCTTCGGCCTCAGTGCCGGCCAGGTGCGCAAGAACGTCTACCGGCTGGATCTCACCGGGGCCACGAATGTGGACCGCTCCAATGGGCAACTGCAGTACGGCAACACGGCCCTGAGCAGCAGTGCCGCCCACGGCCTGCTGGTGAACGGCAAGACGCTCGAACAACTCGTCAAGGACGGCGGCGCGGCCGACAACTTTGCAGCGGGCTGGGCCCAGCTGGCTGCGCTGGGCATACGCCCGGTTGC
>CAUPQO010000254.1:0-3949 GCA_963513295.1 uncultured Hylemonella sp.
CGCTACGACCACCGTGCGGCGTGTGCGCCGCACGCGGAAGGCCGTGACCACCAGCGTGAGCTGCACCAAGGCCAGACCCACGAAAAGCGCGCGCCAGGCCTGCTGGTCCATCAGCAGGCCGAAGATCAGCGGCGAGATGGCCTGGCCGATGTCCAGGCCCGAATACACCACGCCATAGACGCGCCCGCTGGCGTTCTCGGGCGTGGAGCGCTTGATCAGCAGGTCGCGCGAAGGACCGGCAAAACCGGCCGCAAACCCCATGAGCGTGAAGAGCACCGGTACGGCCAGTGGCGGCAGGCTGCTCAAGCCCAGCTCCAGGGACTCGGCCGCCGCCTCGGCGAAACCGCCGCACACCACCCGCTCGCTGCGAGCCGGGTCGGTGGCCAGGAAACCGCCGACCAGCATGCCGCTGGCACTGGCCAGCATGTAGGCCGTCAGGCACACCGCCACCAGGGTCAGGGGCATGTCGTGCAGCTGGCGCGCCGCCTCGGGCGCGAAAGCCTGCACCACGCTCAACGACACAGCGAAGATGAAGAAGAAGGCAAAACACATCCACACCGCGGGGATGCGCAGGAAGTCCAGGCTGCCCTCGGCGGGCGCGTCGGCTGCCGCGCGCGCCGGCGCGCTGGGCGCCAGGGCCAGGCGGCGCCCCTGCCACCAGCACAGCAGCAGCACGGCCAGCACCAGGGTGCCGGCCGCGGCTAGGGACACGCGCCAGGAATACAGCAGGGCCAGCGGCACCAGCAGGGCCGGCGCCACGGCCCAGCCCAGGTTGCCGCTGATGCCGTGCACGCTGTAGGCATGGCCCAGGCGCGGCGCGCTGACCTTACGGTTGATGAGCGTGTAGTCCACCGGGTGGAACACGCCGTTGCCGGCACCGGCCACCACGGCAAACCCCATCAGCATCGTGTAGCTGGTGCTCAGTGCAAAACCGAAGGCCGCCAGCGACAGCAGGCCCAGGCCCGTATACAGCACGGGGCGCGGGCCATAACGGTCCACCCAGAAGCCCGAGAGCGCCTGCACCGTGCAGGACACGACGAAGAAGATCGTCATCAGGAAACCCAGTTCGGCATAACTCGCGTTGAAGGCGTCCTTGAGCCAGGGGAAGAGCGGCGGCAACAGCAGCTGGCTGAAGTGGCTCATGAGGTGGGCCAGGCCGATCAGGCCGATCAGGCTGGCGTCCTGGCGCAGGGGAACGGGCGTCGCGGAGAGGCTGGCAGTGCTCATGGCGCCATGGTAATGCAGGCCCCTGCGTGCTGTCTGGCAAGCCACCGCAGGTGGCGCGGCGTGAACTATTGCACATCCGGGCCCGTCGTGGCGACCACCGCCGCAGGGACGAGCCGGATTCGTGAACTAGTCCCTCGCCAAAAACGCAGATCGTTACAGAATGCAACCATCGACTCACAGAAGTCCAAACAGTCAGCTCACAAATCAGGGAAAAAACATGATCATCCTGCCCATCGGCGAAGATAGTGTCCCAGCGCCCCTGCAGCCCGCCTCCTCCCGGCCGGCGCCGCTGCAGAGCACGGTACGCCTGCTTGTCTTCGGCTTCTCGCCAGCCGAACGCGAACTGATCCAGGGCATCGTGGCCCTGTCACAGCGCCGCTCACTGCGCCTGCAGCTGATCGGCGGCGCCGACCCGGAGACCGCCGACGTCATCCTCTTCGACGGCGCGGATGCCAAGGTCATGAAATGGGTAGGCCGCGGCGGCCTGCCGACCGGCAAGACCCTGGTCCAGGTCGACGGCCCGCAAGCCCTGAGCGGCGCAACGCACCTGCAACGCCCCGTCCAGTGGCCCAGCCTGCCCACCCTGCTGCTGCAGGCGATGGGCCACGAAGCACCGCACAGCTCGCGCCAACCGCTGAGCACTTTCTAAGGCTGCACACCCGACAGCCCTGCCCGCGTCCCGGAAGTCCCGGCGCGGGCATACTGCGGTGATGGCGCACGAACATCACCACGATCACGCACACGGCCACACGCAGAGTCACAGCGGCCACCACCACCCCGCACCGGCCAATTTCAACCGCGCCTTTGCCATCGGCATCGCGCTCAACACCGGTTTCGTCGCGGTGGAAGCCTGGTACGGCTGGCAGATCAACTCCCTGGCCCTGCTGGCCGACGCCGCCCACAACCTGAGCGACGTGGCCGGCCTGCTGCTGGCCTGGATGGCGGCCCTGGCCGCACGCCTGCGGCCCGATGCGCGCCACACCTATGGCTGGCAACGTGCGTCCATCCTGGCAGCCTTCACCAATGCCGTGCTCTTGCTGGTGGCCATGGGCTCGCTGGGCTGGGAGGCCTTGCAGCGCCTGGGCTCGCCCGAGCCCACCCAGGGCTGGACCATCATCACGGTGGCGGCCATCGGCATCGTGATCAACACCGCCACCGCCCTGCTCTTCCTGCGCGGCGGCGAGCACGACCTGAATATTCGCGGCGCCTTCCTGCACATGGCGGCCGACGCCCTGGTCTCGCTGGGCGTGGTCATCGGCGGTGCGCTCTACCTCTGGCAGGGCTGGGCCTGGCTGGACCCGGTCATGAGCCTGGGGATCGCCGTCGTCATCGTGGCCGGCACCTGGGGCCTGCTGCGCCAGTCCCTGCACCTGCTGTTCGACGGCGTGCCCGAGCACGTAGACCTGCCGGCCGTGCAGGCCTGGCTGGCCGCACGCCCGGGCGTGGCACGGGTGGATGACCTGCATGTCTGGGCCATGAGCACCACGCGGGTCGCGCTGACAGCCCACCTGGTGATGCCGCAGGGCCACCCGGGGGATGACTTCCTGCGCGAGGTGAGCGACGGCCTGCAGGAGCGCTTCGGCATCACCCATGTCACGCTGCAGACCGTGACGGCACCGATGCTGCAGCACTGCCACGATCCGGACCGCAGAAGCGCCGCTTGATCTTTTCCGGCGAGACCCGAAAGCTATCTTTTTAATAGCAAACGGATCGGACAATCCGCCGACATTGAAGTGCTCGCGCATCAGCGCTACCATAAGCCTGTTGATACCCTGCCGGGTTGTCAAAAGGAGGGACTATGGATTTTCTCGATTGGGTCCGCGGCCCGCTGCTGGCCGTCGCGCTGCTGGTGTTCGTGCTCGGTGTGGCGTGGCGCTTGTGGGTGCTCTGGCGCCTGCCGGTCAGCACGCAGCCGCAAGCCCCGGCCCGCCAGCCCTTCGGCACCACCGATGCGCTCGCTGCCAGTCTGGGCCGCATGCTGCCGCACCGCGGCTTCCACCCCAGCGCCACACTGGTCACCATCAACCCGTATGTGTTCCACGTCGGGCTGGCGCTGGTCTTCTTCGGCTACGCGCCGCACATCGCCTTCATCCAGCGCCTGACCGGCCTGGGCTGGCCCGCCCTGCCGGACATGGTGATGTACCTGGCCGCCGCGGCCACCATGGTCTCGCTGCTGCTGGCCATCGTGTTTCGCCTCTCCGACCCGGTGCTGCGCAAGATCTCGCGCGCCGATGACCACATCACCTGGGCGTTGACGCTGTTGCCGTTGATCACCGGCATGGGCGTGGTGGGCGAGCCGTCCAGCGCCCTGCTGGCGCACGCCAGCCCGGTCTACCGCGACCCGCTGGCCATCCACCTGCTGAGCCTGGAACTGCTGCTGGTCTGGTTCCCCTTCGGCAAGCTGATGCACGCCTTTCTGGTCCTGCCCAACCGCATGCAGCTGGCCCGCTTCCTGGGCCGCCGGGGAGTACGCACATGATCGACATGGCCGTTTTCAAGCAATTCCAGGAAGCCATCCGCCACCTGGGCGAGATGGCACAGCCCGAGGCACTGGGCGACGAAGAGCGGCTGGCCCGCGCCAAGGCCGTGATGCACGACAAGACCGATCGCGCGCTGGCCCTCGATCTGGAATCCTGCGTCAACTGCGGCTACTGCTCCGAGGCCTGCCACTTCTACCAGAGCACGCAGGACCCGAAATACACCCCCACGCGCAAGCTCGACC
>CAUPQO010000255.1:0-3939 GCA_963513295.1 uncultured Hylemonella sp.
CAGCGTGATCGACGGCATTGCCTTCCAGACCAACATCCTGGCACTCAATGCCGCGGTGGAAGCCGCCCGGGCCGGGGAGCAGGGCCGGGGGTTTGCCGTGGTGGCCTCTGAAGTGCGTTCGCTGGCCGGACGGAGCGCCGAAGCGGCCAAGGAGATCAAGAACCTGATCACCGACAGCGTGGAGCGTGTGGGACAGGGTACGACCCTGGTGGACCAGGCCGGCGCCACCATGAACGAGGTGGTGGCCGCCATCCGGCGCGTGACCGACATCATGGCCGAGATCAGTGCGGCCAGCGGTGAGCAGAGCGCCGGTGTGTCACAGGTCGGCGAGGCGGTGACGAACATGGACCAGGCCACGCAGCAGAACGCCGCGCTGGTGGAGGAGATGGCCGCAGCAGCCAGCAGTCTCAAGAGCCAGGCGCAGGACCTGGTCCACGCGGTCAGTGTCTTCAAGCTGGACTAGTGGAGCCCCGGCCATGCAGGGGCAGGGCCGACTGGTGTCAGCCCGCCCCTTGCGGCACACTGGGCATGGCGCCGTCATCACGAGGTCAGACACCATGGCAACACCCGAACTACGACAGACCCCGATCTACGACAGTGCGGCACTGGGCCGCGTGCTTGACACCATGGTGGCGCAGCTGGCCGCTCTGTTGCAGGGTGCGGGGCCGGTGACGCTGGTCGGTGTGCGCCGCCGCGGCGCCCCGCTGGCCGACGGGCTGCTGGCGCGCCTGCAGTCGGCAGGTGCGGCCGGGGCCATCGAGCGCCTGGACCTGCTGATCAAGCGCTATGCCGACGACCTGAGCCTGCTGCACCCCGAGACGCGGCTGACCGAGAGCCAGGAACAGGCGGCGCTGGACCTCACCGGCCGGACCGTGGTGGTGATCGATGACGTGCTCTACCAGGGCCATTCGCTCAACAAGGCCGTGCAGTACCTGCTGGCCAAGGGGGCCGGCCGCATCCTGACCGCGGTGCTGGTGGACCGGGTCTGCGCCACCCTGCCCATCCGCGCTGATGTGGCAGGCCTGAAGCTGCAGGTGGCCCCGGGCCAGATCGTGGAATGCCACGTGCCACCCTTCGAGCCGATTTTCCAGATCGTGCTGGTGCAGCCTGTCCCCACCTGAGACGAAAAAAAGCCGGGCAGAAGCCCGGCCTGTGCGTTGCGGAGGAACGCTTACTGCGCCTGGAAGCCGCTGGCCTTGATGATGCGCGCCCAGCTCTCGCTGTAGGCGCGTTCACGCTGGCCCAGCTGTTCGCTGCTCATGTGGCCCACGCTCAGGCCCATGGCGGTGAGGCGATCGTGCACTTCCGGCAGGGCGATGACCTTGGCCAGCGCGGCTGAGTAGCGGTCCAGGGTGGCCTTGGGGGTGCCCTTGGGCGCGAAGATGCCGTAGTAGGGCAGGTCCTCGAAGCCGCTCAGCCCCAGTTCGGCGAAGGTCGGCACCTCGGGCAGGATGGCCTGGCGCTTGGTGCCGATCACGGCCACCATGCGGATCTTGCCGGCCTTGTGGTTCTCGATGAAGTCCGGCACCGAGCCCACGCCAGCGGCGATCTGGTTGCCCAGCATGTCGCCCATCATGGGGGCACTGCCGCGGTAGGGCGCGGCCTGCAGGTCCAGGCCGTTCTTCTGGCCCATCACCTTGACCAGGAACTCGGGTACCGAGGCCGGGGCCGGCACGCCCACCGTGCCCTTGCCCTTGCCGTTCTCGCGCACCCAGGCCAGATACTCCTTGTAGCTTTTCGCCGGCGTGCCGCCCGACAGGGCCAGGCCGTTGACGAAGGTGGCGAAACCGGCCACCGGGACGAAGTCCTGCGCCGGGTCGAAACCGGGGTTCTTCAGCGTGAGCGGGATCACGGTGATGGTGTGGTCGTGCGAGAGGAAGAGCACCGAGCCGTCGGCCGGCGCGGCCTTGAGCGCCTGGGCGGCGAGCTGGCCACCGGCGCCGGCCTTGTTCTCGACGATGACGTTGGCGCCCAGCTGGTCCTTGAGCTTCTCGGCCAGTACGCGGGCGATGGCGTCGGTGCCGCCGCCGGGCGGGAAACCCACCATGATCTTGATGGTCGACGGGTCGGCCAGGGCCGGGCCGGCGAAAAGCAGGGCCGCCGCGGTCAGGCCCAGGGTGCGGCGCTTGAGGTTCAGAAACATGGTGTCACTCCAACGTTGAGAAAAAGGATGGGGCAAATTCTGCACCAGCGTGCCCTCGGCCTGGCTTACAGCAGGCGGAACACCAGCGGGATCAGCAGCGAGGCCAGCACCACCTGCAGGCCCAGGGCCAGGCCGGCGTAGGCGCCGGCGTCGGCATTGACCTGCAGGGCGCGCGCCGCGCCCAGGCCGTGGGAGGTGGTGCCCAGGGCAAAACCCCGCGCCATCCAGCCGGGTTGCGTGGTGGAGATGCGCAGCAGGTCGAACAGGTACTTGCCGCTCAGGGCGCCGATGATGCCCGTCAGCACGGCAAACACCGCGGCCAGGGCCGGGATGCCGCCGATCTTTTCGGCCACGCCCATGGCCACCGGCGCCGTGACCGACTTGGTTGTCATGGACAGCACCACGTCGGCGGGCAGGCCGAAGGCCAGGCCCAGCGCCCAGGCCGAGCCGGCCGCTGCCGCGCCACCGATGAGTGCTGCCAGCAGCAGCGGCGCCCAGCGCGCGCGCAATTCCACGCGGCGCTGCCAAAGCGGCCAGGCCAGCGCTACCACGGCGGGCCCGAGCAGGAAGTGGATGAACTGCGCCCCGGAAAAGTAGGTGGGGTAGGGGATGCCGGTGAGCAGCAGGACGCCGGCGATGACCACCACGGTCCACAGCACCGGGTTGGCCCAGGGCGCCTGCTGGCGGGATGTGTAGAAGGCATGGGCCAGCACGTAGACCGCCATGGTGGCCGTCAGGCCGAACAACGGCGTGCTGGAGAGGTAGACCCAGAGCTGGACGAAGTTCTGCATGGGATTACTTCTGCTGGGCCTGCTGTTTCATCAGCGCGCGCAGCACCAGGGCCGTGACGGCCAGGCCGATCCAGGTCGAGAGCACGATGACGGCGAGCATGCGCAGACCGTATTCGCCGATCAGGCCCAGGTGGGTCATCACGCCCACGCCCACCGGTACGAAGAGCAGGGAGAGGTGGGCCAGCAGGAAGTCGGCACAGGCGGCCACCGGTGTGCGCACGGTCTCGAAGTTCAGGGCGGCCAGCAGCAGCACCAGGCCGACGACCGGGCCGGGAAAAGGCAGGCGTAGCGCGTGCGCGAGCAGTTCCCCGGCGGATTGCAGCACCAGCAGCCAGGCAAATCCGCGCAGGGCGTTCATCGAGGGATCGGGCTTAGAAGCGCGGCAGGTCCGGGTGCGAGATCTTGCCGCCGCGCACCAGCATCTTGCCGTACTCGGCGCAGCGGTTGTGCGTGGGGATGACCTTGCCCGGATTGAGCAGGCTGCCCGGATCGAAGGCGCGCTTGAGGGCCAGCATCTGCTCGTTTTCCTAGCGGCTGAACTGCACGCACATGGAGTTGAGCTTCTCCACGCCCACGCCGTGCTCGCCGGTCACCGTGCCGCCCATGGCCACGCTGGTCTCCAGGATGTCGGCGCCAAAGAGCTCGCAGCGGTGCAGCTGGTCCGCGTCGTTGGCATCGAAGAGGATCAGCGGGTGCAAGTTGCCGTCGCCGGCATGGAAGACGTTGAGGCAGCGCAGCGCGTACTTCTGCTCCATCTCCTGGATGGCAAAAAGAATGTCGGCCAGGCGCTTGCGCGGGATGGTCGAGTCCATGCACATATAGTCCGGCGCCAGGCGGCCGCTGGCCGGGAAGGCGTTCTTGCGCCCGCTCCAGTAGCGCAGGCGTTCGGCCTCGTCGCGGCTGACCGCAATCGCCGTGGCCCCGGCCTTGCGCAGCACCTCGCTCATGCGGCCGATTTCCTCTTCCACTTCTTCGGGGGTGCCGTCGCTTTCGCACAGCAGGATG
>CAUPQO010000256.1:0-3924 GCA_963513295.1 uncultured Hylemonella sp.
CCAGGGCCGGGTCACGCGCCAGTTCCTGGTAGATGTTGCGCAGGGAAGGGGGCAGGCGCACCCCCGGCGCCACGGAAAAAGCCAGGCCCTCGGCCTGGCCCGGCCCGTGATAGGGGTCCTGCCCCAGGATCACGACGCGCACCTCGGACAAAGGCGTCAACTCCAGGGCGCGCAGCGGCCGGGGCGGATAGACAACGGCCCCGGCCGACAGGCGGCCTTCGACAAAGGAGGCCAGGTGGCGACCTGTTTCGCTGACCAAGAATTGAGCCAGCAGCGGCTGCCAGTCCGGCGCCACCAGCCACTGGGTCGGCTGCCAGGCCGTCAGGCGCTCCGACGCAGCGGGCTCGGCCCGGAACAGATCCGGTTGGGCCACGTCAGGCAAACAGCTCGGCCAGCGCCAGACCCGGATCGGGTGCGCGCATGAAAGCCTCGCCCACCAGGAAGGCATCGACACCGGCCGATCGCATGCGCTGCACGTCGGCGCGGTCCAGAATGCCGGACTCAGTGACCAGCAGGCGATCGGCTGGCACGCGCTCGCGCAGGGCCAGCGTGGTGTCCAGCGTGACCTCGAAGGTGCGCAGGTTGCGGTTGTTGATGCCGACCAACGGCGTCTTCAATTTCAGCGCACGGTCCAGTTCGGCACCGTCGTGCACCTCCACCAGCACCGCCATGTCCAGCCCGCGCGCGATGGCCTCCAGGTCGACCATCTGCGCATCGTCCAGGCAGGCGGCGATCAGCAGGATGCAATCCGCCCCCATGGCGCGCGACTCGTAGATCTGGTAGGGATCGACCATGAAGTCCTTGCGCAGCACGGGCAGCTGGCAGGAAGCGCGCGCCTGCTTGAGGTAATCGGGCTGGCCCTGGAAGAACTGACGGTCTGTCAGCACCGAGAGGCAGGCCGCACTGGTCTGGCCATCGCCTTCGGCGTAGCTCTGGGCAATGTCGGCGGGGATGAAGTCCTCGCGCAGCACACCCTTGCTCGGACTGGCTTTCTTGATCTCGGCAATCACCGCCGCCTGGCCGGCGGCGATCTTGGCGCGCAGCGCGCCGACGAAATCGCGCGTGAGCACGCGCGACTCGGCGTCGGCGCGCATGGCGGCCAGCGATGTCTTCTTCAGGGCTGCAGCGATTTCTTCTCGCTTGACGGCCACGATCTTGTTCAGGATATCACTCATGGTCAGGCGGCGGTGAGCCGTTTTTCAGTATCTTGACGAAGATGCGATGGAAGACCAGGCCGACCACCACGAACAGGGCCGAAACGCCCAAGGCGATCCAGGTACCCGGGTCTTGCCACACGGGGATCAACCCGCCTGGCCAAGACGGTGCGCCACGGTCACCAGCTGATCGAGCTTGGCCTTGGCCGCCCCCGAGGCGATGACCTCGCGCGCGCGCGCCATGCCCGCCGCCATGCTGTCCACCACATTGGCAGCATACAGCGCCGCGCCGGCGTTCAGGATCACGATGTCACGCGCAGCGCCGGGCTGATTGTCCAGCACGCCCATGAGCATGGCACGCGAGGCCTCCGGCGTGTCCACCTTGAGGGCGCGTGTGCTGGCCATGGTCAGGCCGAAGTCTTCGGGGTGGATTTCATACTCCCGGATCTCGCCGTTCTTCAACTCGCCCACCAGGGTCGCCGCCCCCAGGCTGATCTCGTCCATGCCGTCCTTGCCATAGACCACCACGGCATGCTCGGTGCCCAGACGCTGCAGGGCGCGCACCTGGATGCCCACCAGGTCCGCATGGAACACACCCATCAGGATGTTGGGCGCACCGGCCGGGTTGGTCAGCGGGCCCAGGATGTTGAACAGGGTCTTGATGCCCAGTTCGCGGCGCACCGGCGCCACGTTCTTCATGGCCGGATGGTGGTTGGGCGCGAACATGAAACCCACCCCCGTTTCGGCGATGCACTGCGCGATGGCTTCGGGCTTGAGGTTGATGTTGACGCCCAGCGACTCCATCACGTCGGCGCTGCCGCTCTTGCTGCTGACGCTGCGCCCGCCGTGCTTGCTGACCTTGGCACCGGCCGCCGCGGCGACGAACATGGAGCAGGTGGAGATGTTGAAGGTGTGGGCACCGTCGCCACCGGTGCCGACGATATCGACCAGGTACTTCTTGTCGGCCACATTCACCTTGGTCGAGAACTCGCGCATCACCTGCGCGGCGGCCGTGATCTCGCCGATGGTCTCCTTCTTGACGCGCAGGCCGGTGATGAGCGCCGCCATCAGCACGGGCGACATCTCGCCGCCCATGATGAGACGCATGATGTGCAGCATCTCGTCGTGGAAGATCTCGCGGTGCTCGATGACGCGCTGCAGCGCCTCCTGCGGGGAGATCTGGTGGGGATGGGGCATGTCGTCTTCCTTACGCTTGTTCCAGGAAATTCTTCAGCATGGCGTGGCCATGCTCGGTCAGGATGGATTCGGGGTGGAACTGCACGCCTTCGATGGCCAGGGTCTTGTGCTTCACGCCCATGATCTCGCCGTCCTCGGTCCAGGCGGTGACCTTGAGTTCAGGCGGACACGTGGCGCGCTCGATGGCCAGCGAGTGGTAGCGGTTCACGGTGAACTGCTTCGGCAGCCCCGCAAACACACCTTCCTGCGTGGTCGTGATGACGCTGGTCTTGCCGTGCATCAGTTGCTGCGCCCGGATGATCTTCCCGCCGAAAGCCGCGCCTATGCTCTGGTGCCCCAGGCAGACACCCAGGATGGGCAGCTTGCCGGCAAAGTGGCGGATCGCCGCCACCGAGATGCCGGCCTCGGCCGGCGAGCAGGGGCCGGGCGAAATCACCAGGCGGTCCAGTTGCCCGGCCTTCAGCCTGGCCTCGATCTCGGCGACCGTGATTTCGTCGTTGCGATGCACTTCCACGTCAGCGCCGAGTTCGCCGAAATACTGCACCAGGTTGTAGGTGAACGAGTCGTAGTTGTCCACCATGAGGAGCTTGATGTTCTTCATGGTGTTCACTCCAGACCCTGCTCGACCAGTTCCGAAGCGCGCACCAGGGCGCGCGCCTTGTGCTCGGTCTCGCGCCACTCCATCTCGGGGATCGAGTCGGCCACCACACCGGCCGCGGCCTGCACATAGAGCGTGTCGTTCTTGATGATGCCGGTGCGGATGGCGATGGCCACATCCATGTCGCCGGCATAACTCAGGTAACCGCAGGCGCCGCCGTAGAGGCCGCGTTTGCTGGGCTCGAGCTGGTCGATCAGCTCCATCGCGTGCACCTTGGGTGCGCCGGTCAGGGTGCCGGCCGGGAAAGTGGCCTTGAGCACGTCCATGGAGCTCATGCCGTCCTTGAGCAGGCCCTCGACGTTGCTCACGATGTGCATCACGTGGCTGTAACGCTCCACCACAAAGGCCTCGGTGACCTTGACGCTGCCGGTCTTGGCGATGCGGCCGATATCGTTGCGCGCCAGGTCGATCAGCATCACGTGCTCGGCGCGCTCCTTGGGGTCGCCCACCAGTTCCACCTCGGCCGCCTTGTCCAGTTCGGGCGTGGCGCCGCGTGGACGTGTGCCGGCCAGCGGGCGGATGGTGACCTTCTGCCCCTCGGAGGTCTGTTCCTGCCGCACCAGGATCTCCGGCGAGGCCCCCACCACGTGGAAATCCCCGAAGTGGTAGTAATACATATAGGGTGAGGGATTGAGCGAGCGCAGCGCACGGTAGAGCGACAGCGGCGACTCGGTATAACGCTTGTGCAGGCGCTGGCCGACCTGGACCTGCATGAAGTCGCCGGCGGCGATGAGCTCCTTGGCGCGCTCCACGGCCGCGATGTAGTCGTCCTTGGCGAACTCGCGGCCGATCTCATGCGAGGGGCTGGGCTTGATGGGCGGCGCCTGCACCGAGGTATTGAGGCGTTCGCGCAGTTCGGCCAGCCGGGCCTGCGCCTTCGCATAGGCCTGCGGCTGGGCCGGGTCGGCGTAGACG
>CAUPQO010000257.1:0-3868 GCA_963513295.1 uncultured Hylemonella sp.
GCCACCAGCGCGCCGCCCAGCCGTCCAGATGCCTGTGCCCCACCACGATCAGGTCGGCCCCGATGCGGCTGGCGGTGCGGGCCAGTTCGCGCACCGGGTCCCCTGTCACCACTTCGCCGCGGGCGCTCATGCCCGCTTCCTTCAGCCGGCGCAGACCGGCGTCAAGGATGGCCTGGTAACGCTGCCTTTCGCTGTCCTCCAGGGAGTCGTCATACACGCCGCCCTCGGGGCCCATGGTGACGATGGGCAGCGGCATCACGGCGATGAGCGTCAGCTCGGCCTGGCTCCACTGCGCGATTTCTCGGCTGTCCAGCAGGGCCTGCTGGCCGGGCGCAGAACCGTCATACGCAAGCAGGATTCGTTTGTACATGTGGCACCTCCGGGTATAGGGTGAAACCGGTCAGCTCGGACTGCTTAAATTCTAGGCACTTTTGCCGGGGCCACCAGCACCGGGGCACGTCAGTTGACCGCCGGCTCGGCCGCCGGCAGGCGCACCTGGTTGTCGGTGCTGAACTGGTAGTCCTCGAACACATGCTGCGCGCTGAGCAGCTGGTAGCTGCCGTCGGCATGGCGCACGCTGGTGTCCTTCAGGCGCCAGGCCAGCTGGCCGCAGGTCCAGATGTCGAAGTTGCGCATGTGGGTGCACAGGCAGGTCTTGTCCCACACCTTGACCTTGCGCTCGCCGGGGTGGGCCGCCACTTCGCGGTTGTAGGCGTCGATGTAGGCGCACTTGCCGTTGGCGTCCAGGAGATAACCATAGGCCTCGCAGTTCGGGCGGATGCCGTCGCCGATGCCCGGGCTGCCCTTGATCATGCGCATGGGGTAACCGGTGGGCGAGATCTCGTTGACCTCGATGTCCTCTTCATTGGCCTTGAAGTATTCCTGCTTGATGTCGTCGGGCAGGCCGCATTCGCGGGTGACGGTGAAACGCGTGGCCACCTGCACGCCGGCCGCGCCCATCTCCAGGAAACGCACCGCGTCGCTGCCGGTGAAGATGCCGCCCGCGGGGATGACCGGAATGGCCAGTTGCTCCTGCTTCAGATAGGCCAGGATCTCGGCCACGATGGTGGCCAGGTCGTACTTCGCCCAGTCCATGCCGAAACCCAGGTGGCCGCCGGCCAGCGGGCCCTCCACCACCACGTAGTCGGGCAGGCGGTTCAGGCGGCTGTTTTTCTTCAGGAACAGCTGCAGCGCGCGCAGCGAGGAGACGATGATGCCCAGCTTGGCATCACGAAAACGCGGGTTGCCCTCGATCAGCGCGAAGGAACCCAGGTGCAGGCCGGCCGCCAGGGTGATGCCGTCAATGCCCGCGTCCAGCGCGCTGTTCATGCGCACGCTGAGCGTCTCCCTGGGCGCGTTCATCGTGAGCTTTTCCATGCAGTTGATGAAGACCTGGCCGCCGCCGGTCTTGCGTTCCATGGTCTTGCCCACATGCAGGCGCGTGGCCTCGGCCAGGTCACCCAGGTCGAACTTCACGGCCGACTTGTCGGCCGATTCCACGTTGTACTGGTACAGGGCCTGCTTGGCCTTGACGAACTTGGTCTTGTAACGGCGGTCACTCACCGTCTTCACCATGGCATCGGAAATATGGCCCACCCCACCCAGGCGGGCCGCCTCCAGCGCCAGGTCGGCCGAGGAGATGTCCACCCCCATGCCACCGATCATGAGGGGCACCAGCTCCTGCTGGCCCATGCGCAAACGGAAATCATCCAGGCGTTTCATCGTCAACTCTTGTGCCTTGTGTCTATCAGCCCAACCAGGCCGGCACCACCGGCGCCAGCCCCCTGTGGGTGATTATGGTCCGCTTGCCCGCGCCCGGGTGGCCAAGCGGTGCACGAACCCAGGGGAATTGGGGAATTGCTGATCTAACGCAGAGTCTGCCGCCGGCACAGGCGCACAATGGCCCCCCCGATACAGCCATCCGGCTCATGGGCCCGCAACGGCCCCATCCCCCCGCCTACGCCTCACGCCATGCTCAGCTTCCTGCCATCCCTCGTCAAAGGTATCCTCGCCTCCCTGCTGCTGGGGATCAACACGCTGTTCTGGTGCGCGCTGCTGTTTGCGCTGGCCTTGCTCAAACTGGTGCTGCCCTTCCAGGCAGTGCGCCAGGCCATCGACCCGGCGCTCAACGCCATCGCCACCGCCTGGATCGCCTGCAACAGCGGCTGGATGCGGCTCACGCAAAAAACCAGCTGGGATGTGCAGGGTGTGGCCGAACTGCCCTACCAGGGCTGGTACCTGGTGAACTGCAACCACCAGTCCTGGGTGGACATCTTCGTGCTGCAGCATGTGATGAACCGGCGCATCCCCATGCTGAAATTCTTCCTGAAGCAGCAGCTCATCTACGTGCCGGTGATCGGCCTGGCCTGGTGGGCGCTGGACTTCCCCTTCATGCGCCGGCACGGCAAGGCGGCCCTGCGCAGGAACCCGGACCTGCGCCGGCAGGACCGCGAGACCACCCGCCGCGCCTGCCAGAAGTTCGCCCGCGTGCCCACCAGCGTGATGAACTTTGCCGAGGGCACGCGTTTCACGCCGGCCAAGCACCAGTCCTCGGGCTCGCCCTACCGCCACCTGCTCAAGCCCAAGGCCGGCGCCCTGGCGCTGGCGCTCAACGCCATGGGCGACCAGTTCCACGCCATGATCGACGTCACCATCGTCTACCCCGCAGGTGCCCCCACCTTCTGGCAGTTCCTGTGCGGCCGCACGCCCAGGGTGATCGTGCGTGCGCGCCAGCTGCCGATCCCGGCCGAGTTCTGCACGGGGGACTACGAGGAGGACTCGGAATTCCGCGGCCGCTTCCACCGCTGGCTGGCTGGCATCTGGGAAGAGAAAGACCGGCAGATCGACGCGCTGCTGCGCGGCTGAGTCGCCGTGCTCAGCGCGGGCGCAGCCTGCCGGCCAGCCGCAGGCCGTCGCGGGCGTTGAGCGCCATCAGCGTCAGGTTCAAGGCGCCTGCCAGCAGCTCCAGAGCCTGCAGCGCATAAAACGCACCGTCATAGCGCCCCGCGGCCGACCACTGCGCCAGCACCAGGGCGCAGGGCAGCAAGACCAGCGCCCCCAGCGCCACGATGACCGGCATGCGCCGCTTCTTGAGATCGACCAGCCGGCCGCTGCGCCCGCGCGCCAGCGCGAAGCCCGAGCCGCCCGTGGCCATCAGCGCCGGGATCAGGATGAACAGGCCCGGCGTGACGATCAGCGCCTTGACCCGCGCGACGACCGCGGCGTCGCCCATCAGTTCGACGACCACGGTGGAGACGAAGAAGGTGGCGATGGTCAGCGTGGCGATGACGCTGGCGGCGCGATGGACTCTGGACAACATGGCAAGCCTCCCGTGGATTGATAATGACAGCATTCTGCCTTTATGACAGCATGCTGTCGTTTGATCCATGTCAACGAAACCCCGACCCCTCACGCACACCCCCGAAGGCGCCGCCGCCACCGAGCTCATCCTTGCGCTGTTTCGCAGCAACGGCCTGGTGCTCGCGGCCGGTGACCGCCTGAGCAGACCGCTCGGGCTCAGCAGCGCGCGCTGGCAGGTGCTGGGCGCGCTGGCCGAGGGGCCCGCCACCGTGGCGGAAGCCGCGCGCCGCATGGGCCTGCGCCGCCAGAGCGTGCAGCGGCTGGTGGACGCGCTGGTACAGGACGGCCTCGTGCAGTTGCACCCCAACCCGCGGCACCAGCGCGCCATGCTGGTCGCGCTCAGCGCCCGGGGGGAGCGCACCTACGGCCAGATCGACCAGTTGCAGACCGCATGGATCAACGACCTCAGCCAGGGCCTGGGGCGGCGCGAGCTGCAGGCGGCCACCGCCCTGCTGCAGCGCTTGCAGCAGCGCCTGCAGGCCGCCGAAGACGACAACGCCGAAGAAAA
>CAUPQO010000258.1:0-3800 GCA_963513295.1 uncultured Hylemonella sp.
CAGCGAGCCGGCGTGCAGGGGGCCGGTCGGTGAGGGGGCGAAACGGCCCACGTACTCTGTCACGGTGTGCAAAAGAGGCATGAGGGCACGCATCCGTTCGCGTTGAGCTTGTCGAAACGCTCAGCCAACCCGGCGGGAGGTTGACAGGCTCAGTCCGGACGGATTCAGCAGACCTTGAGCGCCAGCTCCAGTCCGGAGATGAAAGCGTCCTCGACGCGATGGCCCATGCACCAGTCGCCACAGGCGCCGATGCGCGAGGCCGGATCCCACAGGTGGCTCTGGTCCAGGGGCTGCAGGGTCTGGGCGTAGTGCCAGCGGTGCACGGTGGCGTAGCTGGGCTCGGCGCGGATGCCGGTGACTTCGGCGAAGGCCTTGAGCAGCTTGGCCTGCACGCGCTCGGCATCGTCATTGAGGTGCTCCTGCGACCAGGCGGCGCTGGCCTGTACGGTCCAGCGTTCGATGGGGCCGCGCTGCGGCTTGCTGGACTCGCGCGCCAGCCAGGCGATGCGGTGGTGGGTGCTGCGCGCCGCGTTCCACTGCGGCCCGAGTGCCGACAGGCCCGGTTGCATGGCCTGCGGAAAGGCGACCATGAGCGTCCAGCAGGGAGCCACCCGCACTTCGGCAATGCGCTCGGCCAGGGCGGGCGCCTGTTTGGAGTTGCGCAACAGCTCGTGGGCCTGCACGCTGGGCATGGCCAGCAGCACGCCATCAAAGCCGGAGTGCACATGGCGGCTGTCATCGACACCCTCGGTGTGCAGCTGCCAGCGGCGCTCGTCCAGCGCGTCGCGTTCGATCTTCACCACGCGCGTGTTGAGTTCCACTGCACCCACGGCCTGCAGTGGTTCCGCCCAGCGCCTGACCAGCGCGTTCATGCCGGGGGTGGCCACCCAGTGCGATTCGCGCGTGGGCAGCGGTGCGGCTACCACCCGGCCCAGCGGGTCGAGTACGCGCACGGCGTTGGCGCTCCAGGGCCGGCACAGGCCGGGCACGGTCTCCAGGGCGCGGGCGAACAGGGGGTTGCGCACCGTGAAGTACTGGGTGCCGTGGTCGAAGGTGCCGAACTCGGTCTCGCGCGTGGCCATGCGGCCGCCTGCGCCACGGCTTTTCTCGAACAGCGTGACGCGGTGGCCGGCCTGCACCAGGGTGCGGGCGCAGGCCACGCCGGCCATGCCGGCGCCGATGACGGCGTAATGTTGCGCGGGTTTTTTCATGTCGGCAGTCTCCGTTCTTGTCGATATTTCAATTGCAGCTTCGCTTCCACTGTACCGGAGCGGCGGCCGGTCCCCTTGGAGCCTGCCGCCGGGCTTCAGAAACTGGCGTGTACCGGCCCGAGCAGGGCGCGGCGGGTGGCCGGGCTTTCGAGCTGCTGCAGCCACCACTGCAGGGCGCGGCCCTGCAGGTGCTCGGTGCCGCCACGCCAGGCATAACTCACGCGTACCACCCGCGGCGGTCGTTCGGTTTTCTTGACCACGAGGTGGCCGGCTTCGATGTGCGGACGCGCCAGGCACTCGGGCACGAAGCCGCCGCCCAGGCCGCGCAACTGGGCGTCGAGCTTGGCCGGCATGCTGGCAACGGTGAAGACGTCCTGCCCGGCCAGCAGGCCGATGGTCAGGCCGCTGCCGCGCTGCACGGAGTCGGCCACCGCCACGGCGCGATGGCGCAGCAGCATCTCGTCGGTCAGCGGCTCGGGCGCGGCCGCCAGCGGGTGGTGCGGCGCCACGGCGTAGACGAAGCTGACCGGCCCCAGGACCTTGCCGTGCACGCCGGGGCTGGTGGTGGGTTCCAGGACCACACCGATGGCCAGGTCGGCCTGGCCGGCGGTCAGCGCCTCCAGCGTGCCGGAGAGGGTTTCCTCGCGCAGCTTCAGGCGGGTCGGTGCGCCCAGGGCGAAGAAGCTTTCGCACAGCTCCATCACCGTGCTGCGGTGGATGATGCCGTCCAGGGCCACCGTGAACTGCGATTCCCAGCCCGTGGCCACGCGTTGGACACGGTTGGCCACGGCATCGATTTCCGCCAGCAGGCGCTGCCCTTCGCGCAGCAGCTCGGCGCCGGCGGCGGTGAGCCGGGCCTGGCGCGAGCTGCGGTCGTAGAGCAGCACGTCCAGCGCGTCCTCGATCTGGCGCCCCCGGTAGGTCAGGGCGCTGGGCACCACGCCCAGGGCGCGCGCGGCAGCGGCAAAGCTGCCGGCCTGGTCGATGGCCTGCAGCATGGCCAGGGCATCGGGGGTCAGAACGTCACGGGCAGTTTGCATGGTGCATCGTTTTAAGTTCAATTTATTTGAATGATGCCATCAAAGCGCGTGGATCGCAAAACCCGGGGCCAAGCCTAAAGTTCATCCCATCGCAGGCCTGTCCTGCAGAACCCTGGAAGGAGCCCACCATGCTGACCGTACGCAAATCGCAGGACCGCGGCTACGCCGATCACGGCTGGCTCAAGTCCTTCCATAGTTTCTCTTTCGCCGGTTATTACGACCCGCAGCACATGGGCTGGGGCAATCTGCGTGTGATCAACGAGGACCGCATCGCCCCGGGCACGGGCTTCGGCACGCATGGCCACCGCGACATGGAGATCATCAGCTACGTGCTGTCGGGCGAACTGGCGCACAAGGACAACATGGGCAACGGCCGCGCCATTCCGCCGGGCGACGTGCAGCGCATGAGCGCCGGCAACGGTGTGATGCACAGCGAGTACAACCACGCGCCCCAGGACACCACGCACTTCTTCCAGATCTGGATCGAGCCCAATGTGCGCGGCATCCCGGCCAGCTACGAGCAGAAGACCTTTGCCACGCCCGAGAAGCGCGGGGCGCTGCGCCTGGTGGCCTCGCCCGACGGGGCTGAAGGCTCGGTGACCGTGCACGCCGATGCGAGCCTGTATGCCGGCCTGTTCGATGGCAGCGAAAGCGCGACGCTGCCCCTGGACCCGGCGCGCAAGGCCTATGTGCATCTGGTGCGTGGCGAGCTGGACGTCAATGGCCAGCGCCTGAGCGGCGGTGATGCCGCCCTGCTGGCCGGCGAGAGCCGGATCGAGCTCAAGGCCGGCCGCGATGCCGAAGTGCTGGTCTTCGACCTGGCCAACTGATTTTTTCCCACCCTGTTTCATTTCACCCTAGGAGCCTCCCATGTTCAACACACTGCAAAACCCCCTGACCCTCGTTGGCCGCCTGCTGCTGGCCGCCCTGTTCCTGCCCGCCGGCATCAGCAAGATTGGCGGTTTTGCCGGGACCGCCGGTTACATCGCCTCCAAGGGCCTGCCCCTGCCGGAAGTGGGCGCCGCGATCGCCGTCGTGGTGGAGATCCTCGGCGGCCTGGCCCTGATCCTCGGTTTTGGCACCCGCCTGGCCGCCCTGGTGCTGGCCCTGTTCACGCTGGTGGCCAGCGTCTTCTTCCACAACTACTGGGGCGTGCCGGCTGAGCAGGCCTTCATGCAGCAGCTGCTGTTCTACAAGAACATCGCGGTGGTGGGAGGCCTGCTGGTGCTGGCCGCGCACGGCGCCGGTGCCTGGAGCCTGGACGCCAAGCGTCAGCGCTGATCCTCTGCGGGCCGCGTGACGCACGGGGCCCGACACAAGCCTTTTAAATCTCACTGATCGTTTTTCACTGGAGTTATCTCATGGCAAAAGTCGCTGTTGTTTTTCATTCGGGCTATGGTCACACCCAGCGCATGGCGCAAGCGGTGGCCGAGGGCGCGAATGCGCAGCTGGTCGCCATCGACGCCGAGGGCAACCTGCCCGAAGGCGGCTGGGAGACGCTGGCCGGCGCCGATGCCATCATCATGGGCAGCCCGACCTATATGGGCAG
>CAUPQO010000259.1:0-3795 GCA_963513295.1 uncultured Hylemonella sp.
CGAACCCGCCGCCCGCCACGTGCACGTGGCCGAGATGGTGATCGAGCGGGCCAAGCGCCTGGTCGAACTGAAGAAGGACGTGGTGATCCTGCTGGACTCCATCACCCGCCTGGCCCGCGCCTACAACAACGTCGTGCCCTCCTCCGGCAAGGTGCTGACCGGCGGTGTGGACGCCAATGCCCTGCAGCGCCCCAAGCGTTTCCTGGGTGCGGCCCGCAACGTGGAAGAAGGCGGCTCGCTGACCATCATCGCCACCGCGCTGGTGGACACCGGCAGCCGCATGGACGAGGTGATCTTCGAGGAGTTCAAGGGCACCGGCAACTCCGAAATCCACCTGGACCGCCGCCTCTACGAAAAGCGCGTGTTCCCCTCCATCCAGCTCAACCGCAGCGGCACCCGCCGCGAAGAGTTGCTGCTACAGCCCGAAATCCTGCAGAAAACCCGCATCCTGCGCCAGTTCCTCTACAACATGGACGAGATCGAGGCCATGGAAATGGTGCTCAAGCAGATGCGTGCCACGAAGAACAACAACGAGTTCTTCGACATGATGCGTCGCGGCGGCTGACGATCTTGCGCAAGTCCTTGATTTGCTTGTATAATTTGCTTTTTTCGCGGAAAGTAGGCTGGATGGTCCGGCCCGGCTCCCGCACCTAGAGGAAGAATCATGAAAGAAGGCATCCACCCGAACTACCGCGAAGTCTGCTTCGTGGACCTGTCCAACGGTTTCAAGTTCGTGACCCGTTCCTGCGCCAACGCCAAGGAAATGATCAAGATGGAAGACGGCCGCGAGCTGCCGCTCTTCAAGCTGGACACCTCCAGCGAGTCGCATCCCTTCTACACCGGCACCCAGAAGTCGGTGGACAACATGGGCGGCCGCGTGGAGAAATTCCGCAACCGCTTCGGCAAGACCGCCGCCAAGTAATCTGGCCGCTGTTTTCCAGTCCAGGGCAGCCCGGTACGCCGCGCTGCCCTTGTTTTTTTCCGGCATGATCCCAGCGTGACCCAGCCCAGCCCCGCCATCGTCCCCCAGGGCGCCGTGCGCCGCCTGCCGCACTTTGCGCTCTGGCTCTTCGCCCTGGCCTATGTGCTGCCCGGCTTCATCGGGCGCACCCCCTGGCGCAGCGCCGACATCACTGCCTACGGCTACATGGCCGAACTGGCCGCCGGTCGCACCGACTGGCTGGCGCCCACCCTGCTGGGCATGCCGCCCGACGTGGACGGCCCGCTGCCCTACTGGCTGGGGGCCTGGGCCCTGCAACTCGCGCCGGCCTGGATCCAGCCCGGTTTCGCGGCCCGCCTGCCCTTCATCGCCCTGCTCGCGCTCACGCTGCTGGCGGTCTGGTACGGCATCTACTACCTTGCGCGCAGCCCGCTGGCCCAGCCCGTGGCCTTCGCCTTCGGCGGCGAAGCGCGCCCCAACGATTACGCCCGCGCCATGGCCGACGGCGGCCTGCTGGCCTTCATCGCCAGCCTGGGCCTGGCCCAGCTTTCGCACGAGACCACGCCGGCGCTGGCCCAGCTCTGTTTTGTCGCGCTGAGCTTTTATGCCTTCGCCGCCCTGCCTTACCGGCGCTGGACACCGGCCCTGGCGGCCCTGGCCGGGCTGACCGGCCTGACGCTCTCGGGCGGCCCGTCCATGGCCCTGCTGCTGGCTGTGGGCGGCCTGGCCACCCATGCCATGGACCGCCGCCAGGCGCAGGAAGATCCGCGCCGGCACCGTCGCGGCCTATGGCGATTGTTCGCGCTGACGGTCTTCATCACCGTGCTGGCCTCAGCCCTCGATCTCTGGCGCTGGCGCATCGGCCTGCCGGCCAGCGCGACGTCGTGGCAAAGCCTGGGCCGCCTGCTGCTGTGGTTCACCTGGCCCCTCTGGCCCCTGGTGCTGTGGACCCTGTGGCGCTGGCGCCGCCAGCTCTTCGGCCGCCGGCCCAGCCGCCACCTCTCGCTGCCGCTGTGGTACACGCTGATCACCGTGGGCGCCATGCTCATCACCCCGGCCGGCGACCGCGCCCTGCTGCTCGCCCTGCCGGCCCTGGCCACGCTGGCCGCCTTTGCCCTGCCCACGCTGGGCCGCAGCCTGTCAGCGCTGATCGACTGGTTCACGCTGCTGTTCTTCACCGGCTGCGCCCTTGTCATCTGGGTGGTGTGGATCGCCATGCTCACCGGCACGCCGCCGCAACCCGCGGCCAACGTGGCCAAGCTGCTGCCCGGCTTCGAGCCGCGTTTCATCATCCTGCCCTTCCTCTTTGCCACCCTGGCCACCCTGGCCTGGGGCTGGCTGGTGAAATGGCGCATCGGCCGGCACCGTGCCGCCCTCTGGAAGAGCATGGTGCTGCCCGCGGGCGGCGCGGCCCTGTGCTGGCTGCTGCTCACCACGCTGTGGATGCCGGCGCTCAACCACGCCCGCAGCTACGCCCCGCTGGTGCAGCGCCTGCAACACGTCATCCAGCCCACGGACTGCCTGGCCTACTTCGGCCTCACGCGCGCCCAGTTGGCGGCACTGCAGATGCATGCCCCGCAAAGGCTGGAGCCGATGTCGGACAGCGCACGCTGCGACTGGCTGGTGGTCAACCATGACATCCTGCGCCAGACCCCGGAAATCGTCAGCGCCAGCCAGTGGCAGACCCGGGCGGCACTGGACCACCCGCGTCCGGGTGACGACGGCGTGGTGGTCTTCCGCCGGCTGAGCGCCGAGACCCCCGCCCCGCGCTGAGCCCGTGCCCGAGTTCAAGACCATCGCGCGCCACGCCGGCACCGTGCTGGTGGGCCAGCTGGCCACCATGGCCTATGGCGTGACCGACACCATCGTCGCCGGCCGTTATGCCGAGGCCTCGCTGGCCGCGCTCTCGGTCGGTTCGGCCATCTACATGAGCGTGTACGTCGGGCTGATGAGCGTGCTGCAAGCCCTGCTCCCTGTCTTCTCGGAACTGCACGGAGCCCGCAAACCCACCCAGCTCGGGCACGCCTTGCGCCAGGCGCTGTACCTCTGGCTGGCGCTGGTGCTGGTCGGCCTGTCCATCCTGCTCAATCCCGGTTTCCTGCTCGACTGGGCCGACGTGCCGGTGGCGCTGCGTGCCGAGGTGCTGGCCTACCTGGGCGTGCTGGCCCTGGCCCTGCCGGCCGCGCTGATGTTCCGGCTCTACAGCACCTTCAACCAGAGCCTGGGCAAACCGCAGCTGGTGACCTGGCTGCAACTGGGTTCGCTGGCCGTCAAGGTGCCCCTATCCATCTGGTTCGCCTTCGGCGGTCTGGGCCTGGAGGCCCGGGGCGCCGAAGGCTGCGCCTGGGCCACCCTGGCCGTGCACCTGGCCATGCTGTCCCTGGCCCTGTGGCTGCTGCGCACACGCTCCCTGTATGCGCCCTACCGGCTGTGGTTATCGCCCGGCCGGCCCGACTGGAAAGTGCTGGCCGCCTTTGCCCGCCTGGGTGTGCCCAGCGGCCTGACCATCCTGATCGAGGTGACCTCCTTCACGCTGATGGCACTCTTCGTGGCGCGCCTGGGCACCACAGCCGCGGCCAGCCACCAGATCGCCGCCAACCTGGCCGCCGTGCTCTACATGGTGCCGCTGGCCATCGGCATTGCCACCAGTGCGCGCACCAGCTACTGGCTGGGTGCGGGCCAGCCGGCGCGGGCACGCCATGCGGTGGGCGTGGGCTTCGGGCTCGTGGCGGGCAGTGCGGTCCTGCTGGCCGCCACACTGATCGCCGTGCGCGCCCCGCTGGCGGCGGTGTATGCCAGCAGCCCGGAGGTGGTGGCCCTGGCCGTGCCCCTGCTGTTCTGGACCGCGATCTACC
>CAUPQO010000260.1:0-3794 GCA_963513295.1 uncultured Hylemonella sp.
CCCTGACCGGCCTGCCCAACCGCCTGCTGGTGCAGGACCGCTTCGAGCAGGCCATGGCGCAGGCCGAACGCAGCCAGACCAAGGTGGCGCTGGTCTACCTGGACCTGGACAACTTCAAGGCCATCAACGACACCCTGGGCCATGCGGCCGGCGACGAGTTCCTCAAGGAAGTGGCGCAACGCCTGCGCGCCTGCGTGCGCGACAGCGACACCATCAGCCGCCAGGGCGGCGACGAATTCATGCTGGTGCTGCGCGACCTGCCCGACACCGAGATCATCTCGACCGTCGTCATCAAGATCATGGAAATGCTGCAGGAACCCCTGCGCCTGGACACGCAGGAACTGTCCTCGTCAGCCTCGATCGGTGTGGCCATCGGCCCGGACGACGGGCTCGATTTCGAGACCCTGCGCAAGAAGGCCGACCTGGCCATGTACCGCTCCAAGGAGTCCGGCCGCAACGCCTGGCACTTCTTCGATCCCACCATGGACGCCGAAGCCGGCGAGCACCTGCTCATGCGCAACGGCCTGCGCCGCGCACTGGAGCGCCAGGAGTTCGTGCTTTATTACCAGCCCCAGTACGACCTGACCAGCGGTACCCTGATCGGGGTGGAAGCGCTGATCCGCTGGCTGCATCCGGAACTGGACCTGGTGGCGCCCGGGCGTTTCATCGGGGTGGCCGAGGAAAGCGGCCTGATCGTGCCCATGGGCGACTGGGTGCTGCGCCAGGCCTGCCAGCAGGCCGTGTTGTGGCAGCGCGCTGGCCTGCCGGCACTGAGCATGGCGGTCAACCTCTCGGCCATCCAGCTCAAGCGCGGCAATGTGGAGCAGTCGGTGGAAAGCGCCTTGAGTGTCTCCGGTCTGGCGCCGGAGCTGCTGGAGCTGGAGCTGACCGAGTCCATCCTGATCCAGAACATCGAGAGCGTGCTCACCAGCGTGCGCCGGCTCAAGCTGCTGGGCGTGAAGCTGGCCATCGACGACTTCGGCACCGGCTACTCCAGCCTGTCCTATCTGAAGCGCCTGGACATCGACAAGCTCAAGATCGACCAGAGTTTCGTGCGCGATCTGGCCAGCGATCCGGACGATGCGGCCATCGTGCGCGCCATC
This sequence comes from uncultured Hylemonella sp., assembly GCA_963513295.1. Lineage (GTDB taxonomy): Bacteria > Pseudomonadota > Gammaproteobacteria > Burkholderiales > Burkholderiaceae_C > Hylemonella. Next base: position 1,104 of record CAUPQO010000260.1, read on the forward strand.
ATCCAGATGGCACGCAGCCTGCACCTCCAGACCATCGCCGAAGGGGTGGAAACCGAGGAAATGCGCAGTCAGCTGCGGGCCTTCGGCTGCGATGCCGCCCAGGGTTACCTGTACTCGCGGCCGGTGCCGGCCCAGGACATCGAGCGCCTGCTCAGGCAGGCGCAGACGAACTAGAAGCTCTCCCAGTCGTCGCCACCAGCCGGTTTGCCGGCCGGGGCCAGTGCAGGCCGTGCGGCCGGCGCAGGTGCCGCAGCCACGCGGCGCGGGGCCGCAGGCGCACGGGGGGCCGGCGGGCTGTGGCGCGGCGCCGAGGCCGGAGCACCAGCGGAGGACTGGCCCTGCGCCACCTTGAACACGCTGACCGCCTGCACCAGATCCTGGGCCTGGCTTTTCAGGCTGCTGGCCGCCGCCGCCATCTCTTCCACCAGCGCGGCATTCTGCTGCGTGGCCTGGTCGATCTGCGTCACCGCCTCGCCCACCTGGGACACGCCCTTGTTCTGTTCGCTGCTGGCCGCGCTGATCTCGCCCATGATGTCGGTCACGCGCCGGATGCTGGACACCACTTCGCTCATGGTGCTGCCGGCCTGGTCCACCAGGGCACTGCCCTGATCCACCCGGCTCACGCTGTCGGTGATCAGGGTCTTGATCTCCTTGGCCGCTTCCGCGCTGCGGCCGGCCAGCGAGCGCACCTCGGAGGCCACGACCGCGAAGCCGCGGCCCTGTTCACCGGCCCGGGCTGCTTCCACCGCGGCATTGAGCGCCAGGATATTGGTCTGGAAGGCAATGCCGTCGATCACGCTGATGATGTCGGCAATCTTCTTGCTCGAATCATTGATGCCCTTCATGGTGTCCACCACCTGGGCCACCACTTCGCCGCCCTGCACCGCCACGGTGGATGCGCTTTGCGCCAGCTGGTTGGCCTGTTTGGCGTTGTCGGCGTTCTGCTTCACGGTGGAAGAGAGTTCTTCCATCGAGGCAGCGGTTTCTTGCAGCGCGCTGGCCTGGCTTTCGGTACGGGCGCTCAGGTCATGGTTGCCACTGGCAATTTCGGAACAGGCCACGTCCATGCTGCTGGCGGAACTGCGCACGGTGGCCACCGCCGCCGCCATGCGATCGAGGGTGGTCTTGAGCGTCTGCGCCACCGGGGTGGACACCGGCACGCCGCCGACGCTGTCCAGGGCGATGCCGTCAGGCCGGTCCACGGCCGCCACCAGTTGGCCCAGTTCGACGCCCTGGCGCGCCGTGCGGCCCATGCTCACGGCCAGCACCACTTCCAGCGCCGTCTGGATCACCACGTACACGGCATGAATGACGACGATGCCGAAATTGGGCTGGGTCAGGCAGTACAGACCAAAACCGGCCGCCTGCAGGCGATCGAACAGGACGTGATGCACGGCAAAGGTCACGGCCGACAGCATGATGGGCCGCCAGTCCAGGTAGACCAGAAGCAAGGCCAGGGTGACGAACACGCCGAAATGCAACTCGGTCATGCCGCGGGCCAGATCGATGTGCAAGGCGACAAAACAGGACTGGATGAAAGCCAGCGCCAGACTGGAGAGCAGGGTGCCCTTGCTGGTCGCGTAGACCCCCAGGGCCAGCAGCACGAGCACGATGGACGCACCCCAGGCCAGGCCCGATTCGATGAAGCTGAACCCGAGGATGACCGAAGCCACAGCGCTCAGGCCGATGGCCGCCAGCATGACCCGGTCGCCCAGCAGTGCCTGCGCCGACAAGGAGGCGGCGGGAGAGGAAGATTGATGACTCATGGAAAACGTGACTCCGTGGTTTTGTCCACCCCCTGCGATCCGCTTGCACGGTCGTTGGCCTCTCGGCTCTGTTTTATGCCAGCGTACGCCCGTATACCCCGGGCAGTCAATGTCGACGTCTCAAAATTGCATACACTTTTGTGAACTCTTGATGCAAGTCACTTCATTTGTCGTGGACAGAGGGGCGAGGACCGGGAACTTTTCACACCCTGGGTTTATCATTCACTCAGTTCCTGCCCTTGACTCGACCGTGCCCGTGTTGCGCTTCCTCCTGCTCGCCTTCATGATTGCCCTGTTGCCCCTGCGCGGCTGGGTCGGTGATGTCATGGCCATGGAGCGGGCCTCGCAGGCGCTGACCACGACGCCGGCCGCCGAGGCTTCAGGCGACTGTCACGAGGCTATGGTCCCCCACGGCCAGGCTGACACCCAGCATGAGAGCCGTCAGCCGGCCGTCGCGCAGGATGCGGCCCACGCCAGCGGCGACTGTGGCAGTTGCACAGCCTGCCAGATCTGCCACTCAGTGGCGCTCGCCGGCCTGGCCTTGGTGACCCCGGCCACAACACCCGCCATGTCGGCGCCGCAAACGCAGGCACGGCTGCACGCCAGCGTTGTGCGCGCCCCGGGCTTCAAGCCGCCCATTTCCTGACCCTCACACCCTAGGTGCGTCCGCAGCGGGCCACAAACCGCTGGCTGCGTGCGCGTGACCTGTTTTCAGGCTGTGCAGGAGTTTTTCATGAAGTATTTTTCAGCGCTGCTGGCGCTGTCCGTGCCCCTCCTCGGAGGTGCGCAGACCGTGCAGCGGCCATCCCCCGCGGTGGCCAGACTGGCGACCGCTACGCCCCCCGTGCCCTATCAGCCCATGGCCCCCACGGGTGCCAGCGCCCTGGTCCTTGAACTCGGGGACTGGAAGGCGGCCAATGCCACC
>CAUPQO010000261.1:0-3774 GCA_963513295.1 uncultured Hylemonella sp.
CCATCGCACTCTTCCTGCCCTGGTGCCAGTTCCGCCGCGGCAACATCATCGTGGACTTTTTCACCTCGGGCGCCAGCCCGCGCACCAATGCCGGGCTCGACCGCTTGGGCGCCGCTCTGCTGGGCCTGGTCATGGCCCTGCTGGCTTGGCGCACGGTGCTCGGCGGCCTAAGCGCCTGGTCCACCCAGTCCACCACCATGATGCTGGGCTTTCCCGAGTGGATCGTCTACACGCTGATGGTCCCGCCGCTGGTGCTGACTGCCTGCATCGGCCTGTGGCAGGCCCTGCAGGGCTTCGGACCGGAGGCACAGGCATGAGCCCGCTGCTGCTGACCCTGCTGATCTTCGGGGTGATGCTGGGGCTGATGGCCGTGCGCATCCCGATTGCCATCGCCATGTTCGCGGCTGGCTGTGCCGGTTACCTGCTGCAGGCCGGCTGGCTGCCGCTGTCCAACTTCCTCAACACCCAGGCCTTCGCGCGTTTTGCCAGCTACGACCTGTCGGTGATCCCGCTGTTCATCCTGATGGGGCACTTCGCCACCCAGGGCGGCATCTCCAAGGCCCTGTTCGCCTTCGCCAGCGCCCTGATGGCGGGCGTGCGCGGCGGCCTGGCCATGGCGTCGGTGATGGCCAGCGCGGCCTTCGGCGCCATCTGCGGCTCCTCGGTGGCCACGGCGGCCACCATCACCTCGGTGGCCCTGCCCGAGATGAAACGCCATGGCTATTCGGGCCGCCTGGCCACCGGCACGCTGGCCGCCGGCGGCACCCTGGGCATCCTGATCCCGCCCTCGGTCCCGCTGGTGATCTACGCCATCCTGACGGAACAGAACATCGCCAAGCTTTTCGCCGCGGCCATGGTGCCCGGCATCATCGCCATGCTGGGCTATATGGCGGCCATCGCCGTCTACGTGCGCCTGGTGCCGGGCCATGCCCCCGAACACGACACCGTGACCGAGCGCATCAACCTGCAGTCGTTGCTGGGCGTGATCCCGATCGCACTGATCTTCCTGATCGTCTTCGGCGGTATTTACGGCGGCATCTTCACGCCCACCGAAGGTGCAGCCGTGGGCACGGCGGCCACCTTCGTGGCCGCCCTGTTCAAGCGCGAGCTGAGCTGGGCCAAGCTCAGGCACTGCTTCTACGCCACGGCCGAAGGTTCGGCCATGATTTTCATGATCTTCATCGGTGCCGACCTCATGAACGCCGCGCTGGCCCTGACCCAGGTGCCGACCCAGCTGGCCAACCTGGTCGGCGGCTGGGGCCTGCCGCCGCTGATGGTGGTCAGCGCCATCCTGCTGGTGTATGTGGTGCTCGGCGCGGTGATGGACGAGCTGTCCATGATCCTGCTGACCATCCCGATCTTCTTCCCCCTGGTCATGGGCCTGGACTTCGGCCTGCCCCCTGAATCGGTGGCGATCTGGTTCGGCATCATGGTGCTGATGACCGTGGGTTTCGGCCTGCTGGCACCACCCGTGGGCCTGAACGTCTATGTGGTCAATGGCATGGCCAAGGACGTGCCCATCAGCGAGAGCTACCGCGGCGTCATGCCCTTCCTGGCCAGCGACGTGCTGCGTACCCTGTTGCTGCTGTTCTTCCCGGCCATCTCCTTGTGGCTGGTGAAGTACGTGGGCTGACCCGGTGTTTTGAGGGAAAGCCCCAGCATGTGCCGGGGCAGATTTCAGCTAAGGTGCCGACTGACCATCTCAGGAGACCCCCATGATTCAACGCCGTACCCTGCTCAAGTCCAGTGCCGCCGTCGCCGCGCTGGGTGTCCCCACCCTGGGCCTGACCCAGCAGAGCGTGACACTCAAGTTCCACACCTTCATGTCGCCCATGTCGGCCGTCTGGAACACCATGCACAAGCCCTGGATGGACAAGGTCGAAAAAGATTCGGGCGGCCGCATCAAGTTCGAGGCCTATCCGGCCATGCAGCTGGGCGGCACGCCGGTGCAGCTGTATGACCAGGCCCGCGACGGCGTGGTCGACGTGGTCTGGACCCTGCCGGGCAACACCGCCGGTCGCTTCCCGCGCATCGAAGTGTTCGAGCTGCCCTTCATGCTCAACAATGCCGAGGCCACCTCCAAGGCCTATTGGGAATACGTGCAGACCGTGGCCGTGGACGAGTTCAAGGACACCCACCCCATTGCCCTGCACGTGCACGGCCCGGGCATGTTCCACACCAAGGCCAAGCAGATCAAGAGCCCGGCCGATCTCAAGGGCCTGAAGATGCGCGGCCCGACCCGCCAGGTCACCAAGCTGCTGCAGGCCGTGGGTGCCACGCCGGTGGGCATGCCGCTGCCGCAGATTCCGGACGCCCTGTCCAAGGGCACGATCGAAGGCTGCGTGATCCCCAGGGAAGAGGAGCCGGCCGTCAAGGTGCACGAACTCACCAAGTTCCACACCGAATTCCCGGCCGGCCACACGGGCCTGTACACCACGACCTTCGTCATGACCATGAACAAGGCCAGGTACGAGTCGCTGGCACCCGACCTCAAGAAGGTCATCGACAACAACTCCGGCCTGGCCACCTCGGGCTGGCTGGGCAAACAACAGCAGGAAAGCGACATCCCGGGCCGCAAGCCCTCGGTGGAGCGCGGCAACACCATCTACACGCTGAGCAATGCCGAAGCCGCCGAGTTCGTGAAGCTCTCCGCCCAGGTCGATGACGAATGGGTCAAGGACATGGACAAGCGCGGCTTCGACGGCAAGAAACTGCTGCAGAGCGCCAAGGACCTGATCGCCAAACACGGCAAGGCCTGAGAGGCTGAGCGATCAGCACCCCATGAAAAAGCGCCCGGCGGGCGCTTTTTTTACGTCTGGCCAGGGCCTGTCCACATTAATTTCTCAAGATGCGTTGCGGATCAAAAAAGTCATGCGGTAGGCGCGTGGACGCCGCCGGGGTAGGCCCCCGGCAAGTCCGCGCAACACCCCGCATGGCTTTTTTGGCCGCAACCCGAAGGGAACGGGGTGAAAACAGCGCCACTCGTTGTTGCACTCCTCGCCCAGGCGGCCAGCCTGGGCGTCGTCGTGCGCCTAGATTGACGCTGTTTTCACCCCGTTCGCACTTGAGAAATTAGTGTGAACAGGCCCTAGTAGCGGGCCCCGTTGATGAAACGCACGATGCCCGCGGCCACCTCGGCCTCCTGTTCCAGAAAGCCATGCGGCGAACGCCCTTCGCAAGCCTCCACGGCCGACAGGCCGGCGCGCCCCGGCCCGCCATCCAACAGGACGAGCTGCTCGCGCGCGCCCTCGGTGCGCGCCGTGATGCGCTCGTTCTCCGCGGCCGGGGAACGCAGGCACTTGTCCTGCGCGTGGCCGATCACGAGCACGGGCATGCGGATGGCTTCCAGCGGCAGGTCGAACACGGTCTGTGCCACCCAGGACTTCTGACCCTTGGGATTGCCCGAGGTGACGGGCGAGGTCAGCACCAGGCCGTCGGGGGCAGCAGGACCGCTGAGCCGGCTCGCCGCATTGGCGGCCGAGATGGCGCCGCGGCTGGTGCCGACCAGCCAGACGGCGGCCGCGCGGCTGCGTGTGCGCAGATCGCTGATGACACGGCCCAGATCCTGCGCGTGCTCGGGTGAGGCCCGGAAGCCGGCCAGGCCATCGCCGCCCCGGTGATCGGAGGGCGCATCGACCAGCGCCGTGGCCAGACCGGCGGCGTGGAACAGCGGCAGCGAGCGCACCAGGGAGTTTCCTGCCAGTGCCCGCGGACAGCCCTGCTCATCGAGTTGCAGTTGTCCGCCCCCACCCGCCAGCAGGACCAGCGCCACCC
>CAUPQO010000262.1:0-3722 GCA_963513295.1 uncultured Hylemonella sp.
AGGCGGTGGCTATCCCAGAACAGCACCACGATGAAAGCGCAGAGCAGCAAGATCCCCAGGCCCAGCAGCAGCAGGGCCAGCCCGGCCCAGAGCAGGCCGTCGAACAGGCGCAGTTTCTCCTGCTCGATCTCGGTGCTCAGCAGGGCCAGCCGCAGCTGCGCGGTCTCCAGCACCGTGGCCATCAACTGGCGCAGGGAGGCCAGCAGCCCCGGGCTTTTGGCGGGTTCGTCCATGCCGGCGGCTCAGCGGCGCGCGACCAGCAGGCCGACGACCAGCCCGATGGCGGCGGCGATGCCGATGGACTGCCAGGGGTGCTCGTGCACGAACTCGTCGGCGGCGTGGCCCGCGGCCTTGACCTGGGCGGTGGCGGCGTCCTGCAGGCCGGCCAGCTCGATGCCCGCCTCCTGCAGGCGGCTCTGGATGCGGCCGCGCAACTCGGCCGTGTCATCGCCGACCTGGTGGGCGGTCAGGCGCAGCAACTCCTCGGCGTCGCTGATGACCAGGCGCAGGTCGTCGAGCAGTTTGTCCCGCTGCGCTGTGGTGGCTTCCGGCATGACATCTCTTCCTTGCGGTCGACATGACCGAGGAACAGGATAGTCTTCTTGCAGCGGAATGCAATCATTCTGTTCGGGCCCCCAAGGGGGGCACTGTAGGACAATCAGCCCGGTACCGTCTGTGAGAGGCTGCCATGAACACTGAAGCTCCCCTGTCCGACGAAGAGCGCGCCACGCTCGAAGTCACCCTGCCCACCGCGCTGGAGTTGTGCCGCCTGGGGCTGGGCACGCTGGTGGACATCCGCCAGACCTTCGAGATCGAGATGAAGGGCGCGATCCCCGGCACGATGCATATCCCCCTGTTCGAGGTCAAGCGCATGCTGGGCCACGCCTTGAGCGAGGACGAGCAGGACATCCTGGACGCTGGCAAACCCAAGGACATGGACGTGATGACCTTCTTCACCATGATCAACCAGCTGCACCACGGGCGTGATCACCTGCTGCTGTGCATCTGCAACAGCGGCCGGCGCAGCCTGGCAGCGGCCAGCCTGCTGCGCCAGATGGGCTATGGCAAGGCGCTGTCCGTGGCGGGGGGCTTCCAGGCCTGGAAGAAGCTGCAGCGGCCTGCCGCGGCGGCGCCCGCCACGCCGCCAGCGCAGGGCTGAGCGTCGGGCCGGGTTTCCACACGGTTCCCTGCGTTATCCGTCCGGGCGCAGAATGAGAAACTTCGTTTTCATGGAGTCAGCCCGTCATGTTGTGCCCAGCCTGTAAAACCGTCAGCCTGGTGATGTCCGAGCGCCAGGGCATCGAGATCGACTACTGTCCGCAGTGCCGCGGGGTCTGGCTCGACCGCGGTGAGCTCGACAAGATCATCGATCGCTCGCTCGATGGCGCCGTGGTCCAGCAGGTCCAGCCGGCCGCGACGGCGCGCCCCGCGCCGCCGCCCCATCATGCCCATGGCCACCAGGACGGCTACTACAGCAAGAAGCGCAAGCGCGAGGGTTTCCTGTCCGACATTTTTGATTTCGACTGAAGGAGTGCTGATGGCGACAGGCCTGTTTTCCGTATTGCGTCTGGTGCCCTGGGGCGAGGTGATCCGCAACGCCCCCAGGGTGGCCGAAGGCGCCAAGGACCTCTGGGGCAAGGTCTCGGGCCGGCCGGCTTCGCCGCCGCCGCCGCCCGTGGACGACAAGGTGCAGGGCCAGCTGCAGGCCGAGGCCCATGCGATCGCCAGGCTGCGTGCCGAACTGCAGGCCACCGAGACGGCCGTGTCGGAACTGCAGGCGCAGATGCTGGCGGCCACGGAGCTGATCAACGATCTGGCCGACCAGAATGCCCAACTGGTGCGAGGCGTGGAAACCCTGCGCCGGCGTCTGCTCTGGCTGGCCGGTCTCACCGCGCTGCTGGGTGGGGCCGCCGTGGTCGCATTGCTGCTGCGCAGCTGAAACCGGCAGCGCGCCGGACCGGCATGCGCTGCGTCTCAGCCGGGTCGCCCGTCCACCCGCGGCCGGCCGAACCAGCCGCCGTAGCGCAGTGACCAGCCCAGCGTGGCGGCCGCCCAGGCCAGCACGGCGGCCAGGGTGAGCACGGTGGTGGTGGCCGGCCACAGGGCGGCCAGCACGCGCAGCAGTACGGCCGTCTGCAGCAGCCAGTACAGGACCCAGGCGATGTTGTCGGCGGCCAGCGGGCGCCCGCCATGGCCGCTGCTCACGCGCGTGGCCATGGCGAACAGCGTGGCACCGAGGTAGCCCATGGTCATGGCGTGCAGCGGGGCCAGGCCGAGCGAGAGCTCGCCGCCGCTCAGCGCCATCAGCGCATGCGAGAGGGCGTAAAGCGCCAGCGCGATGCCGAGCCAGAGAAAGCCGCCGTGCAGCATGGCCAGCAGGCGGATCTTCAGGCTCTGCACCAGGCCCCAGCGCGCGGCCAGCCACAGCAGCAGCAGGGCCGCCGGCAGCTCCAGCATCACCTGCAGCCAGCGCAGCAGCGGCGGCAACGGCCACCACCAGAGTTCGGCCAGCGCGGGCAGCAGCTCCAGCCACACCACGGCCACCAGTACCCAGAGCAGCCACATCGGGCGCCAGGCATCGAGCAGGGGCACGGCGCTGGCGCTGAAGAAGGGAATCATGCGGTGTGACACGGTGGCAAACACCGTGGCCACGAAGCCCCAGAGCCCGAGTTGCGTGGCGCTGCGCAGCAGCGTGATGTCGTTCAGCGCCAGCGCGACGGCGGCCAGCCACAGGCTGATGGCACCGATGCCGCAGGCCACGGCCACCACGCCGGGGTGCACGCGGTCGTCCACCCGGCTCTGACGCAGCAAGGCGATGAAGCGCAGGCACAGCAGGCTCCAGCCGCCGGCCACCGCGGCGATGCCGGCGCTGGCCAGCAGCGCCTGCCAGTGGAAACCGGGCAGGGCCAGCAGCCAGCCGGCCAGCATCAACGCGATGGCGGGCAGCAGGCTGCGGGCCTGCACTTCGGGCAGGCCCAGCCATTTCGGGCCGGCGGTGAAAAGAAAGCCGGCGATGAACAGGGGGGTGAAGCCCAGGGCCATGAGCAGGCCATGGGCCGCGGTCGGTGCGACAGCCCAGGCGATGGGGCTGCCCAGGGCGCTGGCCAGCAGCATGGCCGCCCACCACAGCGCACTGAGGGCCATCACGAGGGCGGCGGCAAAAAATCCCAGCCGGTGCGGTGCGGCCAGCAGCCGGGCCGGGCGCCACGACGCATCGACCGGCGGCACGCGGGAGCGCGCGGGTCCCGTAGCCTGGGGGCGAACGGGGATGGTCTTCATGGTGTGGCTGCGGGGATCAGGCCGGCATCAGGGCTTCCTGGCGCGTGAGCAGCCGTTCCACCAGATCGCGCACGCTGCGAATCTGCGCGCCGAAGGGCAGGGCGCCGACACCGCGGAAGAATAGGCCCTTTTTCACGTCGCCGCGCAGCGCGGCTGCCAGTTGGTTGTCGATGCAGAACTGGCCCCAGCCCGGCAGGCCGTCGCGCAGGCCGCACTGGGCCAGGCAGTCGAAGCTCTTGGTGCAGCGTGTCTTGTGGTGCACCACGGCCTGCAGCTTGTGCTCGATCTTCAGGTAAGCGCGCAGCCAGGGTGTGGCCACGGCACGTGCCGGCAGGCCGGCCACGCTGGTGAACTCCACCATCTCGTCTTCTTTCGCCTCGGCCAGCACCCGCTTGTAGGCCGCGTCGGCGTCGCACTCGGTGGTGACGGCGAACGCCGTGCCC
>CAUPQO010000263.1:0-3663 GCA_963513295.1 uncultured Hylemonella sp.
ACATGACGGTTGCTACGATGTGTTCTTCTGCCATCACCGCTTCATGCGGATCGATCTGCGGACCGAGGACTGAGACCTCAAGGTGTTTCCTATGTCCCCGCACACCCGTTACCCATGTCTCCGGTCCATACAGCGAAGCAAGAGAAAGTGAGTCGCCCGCCGGGGCGAGACCCGGCTCGCAACGAACGCAAAAACATACCGCAGAAAAAGAAAAAGCCACCTGAATGGTGGCTTTTCCAGCAGTGGGTAAGGACTGCGCGATCAGTCCGCGTAAACGCCCGCCGCCTTGATGACCGGATCCCACTTGGCGATCTCGTCGGCCACGAATTTCTTGTGCTCGGCCGGATCCACCCGCTTGTCGCTCACGACCACTGCGCCCAAGCCTTCCTGCTTCTTGATGAAGTCCGGGTCCTTCAGCGCGACTTTCAGGGCGGCATTGATCTTGGTCGCGACATCAGCCGGCACCCCCTTGGGTGCATACAGGCCGTGCCAGATGGTCACTTCGAAGCCCTTGAGACCGGACTCCTGCAGCGTCGGCAGGTCCTTCAGGACCGGCGTGTTGATCCGCTTGGCCGTGGTCACGGCAAAGGCCTTGACCTTCTTGCCCTCGATCTGCGCGGTGGTGTTGGTGGTCTGGTCGCACAGCAGGTCGATCTGGCCGCCGATCAGGTCGGTGATGGCCGGTGCCGTACCCTTGTAGGGCACGGTGGTCATGTCGATTTTCAGCGCGCTCTGGAACATCAGGCCGCACAGATGCGAAGCCGCACCCAGACCGGCATTGCCCAGGTTGATCTTGCCCTTGTTGTCATTGATCCAGGCGCTGAGTTCCTTGTAGTTGCCGGCCGGCAGGCTGGGGCGGCCGATCAGGGTCATGGGCACGTCGTTGACCATGCCCAGGTAGGTGAAGTCGTTCGGCACCGAATAGGGCAGCTTGCGGTACAGGATGGGGCTGGTCGCCATGCCGATGTGGTGCAGGAACAGGGTGTGACCATCCGGGTTGGCCTTGGCCACCTTGTTGCCGGCAATGGTGCCGCCGGCACCGGCCACGTTCTCGATCACGATGGTGGCGCCGCCCAGGGGCTTGCGCATGGCTTCGGCCAGGTCACGCGCCACGCGGTCGGTCGGACCGCCGGCCGCGAAGGGCACGACGATGGTGATGGGCTTGGTGCCTGGGAAGGATTGGGCATGGGCCGCAAAGGCGGTCACGGCAGCGGCGATCAGTAGCAGACGTTTCATGGTGGTTCCTCCTGGGATATGGCGAGAAGTCTAATCCCGCCGGTCCGGCCCACCCGTTCGGAAAATACTTAGACGCGCCCCGGCAGGGGCCGCCTATTTGTAACTGCGCGCATCCTCGATCACCTTGCCGTCATTGGGCAGGCTGCCGGGCAGCAGCAGTTCCACCTCGCCGCGCAGCTTGGTCACGTCGCGCACGGTTTCGGCGATGCGCAGCGCCAGTTCGCCCGGCCCGCTGCAGGCGGTCTCCACCTTGAGTGTCATGGTGTCCTGGGCCATCTCGCCGGCCACCACAAGGCGCGCGCGCACCACTTCCGGGTAGCGCTTGACGATCTCGGCGATCTGGCCCGGGTGCACGAACATGCCGCGCACCTTGGTGGTCTGGTCGGCCCGCCCCAGCCAGCCCTTGATGCGGGTGTTGGTCCGCCCCGTCGGGCAGGCACCGCTCAGGATGGCCGACAGATCACCCGTGCCGAAGCGGATCAGCGGGTAATCGGGGTTGAGCACGGTCACCACCACCTCCCCCACCTCGCCCTCAGCCACCGGGTCGCCGGTGCCGGGACGCACGATCTCCAGGACGATGCCCTCGTCCAGCACCAGACCATCGCGCGCCTGGGTCTCGTAGGCAATCAGACCGGCATCCGCCGTGGCGTAGCACTGGTAAGCGGCAATACCGCGCTCGGCCAGCCAGTCGCGCAGGCTGGGCGGAAAGGCCTCGCCGCTGACCAGGGCCTTGGTGAAGGGCAGCTTGGCGCCCGCCTCCTGCGCCTTTTCGACCAGGATCTTGAGGAAACTGGGCGTGCCGGCATAGGCCCCCGGTCGCAGGTCGGCAATGGCCGCCAACTGCTGCTCGGTATTGCCCGTGCCGCCGGGAAAGACGGTGCAGCCCAGGGCCTGGGCGCCGGCTTCCATGATCCAGGCGCCGGGCGTGAGGTGGTAGCTGAAGCAGTTGTGCACCAGATCCCCGGCCTCGAAACCGGCCGCGGCAAAAGCACGGGCGCTGCGCCAGTAATCCGCCGCACCGCCTTCCGGCTCGTAGATCGGGCCGGGCGACTGGTAGACGCGCCGCGCCCCCGTGCCGCGCAGCAGGCCGCGCCAGCCGATGGCAGAGAAACCGCCAAAAGGATCACTGGCATCCCGCGCACGGGCCGCCTGCTGGCGCTCCAGCAATTCTTGCTTGCGCGTCACCGGCAGCGTGGCCAGCGCCGCACGCGTGGTGACGGCAGCGGCATCCACACCGCGCAGGATCTCGGCAAAAGCCGGGGCCGCACGCTGGGCCTGCGCCACATGTCCCGGCAGCGCGGCCAGCAAGGCGGCCTCGCGCTGGGCGGAGTCACGCGTCTCCAGCGCGTCGTAGTGTTTGCTCATCTCATTCCTCCCTGCAATTCATCAGATGCAGCGCATGGAATGTCTTGATCGCGGAACGCCGCGGAACCGGCTTGGCCGGACCGCTGGCGTTGCCCCCTGCTAGGGGGGTGGCGAAGCGACACGCAGTGCGCGCAGCCTGGGGGTGTGCCATCTCTATGCCAGCCAACGCTTGCGGCGCTTGTAACTCTTGACGTCACGGAAACTCTTGCGCTCACCGCCGCCCATGCCGAGGTAGAACTCCTTCACGTCCTCGTTGCTGGCCAGGTCACTGGCGACGCCGTCCATCACGATGCGACCCGACTCCATGATGTAGCCGTAGTCCGAGTACTTCAGCGCCATATTGGTGTTCTGCTCGGCCAGCAAGAAGGTTACGCGCTCCTTCTGGTTCAGGTCCTTGACGATCTCGAAGACCTCTTCCACGATCTGCGGCGCCAGGCCCATGGAGGGCTCGTCCAGCAGCACCATGCTGGGATGGGCCATGAGCGCGCGACCGATGGCGCACATCTGCTGCTCGCCCCCCGAGGTGTAGGCGGCTTGCGAGCTGCGGCGCGTCTTGAGGCGCGGAAAGTAGGTGTAGACCTTCTCCAGGCCGGCGGCCACCTCGGCCTTGCTCTTGCGCGTATAGGCCCCGGTCAGCAGGTTTTCCTCGATCGTCAGGTGGGCAAAGCAGTGCCGCCCTTCCATCACCTGCACCACGCCGCGCTTGACCAGGTCGGAAGGCGTCAGGTTCTCGATGCGCTCGCCGCGCAACTCGATCGACCCCTTGGTCACCTCGCCGCGCTCGCCCTTGAGCAGGTTGGAGATGGCGCGCAGCGTCGTCGTCTTGCCCGCGCCGTTGCCCCCCAGCAGCGCCACGATGCCCCCCTCGGGCACCTGCAGCGACACCCCCTTGAGCACCAGGATCACGTGGTTGTAGATGACCTCGATGCCGTTGACGTTCAGAACAATGTTTTTGTCGCTCATGGACTTTGCCTTTTAAAACTCTGGGTTCAAGCCAAACCAAACCGCTGCACGCAAGGGTTTGATTTGACCGCTGCAGACGGGCCGTGGCCCGTTGCAGCG
>CAUPQO010000264.1:0-3640 GCA_963513295.1 uncultured Hylemonella sp.
ATCGGCGGCTGCTCCAACGGCGGGCGCCATGCCATGGTGGCCGCCTCGCGCCTGGGTGATCAATACGACGGCTACCTCATAGGCGCGCCGGGTTACCGCCTGCCCAATGCCGCGCTGGCCCAGCTCTGGGGCGCGCAACGCTGGAGCACACTGGCCACGCCGGGCTCCACCGTCAAACACCCCATGAACCCGAGCGCCAACATCCCCGACCTGGGCGGCGCCTTCACGGCCCAGGAGCGCCAGACCGTGGCGCGCGCCATCCTGCAGCGCTGCGACGCGCTCGACGGCCTGGCCGACGGCATGGTGCAGGCCACCCAGGCCTGCCAGGCCGCCTTCGACGTGGCGCGCGACGTGCCTGCCTGCAGCAGCGCACGTGACGGCAGCTGCCTCACCCCGGCGCAGAAGAACGTGCTGGCCCAGGTCCATGCCGGCGGCAAAACCACGAATGGCCAGACCATCTACAGCGCCTTCCCCTGGGACCCGGGCATCGCCGGCAGCAACTGGGCGCAGTGGAAGTTCGTGAACGCTGTGGCACTCGATCCGCTGGCCGTCAGCACCGTGTTCACGGTCCCACCCATGCCGACCAGTCCCCTGACGGCCAATATCGACGCGCTGCTCCCGGCCATCGCCACCAGCAATGAGACCTATAGCGAGTCCGGCCTGGCGCTGATGACGCCGCCCGGCCACGAACGCCCCGATAACCTGCGCCCGCTGCGCGCGCGCGGCGCGAAGATGGTGCTGTATCACGGCGTCAGCGACGCCATCTTCTCGGCCGAGGACACACGGCAGTGGGTCGAGCGCCTCGACGCCAGCCAGGGCGGCCGCTCGGCCGACTTCGCGCGTTATTTTCCCGTGCCCGGCATGAACCATTGCAGCGGCGGCCCGGCGGCCGACCAGTTCGACCTGCTGACCCCGCTGGTGCGCTGGGTCGAGGAAGGCGTGGCTCCGCAGGCCGTGACGGCCCGTGCGCGCGGCGCCGGCAACCCCGGCGGTGCCAACACCGAACTGCCCGCGGACTGGGCCGCCGACCGCACCCGCCCGCTCTGCGCCTACCCCACGGTGACCCGCTACCGCGGCCAGGGCTCGACCGAAGACGCCCGCAACTTCCGCTGCCAGTAACACCCATGGACTACCAGCCCCGCCTCGACGAGATCGGCCGCCTCCTCTTCGGCGTGCTCGACGCTCCGCAGCAGCTACAGGCCCTGCCCGCCTTTGCCGAGGTGGACGCGGCGCTGATGCAGCAGGTGCTGGAGGAGGCCGGCAAGTTCGTGAGCAGCGAGATCGCACCGCTGCAGCGTGTAGGCGACGCGGTCGGTGCGCGCTTCGAAGCCGGGCAGGTCACCATGCCGCCGGGCTTTCGCGCCGCCTATCAGGCCTTCTGGCAGGCGGGCTGGCCCGCCATGGCCTGCGCGTCGGAAGACGGCGGCCAGGGCCTGCCGGCCGTGCTGGAGGCCGTGCTCTACGAGATGCTGAGCGCGGCCAACCATGGCTGGACCATGGCACCCGGTCTGCTGCACGGCGCCTACGAATGCCTCAAGCACCACGGCAGCAAGGAACTGAAAGCGCGTTACCTGCAGAAGATCGCCACCGGCGAGTGGCTGGCGACGATGTGCCTGACCGAGGCGCATGCCGGCAGCGACCTGGGCCTGGTGCGCACCAAGGCCCGGCCGCAGGCCGACAGCAGCTACCTTGTTTCCGGCGGCAAGATCTTCATCTCCGGCGGCGAACACGACCTGAGCGACAACATCGTGCACTTCGTGCTGGCGCGCCTGCCCGATGCGCCGCCCGGGCCCAAAGGCCTGTCCCTCTTTCTCGCGCCCAAGCTGCTGCCCGACGGCCGTCGCAACGGCGTGATCTGCGAGCGCATCGAGGAAAAGATGGGCCTGCACGGCAGCCCCACCTGCGTGCTGCGCTTCGAGGACGCCACGGGCTGGCTGGTGGGCGAAGCCCACCGCGGCCTGAACGCCATGTTCGTCATGATGAACGCGGCGCGCCTGCATGTGGGCCTGCAGGGCATCGCCCTGCTGGAAGCCGCCTGGCAGAAGGCCAGCGCCTACGCGGCCGAGCGGCGCCAGATGCGGGCTCCCGGTGCCAGCGAGACCAGCCTGATCCAGGACCATCCGGCCATCCAGCGCATCCTGAGCACCCAGCGTGCCTGGGTGGACGGTGGGCGCCTGCTGGCCTACCGCACGGCCATCGAGCTCGACGTCATCAAGCACCACCCCGACGCGACACGACGCGAGGCCGCACAGCGTTGGTGCAGCCTGGTCACGCCCGTGCTCAAAGCCGCCTGGACACGCCAGGGTTTCCTGGGTGCGAGCGAGTGCCTGCAGGTCTTCGGCGGCCACGGTTATGTGCGTGAATGGGGTATCGAGCAGATCGTGCGTGACGCGCGCATCACCATGATCTACGAGGGCACCAACGAGATCCAGGCCATCGACCTGCTGCTGCGCAAGGTGCTGCCCGACGGCGGCGCGGCCCTGGGCACGCTGTTCGACGAACTCGCTGCCGACGGCCCGCTGCCGGCCGGCCTGACACAGCGCTTCGTGCAGCTGCGCCAGCTGGCCGCACGCCTGGCCCTGGCCGCCAGTTATCGCAACGACCTGCCCTACTGGGTGGCCGACGATTTCCTGCAAGCCGTGGCCCTGGCCCTGCTGGAATGGGCCGGGGCCCGCATCGCAGCAGAAACCCCGCACTGGCAGGCCCCGGCGCGCGCGCTGCACACCTGGGTGTTGCCGGCCTTCGCCCTGCACCTGCAGATCATGGAGCAGCAACTGGCCGAGACCGAAACTGCGGCGCCCACGCCGGCGGCGGCCTGAAGCACATGACCAGCCGTCCAGCCGCCCCCGACACCGCCGTCGAACAGGTCGACACCAGCTACCTGGAAAGCCTGGTCGGCTACAACGCGCGGCGTGCCACGCTGGTCATCATGGACGCCTTCTTCCGCCACATGGCGGATTACGGCCTGCGTCCCGCGGATTTTTCGGTCCTCTCGCTGATCACGCACAACCCGGGCGTCACCTCGCGCCAGCTGTGCACCACGCTCAGCATCCAGCCGCCCAATCTGGTGGGCATGATCAACCAGCTGGCAAAGCGCGAACTCATCACGCGCCGCCCGCACCCCAGCGACGGCCGGGCCATGGGTTTGCACCTGACGGCGTCAGGCCACAAGCTGATGAAGCAGGCCGAGCTCACGGCCTCCGAACTGGAGAAGGCCGCCACGGCCAGGCTGAGTGCGGCCGAGCGCAAGCAGCTCATGCAACTGCTCAGAAAAATCTACATTTGACGTAATTTCTCACACTTGTCATCCGTCCTCCGACCGTCAGGGTAGAGACGGGGGGGCCTATCAGCTATTAATCTTGTAGCAGCCCGGAATCTGCGATATAGTCCGCCTTCGCTTCGTCTGCTTGCCGATCTGCCGGCTGCGACAGGCACAGGGAGGGTGCACCGGGCCATAGACCAGGTGCTTCAAGGAGTGCTGTTGAATGAGCTACAAGGAAAATGCCGCCATTGGTCAGCTGCTGGCTCTGCTGGAGTCGCGCTACGCCATTCGCGTGCTATGGGCCCTGCGCGACGGCCATGCCCAGACCTTCCGCCTGCTGCAGGACAGCGTCGGCGGCGTCACCCCCAACACCTTGAA
>CAUPQO010000265.1:0-3608 GCA_963513295.1 uncultured Hylemonella sp.
TCCTTCGCCAACGGCGGCCAGCTCTCCGCCTCCAATGCCGAGGTCTGGAACCACCCCTCCACCATCCTCAAGGGCCTCAAGTGGATGCTCAGGAGCGATGCGCCGCTGCTGGTCAATCCCAAACCCGGCTGGCACAAGCTGAGCTGGTTCGCCGAGTTCATCGCCAGCATCCCGAACTACCGCAAGAACACCATCGCCACCGCCCAGCTGGCCGTGGCGGCGCGCGAGCACCTGTTTGCCTGGGCCGAGGCCGAGGGCGTGGACTTCGACCTCAAGCGCCAGGGCATCCTGCACATCTACCGCGACAAAAAAGGTTTCGACCACGCGGGCGAGGTCTCGAAGCTGCTGGCCGCCGGCGGCCTGCCGCGGCGCGCGGTGACCCCCGAGGAAATGCGTGCCATCGAGCCCACGCTGGCCGGTACCTACTACGGCGGTTATTACACCGAGAGCGCCGCCACCGGCGACATCCCCAAGTGCACCGTGGGCCTGGCCGCGGCGGCCGAGCGTCTGGGCGTGCGCACCCTGTACGGGCAGGCGGTGGAGCGGCTGCACAGCGATGGCCGCAGCGCCAGCGTGACCGCGCGCGTGGATGGTTTGCCGCAGACGCACCGCTTCGATGGTGTGGTGGTCTGCGCCGGCGTGCTCAGCCGCAGCTTTGCCGCGCAACTGGGCGACCGCGTCAACGTCTACCCGGTCAAGGGCTACTCCATCACGGTGAACCTGCCCGACGCGCAGAGCCAGGACAGCGCGCCCATCGTCAGCCTGCTGGATGACGAGACCAAACTCGTGACCAGCCGCCTGGGCGCCGACCGCTTCCGCGTCGCCGGCACGGCGGAGTTCAATGGCTACAACAAGGACATCCGGGCCGACCGCATCCGCCCGCTGATCGACTGGGTCAACCAGTGTTTCCCGGGGGTGAGCACGCGCAGCGTGGTGCCCTGGGCCGGCCTGCGCCCCATGATGCCGGACATGATGCCGCGCGTGGGCCGTGGTCGTGCCGCCAATGTGTTCTACAACACGGGCCATGGCCACCTGGGCTGGACACTCTCGGCCGTGACGGCCGACATGGTGGCCGGGGTGGTGCAGCAGGCCTATGTGGGCACGGCGCCGGGCGTGCGCGTGTCGGCCTCGGTACTGCCGCAGCGGGGCTGAGCTACCTGCGTCCGACCAGGTAAGTCACGCCCATCGGGCCGTAACGCTCGGTGTGCGGCTCGGCCTGCGCGAGGTGAAACACCTCGCCGGGCCGGTACCGCTGCTCCCGTCCCTGGCAGACCAGGGTGATCTCCCCGCTGAGGATCAGGGCCTTGGCCTCGAAGGGATGGGTGTGGGTGTCGAGAAACCCGTCGGGCTCGCGCGTGACGGTGGTGATGGTTGCGAAGCCCTCCCGCTGCAATTCCTGGCTGAAGAGCTCGGCGTTCATCTGCGGGCCTGCCTTCAGGGCTTCTGTTGCAAGGCCGCCTCGACCGCAGCGACGATGGCGCGGCTGCCGGGATCGACCGCGCTGGCGAAACTGCTCACGGTCTTGCCGTCGCGCGCGATCAGGTACTTGTGGAAATTCCACTCGGGCACGGCTTTGGTGGCCTGATGGAGCTGGGTGTACAGGGCGTTGCGCCTGGGGCCCACGACGCCGGTCTTGTCGAACATGGGGAACTTCACGCCGTAGGTGTTGAAACACAGGTCGGCAATCTGCTTCGCATCGCCCGGTTCCTGCTGGCCGAAGTCGTTGGACGGAAAACCCAGGATGACCAGGCCGCGTTTCTCGTACTTCGCATACAGCGCCTCCAGCCCTTCGTACTGCTTGGTGAAACCGCAGTAGCTCGCGGTGTTCACCACCAGCACGACCTTGCCGGCGTACTGGCAGAGGTTCTGCGGCGCGTCGTCCTGCAGGCGCGGGAACTGGTGCTGCAGCAGGGCGGGGCAGGAGGATGCCGCCGGCTTGACGGTCTGGGCAGAAGTGTTCATGGGCAGCAGGGCGGTGGCCAGGCTGGCCAGAGCCATAAAAAGGAATGGGCGCATGGATGTCATGCGCCCATTCTGGGGCCGGCGGCGTAACCCTGCCGCGCAGGTGGTCGGATCAGTCCGCGACGAAACCCGTGGCCTTGACGATGCGGGCCCAGCGCTCGGACTCGCGGTTCATCTTCTGCAGGAACTTGTCACCGCAGATATCGGGCGAGACGCTCAGGCCGGCATTGAGCATGCGGGTCTTGAACTCGGGGTTGGCCGTGATCTGCTGGTGCGCGTCGCTCAGGCGCTGAACGATGGCCGGCGGCAGGTTCTTCGGGCCGGAGAAACCGAACCAGACCGTGGTGGCCAGCTGGGGCAGGCCCACCTCGCCCACCGTGGGCACGTCGGGCAGCTGCGCTGCGCGCTGCTCGCCGGTGGTGGCATAGGCCACGAGCTTGCCGGCCTTGATGTGCGGGTTGGCCGTGGCGATCTGCACAAAACCCAGCGGGGCCACGCCGCCGATCATGTCGGTGATCTGCTGCGGGCTGCTCTTGTAGGGGATGTGCGTCATCTCGGTCTTCAGGGCTTCGCTGAACTGGTAACCCAGGAAATGCGCGGGCGAGCCAGGCGAGTAGGACGAGTAGGTCGGGGGTGTCTTCTGCGCCAGCACCCATTGCGACAGCTCCTTGTAGTTCTTTGCGCCCAGGCTTGGGTGGCTGGCCAGTACCAGCGCCGCCTCCACGCCCTGGCAGATCTGCGTGAAGTCGGCACCCTTGTAGCTGGCTTTGGGGTTGGCGTTGGGCGTGATGGTCATCATGCCGGCGGTGTTGACGAGCAGGGTGTAGCCGTCGGCCGCGGTGCGCTGGATCTGCTGCGCCGCGATCATGCCGCCGACCGCCGGCACGTTTTCCACGACCACGGGCTGACCCAGCGCCTTGGCCAGGTGGTCGGCCAGCGCGCGGGCATACACGTCGGGCGGGCCGCCGGCGGTGGACGGCGCCAGCAGCTTGATGGATTTTTCGGGCCAGGCCTGGGCGGCGGCCCATGGGGCGGTGAACGTCAGCAGGCCAGCGATCAGCGCCGTGCGTCGTGCGGTCTTGGATGTCATGTGTTTCTCCTCGTTAGTGGTCGGTGAAATAGAGAGAGTGGCGTGGCTTCAGCGCTGCGGCATGTCCTTGTAGGAATAACCCAGGCTCACGGCCGCGTCTTCGGGAATGGCGGGTACGGTGCTTTCCCAGGCCAGCCAGTCCTCGCGCAGGGCGGCAAAGCGTTCGGGGTGCTTGGCCGCCAGGTTGGCACGCTCGCGCGCGTCGGCCGTGATGTTGAACAGGTACTCGTTCTCGTCCACCTTCAGGTATTTCCAGTCGCCCCTGCGCAGGGCGCGCTGGCTGCGATGGTTCATGCGCCAGTACAGCGGGCGCTCGAAGGTGTGTGTGGGGTCTTGCAGCGCGGCAGCCAGCGAGACGCCGTCGAGGGGGACGTCCGCGCGCGGCTGGCCGCCGCCCAGCGCCAGCAGCGTGGCCGACCAGTCCATGGTCATGCAGTGTTGGGTGCTGAGGCTGCCGGCTGGAATCACGGCCGGCCAGTGCGCGATCCAGGGCACGCGGATGCCGCCTTCGGTCAGGTCCATCTTGCCGCCGACCAGGGGCCAGTTGTCGGAGAAA
>CAUPQO010000266.1:0-3571 GCA_963513295.1 uncultured Hylemonella sp.
CAGCCCCCAGAGGGCCGGCTCAGGCTGGTAGAGCAGCCAGACACCGCCCGCCAGCCAGCCATGGGCCAGCGTGCTGATCAGCAGGTAGGCCAGCGCGGCGCCGCGTGGCCCCAGCAGCACCGCCAGCGTGCGCTTGCCGACCTGTGCGTCCGACGGTGCATCGGGGACACCGTATATCAGCAGGATGTTGCTCACCAGCAGCGCGTAACTGAGCGCCGTGACCACGGGGATGATGAAAAGACTGCCCCGCTGCACGGCATCCGCGCCGATCACGACCAGGCCCCAGACCAGGGCCACCGCGAATTCGCCCATGCCGTGTTTCATCAAGGCCAGCGGCGGCGCCGAATAGGCCCAGGTCAGCAGCACACCGGCCAGTCCCAGCACGATCACCCAGCCCGTGCTCTTGACGGCCAGCAGCAGGCCGAAGGCGCACAGCAGGAAAGCCAGCAGGTAAAAAAGTTCGCGGGTCTGCTGCGGGGTGACGACCTGGTCCTGGATCAGGCGCGAGCCGCCGGTAAAGGGATGGATGCCCGCCGTATTGGCCGCGTCCGCCCCATTCAGGGCGTCGTGGTAATCATTCAGCACATTGCCGGCGGCATGGGCCAGGCAGGCCAGCAGCAGCGTGGCCATGCCGGTCCCCACATGGGGGCCATGGCCGCAGGCCGCGGCAATGGCGATGCCCAGCAGCACGGCGACGACGGTGATGCCCAGGAAACCGGGGCGGGTCATCCGCAGCAGGGTGCGCAGGGGTGGGGTGGGGGATGGTGTGGACATGGGGCAGGCAGGAACAACCTGCATTCTGACAGGGTCATCCGGCAATTAAATTGCACACAATTCAATTGTGATCAATAATTCAGCCCATGCCGAACAAAACGCTGACCCCCGACCAGGCCCTGCAGCTGGACAAACAGCTCTGCTTTGCCCTGTATTCCGCCTCGCACGCCATGTCCAAGGCCTACAAGCCGCACCTGGACGCGCTGAGCCTGACCTACCCGCAGTACGTGGCCATGCTGGTGCTGTGGGAGCGTGACGGCCTGACCGTCTCCGAGATCGGCGAGCGCCTCTTCCTCGACTCCGGCACGCTCACGCCCCTGCTCAAGCGGCTCGAGGGTGCGGGTTACATCAGCCGCCTGCGTGACGCCGCGGACGAGCGGCGCGTGCTGATCCAGCTCACCGCTGCCGGCCGCAAGCTCAAGGCCCGGGCGGCGCCCATACCGGGCTGCATGCTCGAAGCCGCGCAGTGCTCGCTGAACGAACTCACGGCCCTGACCCGCCAGGTCCAGCAGCTACGTGACCGCCTGCAAGCCTGATTTTTTACAACCACCAGGAAATCACCATGACCACCCTCCTCAACAAGGTTCTCTACACCGCCAAGGCCCACACCACCGGTGGCCGTGACGGCCGCTCCGTCACCGACGACGGCCTGCTCGACGTCAGGTTGTCCCCGCCCAAGGCCCTGGGCGGTGCCGGCGGCGCGACCAACCCCGAGCAGCTCTTCGCCGCCGGTTACTCGGCCTGCTACCTGAGCGCGCTCAAGCACGTGGCCGGCATGAAGAAGGTGGGCATCCCGGCCGACGCGGCGGTGGATGCCGAAGTGGACATCGGCCCCATCGCCCAGGGTTTTGGCCTGGCCGTGCGCCTGGCCATCAGCCTGCCGGGTCTGGAGCGCGCCGTGGCGCAGGATCTGGTGGACACCGCCCACCAGGTCTGCCCCTATTCCAACGCGACCCGCGGCAACATCGCCGTCGACCTGCGTCTGGTCTGAAGCCATGTAAAAAGCCGCTTGCGCGTGGGCGCAAGCGGCTTTTTTGTCGGGCGATGAGGGTCGATCAGCCGGCCTTGATGCCGCCCTTGATGACCACGTCTTTCCAGCGTGCCTGTTCCTTCGCGATGAAGGCGCCGTATTCCTCGGGAGAGCCGCCGCCGGGGATGGCGCTTTCGGCTTCGTGCTTGGCCACGACGTCAGGGGCCTTCAACGCCTTGGCAACTTCCTGCTGCATGCGCAGGATGATGTCGCGGGGCGTACCGGCGCGGGCGTGGATGCCATACCACTGCTCGGTCTGGAAGCCGGGGTAGGTTTCGGCCACGGACTGGACATCGGGCAGCGCCGAGATGCGCGTGGGCGAGCCCACGGCAATGCAGCGCAGCGCGCCGCTCTTGATGTGCGGCAGCAGCGCCGGGGTGCCGGCAGAGAAGAACTCGATGCGGCCGGCCAGCACGTCGTTCAGGGCCGGGCCGGTGCCGCGGTAGGGAATGTGGGTGATGAACATGCCCGTCGCCAGTTTCAGCGCTTCCCAGGCCAGGTGGCCCGCGCTGGCGTTGCCGGCGGAGGCGTAGTTGAGGCGGCCCGGGCGGGCCTTGACGTAGGCCACCAGCGACTTCATGTCGGTGACCGGCACATCCTTGTGCACGCAGTACAGGCTGGGCAGGCGGTTGACCAGGGTCACCGGCACAAAGTCCTTCTTCAGGTCGTAGCCGGCATCGGGGTAGATGATGGGGTTGACCGCCATCAGGCCGATATGGCTCATGACGAAGGTGTAACCATCGGCCGGCGCACGCAGCAGCTCCAGCATGGCGGGCACACCGCCGCCGCCGCCCTTGTTGTCGACGACAAAGGATGCACCCGTCTGTTTGGTGAGTTCGGCGCCGATGCTGCGGGCCACGATGCTGGAGGTACCACCGGGCGCGAAAGGAACGATCCAGCGCACGGGCAAGCAGGGCCAGGCGCTTTGGGCCTGGGCCGTCACGCCGGAGGCCGCCAGGCCGGCTGCGCCCATCAGCTTCAGGTAGTCGCGCCGGTTCAGTTCTGCATCATGTTGGTTCATGTCTCACTCGCTTTCGTTTGGAAGCTTGTTTTATGTCGCAAATCCGGTCCCGGTGCAATCTGTAATAGTACTAATACGCGAGACGCCGGGGGCCCGCAGCGAGCCGCCAGAGCCATTTCCCCCGGCACCTGCTGTTTTGACTGATGCCGGTATCACGGACAATGAGAGCTGTGCCCGGCATGCCTGCCGGGCCGGAAATGAAGCTGAAAGGGAATGATCATGGCCAAAATTTCGTGGTGTGCGGGCGCGATGTCGCTGCTGTTGCTGACCGGTTGTACGGTGGACTGGCAGAACCGGCACGCCGCGCAGGAGGTCGCCCAGCTGTCCGTTGCGCCCGGCTCGGTCTACCTGGGCTGGCGCGTGTTCCAGGACAAATGCGCCGCCTGCCATGGAGCGGCCGCCACCGGCACGGCCAACGCCCCCGATCTGCTGCCCCGCGTACGCACCATGGGCGAACGCCAGTTCGTGAGCCTGGTGCTGCAGCGTTATGACCTGAGCCAGCCGGCCACGCAGGCCCGCAGCGGGACGGCAGCGGGCGAGGCGCAGGTCGAAGTCGTCATGCAGCGCAAGGACGCACCCCTCAGCATGCCGGCCTGGCAGAGCGAGCCGCGCGTGAACGCCCACATCCTGGACCTGCACGCCTACCTGTCGGCGCGCGCCCAGGGCCGACAGGGAGCGGAGCGCCCCGCGCCCTGAGTCAGGCCTGCGCGGCCAGGTGCGCGCCCAGCAGTGCGGCGCAATCCTGC
>CAUPQO010000267.1:0-3558 GCA_963513295.1 uncultured Hylemonella sp.
CCACGGCCAGCTCCTCGATCATGAACTGGAAGTCGTAGTCACCCGACAGGGCCACGATCTTGCGGCTCGGATCGGCGGCGCGCACGCCCAGGGCGGCGGGCACGGTCCAGCCCAGCGGGCCGGCCTGGCCGCAGTTGATCCAGTGGCGGGGTTTGTAGACGTGCAGCATCTGCGCGCCGGCGATCTGCGACAGACCAATGGTGCTGACGTAGCAGACGTCCTTGCCGAAGGCTTCCACCATGCCCTGGTAGACCCGCTGCGGTTTCATCGGAACGTTGTCGAAGTCGGTCTTGCGGTGCAGGGTGTTCTTGCGCTGCAGGCACTCGGCGGCCCAGGTCTTGCGGTCGGCCAGCTTGCCGGCGGCCTTCCATTCCTTGGCGACCTGCACGAACAGTTCGAGCGCGGCCTTGGCGTCGGACACGATGCCGTAGTCGGGCGAGAAGACGCGGCCGATCTGGGTGGGTTCGATGTCCACGTGCACGAACTTGCGGCCCTTGGTGTAGACCTCGACCGAGCCGGTGTGGCGGTTCGCCCAGCGGTTGCCGATGCCCAGCACGAAGTCGGAGGCCAGCATCGTGGCGTTGCCGTAGCGGTGGCTGGTCTGCAGGCCGCACATGCCGGCCATCAGCGGGTGGTCGTCGGGGATGGTGCCCCAGCCCATCAGGGTGGGGATGACCGGCACGCCGGTGATCTCGGCGAGCTGCACCAGCAGATCGGAGGCGTCGGCGTTGATGATGCCGCCACCGGCCACCAGCAGCGGACGGGCCGACTCGTTGAGCATGGTCATGGCCTTCTCGGCCTGGGCGCGCGTGGCGGCCGGCTTGTAGGCGGGCAGGGAAGAATAGGTCTCGGGATCGAACTCGATCTCGGCCATCTGCACGTCGAAGGGCAGGTCGATCAGCACCGGGCCGGGGCGGCCCGAGCGCATCAGGTGGAAGGCCTGCTGGAAGGCGCGCGGCACCTGGGCCGGTTCGCGCACGGTGACCGACCACTTGGTCACGGGCTTGGAGATGGACTCGATGTCCACGGCCTGGAAGTCTTCCTTGTACAGGCGGGCGCGCGGAGCCTGGCCGGTGATGCACAGGATCGGGATCGAATCGGCCTGGGCCGAGTACAGGCCGGTGATCATGTCGGTGCCGGCCGGGCCGGAGGTGCCGATGCACACGCCGATGTTGCCGGCGTTGGCGCGGGTGTAACCCTCGGCCATGTGCGAGGCGCCTTCCACGTGGCGCGCCAGGATGTGGCTGATGGTGCCCTGCTTGCGCATCGCGGCGTACAGCGGGTTGATGGCAGCGCCGGGGACGCCGAAGGCCTGCGTGACGCCTTCTTTTTCCATCACCCAGACGGCGGCTTCGATCGCTTTCATTTTGGCCATGGGGAGTTCTCCTTGAATATCACAATCGATGCCGGACTGTAAAAATTCCCGGGCACTTGCGGAAGACGGCTGGAGTCCATAACATCTATTCCATATCGGAATAAATAAGGCGTAAGCAATGGATCGACTGCATGCGATGGAGGTATTTGTGCGGGTGGTGGAAACCGGCAGCTTTTCCAAGGCGGCCAAGGAGTTCTCCATCACCCAGCCCACGGTGACCAAGCTGGTGGCGGCGATCGAGGAGCGCCTCAAGGTGCGCCTGCTCAACCGCAACACGCGCGGTGTCAGCGTCACCGAATCGGGGGCGCTGTATTACGAGAAATGCAAGGTCATCGTGCGCGAGTCGGATGAGGCCGACAACATCGTGCGCCTGCGCCAGACCCAGGCCCAGGGCCTGCTGCGCATCGGCACCTCGGTGGCTTTCGGGCGGCGCGTGGTCACGCCGCTGGCGCTGGAGTTCATGGCCAAGCACCCGCAGGTGCAGATCGACCTGAGCTTCGAGGACCGTTACACCGACCTGGTCGCCAATGGCATCGACGTGGCCATCCGCATGGGCAAGCTGGCCGACTCCACCCTGGGCGCACGGTTCCTGGGGGTCAACCCCTGGCTCATGGTGGCCTCACCCAAGTACCTGCGCAAGCACGGCACGCCGAAACAGGCGGCGGATCTGAGCCGGCACCCGGCCCTGATCTACAGCAGCGTGCTGGGCGACGATGTCTGGCGCATGACGACTCCCAAGGGCGACTCGGTGACGGTGCCGGTGGCCGGGCGCCTGCGTTCCAACAACCTGGCGGCGGTGCTGGCGGCGGCACGCAACGGCTTCGGCATCGCGGCCATGCCGCACTACGTGGCCAGCGAGTCGCTGAAGTCAGGCCATGTGGTGGAGGTGCTCAAGGGCCACGGCCTGCCCGAACAGGAGATCCACGCGGTGTTTCCAAGCCCGAAGCTGGTGCCGGGCAAGGTGCTGGCCTTCATCGCCTACCTGCAGTCGCGCCTGGGCGAGCGATGGTGGGACGACTTGCCCAGAACGTAAATCCCGGACGGGAGTTATTGCGCGCTGGTGCCGGGCATGGAGACCAGGCGCACGGTCTGCGGGTTGGGCGGGATGGGGCGACGCGGGGTGCCCCGGGCGCCCTGGCCTTCGCTCAGGGTGTGCAACTGGAAGTTGCCGCTGGCATCCCACAGCCAGGTCTCGATGTAGCTGGCCTGCCCCAGGCGCACCGGTGCCGGGAAGGGGGCGGCCTGGCGTACTGTGCGCTCGATCTCGGCCATGACCTCGGGCGCGTGCTCGGGCGCACGCATCCAGTTCAGTGCCAGCAGGTTGCCACGGCTGTCCACCTGCAGTTCCAGCACGCCGATGGCGTAGAGGAAGTGCGGCATCACGCCCTGGAAGATGCGTCCGTTGTTCTTGTTGTAGAGGTGGTAGGCCGCGTCCAGGCGGTAGTCGATGGCGCTGTCGGCCGTGGAGACCGGGCCCATGGGCAGCATCGGCTGCGCTGGCTGGGCCAGCACGGGGGCCGGCGGCGGGGGCAGGCTGGCCGTGGGGGCGGGGGCCGTTGCGCAGCCGGCCAGCAGGGCGAGCAGCAGCAGCAGCGCGCCGGCGGCGGGCAGGGAGAGGAGAGCGTGAGGGGTAAAGCGCATGAAAAGGTGTCCGGCCGGATCCGTTGTCCCAACGGGGCCCGGCCTGCAGGCTGTGATGCGGCTACTGTGCCACAAATGTCAGCAACTGTTACAGGTCTTGCCTCGGCGGGGCGTGTTTGGCGGCCGGCGGCGGCCGGATGTGTGCCTGCCGTGCAACAGCCCGGCGGGTGTGGCGCCGCCGCCGTCCGGTTACCGCCAGGTTACGAGGCGGCACAATGTGCGTTGGAGACCGCCAGAACAATGAACGCCCCAGATCCCCGCCTGCAGCCCCGCGAATTCCTGACGCATCTGTACCAGGCCGCCGTGCGGCGCGCCCTGCCCCTGCACACCACGGCAGCCTTCCTGCCCCAGCCGCCCAAAGGTCGCACCGTGGTCATCGGTGCCGGCAAGGCCGGCGGTGCCATGGCACAGGCGGTCGAGGCCCTGTGGCCGGCCGACGCGCCGCTGTCGGGCCTGGTGGTCACGCGTTACCACCACACACCGCCGCGCCCGGCGGGGCTGGTGCAGCGCCTCGAGGTGGTCGAGGCCTCGCACCCGGTGCC
>CAUPQO010000268.1:0-3506 GCA_963513295.1 uncultured Hylemonella sp.
GTTCTACGGCCATTCCCCCGCCTTGCTGGCCCTGCTGCCGCTGGTGGCGCGGGGCCTGCCCGGCGGAGACGCCGGCACCTTCACCCTGCTGCTGGCCTCCATGGGTGCGGGCGCCATCCTGGCCGTGATGTTCCTGCCGCGCCTGCGCCAGGCCCTCACGCTCAACCAGCGCGTGACCGTGGGCACCCTGCTGCAGGCCGCCTCCATGGCGGTGATCGCCTTTGCGCCCAACCTCTATGTGGCCGTTCCCACCATGTTCCTGGGCGGGGTGGCGTGGATCACGGTGGCCAATTCGCTGAGCGTGTCGGCCCAGATGGCGCTGCCCAACTGGGTGCGCGCGCGCGGCATGTCCATGTACCAGATGGCCCTCATGGGCTCCGGTGCCCTGGGGGCGGCCGTGTGGGGGCAGGTGGCGACCTGGAGCAGCGTGCAGTCCAGCCTGGTGGCGGCCGCCGTCTCGACCGTGCTGCTCATGGTCCGGGCCCGCCGCCTGTGGGCGGCCCATCACGGGGAAGAAGACCTGACGCCGGCCAGCGAATACCGGCTGCCCGTCGTCAGCTCGCCGCCGACCTCCGGCCACATCCTGCTCACCATCGAGTACCGCATCGATCCGGCGCAGGCGGACGCCTTCAAGGCCGTGATGCAGGACAACCGGCGCAGCCGCCTGCGCCGCGGCGCGCTGCACTGGGAACTGGTGCACGACCTTGGCCAGCCCGGCATCTACGTCGAGCACATCGTCGACGAATCCTGGACGGACCACCTGCGCCGCTTCGAGCGCATGACGGCGGACGACGTGGCCCTGCGCGAACGCGCCCGCGCCTTTCACATCGGTGATGCGCCGCTCATCGTGCGGCGTTTCGTGATCGACAGCACCATCCGCAGCTGAAGCGGCATGGACAGCCTGCAACGTTTCCTCGACGCCCAGGCGCCGGTCTACGCAGAGGTGCTGGCCGAGCTGCGCGCCGGCTGCAAACAGAGCCACTGGATGTGGTTCATCTTTCCGCAGTTGCGCGGCCTGGGCCACAGCAGCATGGCGCAGCACTACGGCATCGCCTCGCGTGCCGAGGCGCTGGCCTATCTGCAGCACCCGGTGCTGGGCGCGCGGCTGAAAGAGTGCATGGGCTGCCTGCTGGCGCACCAGGACTTGAGTGCCGAGGACATCCTGGGCGACATCGACGCCATGAAGCTGCGCTCCTGCGCCACGCTGTTTGCGGCGGTGGCGCCGCAGGAGCCGCTGTTTCAGCGGGTCGGGGCGCAGTTCTACTTTGGCCAGCCTTGCCATCGCACACTGGACCTGCTGGACCGGCCATGAGCGAGCTGCTTCCCATGCTGCTGATCTGCGCCGTCGGCCTGGGCGCGGGCGTGCTGGGCGGCGTGATCGGCTTCGGCACCACCATCCTGCTGATGCCGCCACTCGTGTACTTCTACGGCCCCATGACGGCCGTGCCCGTGATCGCACTGGTGGCCATCGTGGCCAACCTCGCGCGGGTCGGCCTGTGGTGGCGCAGCATCGACTGGCAACTCTGTGGCGTCTACGCGGCCACCTCCGTGCCCGCCGTGGTGCTGGGGGCCCACACCCTGGTGCAGTTCAACCCGCGCCTGATCGAACTCATCCTCGGCAGTTTCCTGCTGCTCATGATCCCCGTACGGCGCTGGCTGCGTCGTATGGACTGGAAGCCCCATCTGGGCCACATGGCGCTGGTGGGTGCCGCCATCGGTTACCTCACGGGCATCGTGGCCTCCACCGGCGCCATCAACACGCCTTTTTTCCTGGCCTACGGCCTGGTCAAGGGTGCCTACATCGGCACCGAGGCCGCCAGTTCCCTGGCCGTATTCCTGGCCAAGGGCCCGGCCTTTCACAGCCTGGGCGTGATAGACGCGCGCGCCATCGTGCAGGGCCTGACCATCGGTGTCTTCGTGTTTGCGGGCTCCACCCTGTCCAAACGCCTGGTGCTGCACCTGCCCGAGCATCGTTTCCTGCAACTCATGGAAGGCGTGATGCTGGTGTCCGGGCTGTCCATCCTCTGGATGGCCTGGCCGGGCCGGGACTATTAAGCGGCCCTTCCGATAGCCGGCCTCCGGCTCCTCCACGCCTGAAAGTTTTGTCCCCGAATTGCCACGACTGGTTTATATTCGTGTCTGACATTTACCTTTGGCACACCCGTACGAAAGTCGGGGTCGCAAAACCTCCGGTCTAAAGCCCACTGGGCACGATAGCGGGGTTGCCGTCAGGACAGTCCGTTTCGGGCTCTGCTCTTGTCGCAAACGGAAACGCCGCCTGCGCGTTTCCGTGTTTTGCCATCCCCTCTTCTGCCAGCGTGCCAGCCCTTGAATGGAAGCCCGCATGGAACACCAACAGGCAGAGCAAGCCCCGCGCCCGCCGGCCACCGACGCCGAAACCGCGTGGCACGACACCCTGGCCGCCATGAGCGCCGTGCTGCAGGACTGCCTGCTGGCCCCCCGGGCCGCACCGTCGCGCGAGATCGAGCGGGCGGAAGAAGCCCTGCGCGAATACACCCGGCGGATGCGGCAACAGAAGCAACTGGCCGAGGCGGAACTGTGAACCCACCCAGCGCCATGGCAGAGCCCCTGCAGGAAGCCGCCATGGTGAAAGCCCGTGCAGCGCGCGGGCGCATGTCACCCGCCCTGCCGGGTTCGCTGGACCCGCAACGCGACAGGCTGCGCTTTTGCATCGGTGTATGCCAGGCCGACCGGCCCGAAGCCGGCGGCGTGGAAACCTCCCTCGGCCGTTTCCGCTGCGCCAACTGCTGGGCCGCCTTCCAGGCCCGGATGAAATTTCGCTGAGACCACACCTGCCCCCGACATCACCACCCGAGTAAGCCCATGCTGCCCCAAATCAAAACCCTGCTCGGCAAGTCTGCCGCCCCGGCCCAGCGCGAAGCCCGTGCGGAGCGCATGCCGCCCGACGAGGGCATGCGCTATCGGCGCGAGATGCTCTACCAGTCCATCCGCGAAAGCATGCTGGCCATGGAAGTGCTTTCCAATATGTACAAGTTCAAGGTGGTGAACGTCGACCAGCAACACCTGGTCTTCATCGTCATGATCGAGGTCAGCAAGCTGTTCGAAGCCAAGTGGAACGGCACCAGCGCCAGTTTCGCCCAGGCCGAGCAGCGCATGATGACCGGCGCCATGAACCGCGCCGGTGTCACGCTGCAGGGCGTCTTCTGGCGCGTCGACGAAACCGTCGACGCCTTCGCCATGCCGGCCCGCGCCGGCGACGGCGCCGACCAGACCGGCGTGTCCATGCGCACGCGCGAAGTGCCGGGTGACGTCTCCCAGGCCAAGCTGCGACTGGCCCGCCGCAGCGCCGAGACTCCGGCGGCGCCGACAGGCAGCGCGAACAATTCCTCCGGCCCCTCTGCGGGGAGCGGGAAAAGCGACATCGGCAGCACCCAGTACGGACAACTCTAAGCGCCTCGCGTTCAGCGGCCGGACGCCGGGGCAGGCCCTCCGAAGCTTGTCACCCGCTTGGGTATCGCCGCATA
>CAUPQO010000269.1:0-3436 GCA_963513295.1 uncultured Hylemonella sp.
GAACCAAGCAGCCCTAACTGTGGAGCCAGTGCCGGGGTCGAGGTCCGTCACCTCATTCAGAGGGAACCCCATGTTGATGAGGGTTTCCTGCACCTTGGACCGATGGGTCGTCCGATTTCTGTCACTTGGAAGTCTTCCTTGCAGGTGACGCAGAAATTCTCGGCCTACGTGATCTTGAAGATGGTCCTGATCTTCCTGCCCCCCACCTTTTCCTCGTAGGCCGCCCATTGCTTGATGCCTTTCACCAGCACGCTGGTGCTGACATCTTTCACGGGTGACTTCGCCTTGAGCCGGCTGGTCACCCAGTCCTGAACATGGGGCAGGGTCGGCCCCTGCTCACCCGTGGGGATCAGCAGTTCCTTGCCGGCCACCACACCGGCCGATGTGACCTTGATTTCGTTGGCTGGCATGTCGATGCCTAAGTTGAAAGTGGGGAGGTCAGGTAACGCCGCACGCCCTCGCCGGCCTTCCTGCCACTGGCCAGACAGGCCGTGAGCAGGTAACCGCCGGTGGGAGCCTCCCAGTCCAGCATCTCGCCCGCACAGAACACACCGGGCAGGGCCTCGCACATCAGGTGCTCGTCCAGCACCTCGAACAGCACGCCACCGGCGCTGCTGATGGCCTCGTCGATGGGGCGCGCGGCCACCAGCTGCAGCGGCAAGGCCTTGAGGGCAGCCGCGAGCTTGTGGCTGTCGTGCATGTCCTCCTTGCCCAGCAGTTCGTACAACACAGCCGCCTTGATGCCCTCGATGCCCAGCCGGCTCTTGAGGTGGCTGGAGAGCGAACGCGAGCCGCGCGGGTGCATCACCTCGGCCAGCACACGCTCGGCCGTCATGTCGGGCAGCAGGTCCAGCATCAGCGTGGCGTGGCCGCTGCGGATGATCTCCTCGCGCAGCAGGCTGGAGGCGGCGTAGATCAGGCTGCCTTCCACGCCGGTGGCCGTGGCAACGAACTCGCCCTTGCGCTGGAAGGTCTGGCCCTGCGCATTCCTGAAGGAAATGGACACCGTCTTGAAGGGCTGGCCCGCATAACGGCTGGCAAAAAATTCGCTCCAGCCCGCGGGGGCAGGCACCGCCTGCACGGGCAGCGCCTGCCCCTGGGGCGGCAACTCACGCTGCACGCTCACGTCGAAACCGCAATTCGCCGGCAAAAGCGGCGCCACCGCCACACCACGCGCGGCCAGCAGGGGCACCCAGGCACCGTTCGAGCCCAGCCGGGCCCAGCTGCCACCGCCCAGGGCCAGCACCACGGCATCGGCCGGCACGGCCACAAGGCCCTCGGGCGACTCGAAACGCAGCGTACGGCCATCGTCGGCCCAGCCGATCCAGCGGTGCCGCATGTGGAAAACCACCCCCGGCCCGCCGTGGGACGGATGGCGCAGGCGCTGCAGCCAGGCGCGCAGCAGGGGCGCGGCCTTCATGTCCTTGGGGAACACGCGGCCCGAGCTGCCGACAAAAGTTTCGATACCCAGCCCCTGCGCCCACTCGCGCAGCTGGAAAGCGCCGAAACTGCCCAGCAGGCGCTCGATCTGCGTGCGGCGTGTGCCATAACGCTCGGCAAAACGGTCGACCGGCTCGGAGTGCGTCAGATTCAAACCGCCCTTGCCGGCCAGCAGGAACTTGCGCCCGACCGAGGGCATGGCATCGAAGAGGTCCACGGCCAGACCCGCCTCGACCAGGACCTCGGCCGCCATCAGGCCGGCCGGGCCACCACCGATCACCACCACGCGTTTTTTCTGTTCTGTTGTCATGCGTTCTCTTGTCATTCAATTTCTTCCAGGGTGCCCAACGCGCTCAGGAAAGCCGCCCGCACCGTTTCGCCCGGGCTGGCTGCCTGCACCGCCAGGCGGTAATCACGCAGTTGCGACTGCAAATCCTCGCGGCCCTGCGGCTGCGCCGCCGACTTGTAGTCCAGCACCCACCAGCTGCCATCCTTGCGCTGCACCAGGCGGTCGATGCGGCGCACGTTGCCTTGCAGGGTCACCGGCACCTCATTGCCCTGCCAGACCAGCTCGGCCGAACGCCAGGCCCAGGCGCCCTCGCCTTGCAGGATGCGCCCCGCCATCGTCGCGGCCCGGTGGGCCTCCTCAGTATCGAGCAGGAACTCCGCCATGACCCGCTCCACCTGGCCCGGATCCACCTCCTGGGCATCGAGCGCCGCCCATTCGAGCAGACGGTGCATGGCCGAGCCGACGCGCGCCTCGGGACTGTCATCGACCTCGGCGGCCGGCACACGGGACGCTTCGAAATAAACGTCCGGCAACACGGCCAGGGTGAGGGCCGTGTCTTCGGCATGGGGCGTGACGCCTGCCGCGGCCAGCACCTCCGCGCCCAGGGCGGTGCAGCCCGGCAACAGCCGCTGCCACCAGCTGCGACCGCTGTCCCGATGCGGCGCCACGGACGAGAGCACCAGCCCCTGCCGGGCGCGCGTCAGCGCGACATACAGGGCATTGAGTTCTTCACGCTGGCGCTCGCATTCTTCCCGCGCCAATGCTGTCTGCACGCTGGCCGGCACCCTGCTCTCGCTGGCGAGAAATACAAAACCCTGCGGAACTTCGGCTTCACCCGGCCAGTCGAGCAGCACACCCATGGTCTCGGCCGGCGGTGGGGGCGCATCGGTGTCCAGCAACAGCACCAGCTCGGCCTCCAGACCTTTGGCACCATGCACCGTCAGCAACTGCACGGCCTGCGGTGCTGCCATCTGCGGCGCCGGCACCCCGCCTGCGCGCAAGGCGCGGACGAAGGCGTAGGGCGTGGCGTAACGACCGCCATCGACCTGCAACGCCGCGTTCAGCAGGGCCAGCAGGCTGGCGCGCACCCCGGCGCGCAAGGTCGCCGGTGCTGCCGCAAGGAAACAGGCCAGCACATCGCCGTCCTCGAAAATGGCGTGCAGGGCATCGTGCGGCGGCAGGCTGGCCACCCACTGCTGCCAGCGCAACAGCCGCAACCCCACGCCTTCGAGCTCGGACGACCAGCCCTCTTGTTGCAGCAGTTCAAACCAGGGCCGGCGTTGTGCCCGCTGGCGCAAGGCGATTTCGACCAGGGCTGCATCACTGAGGCTGAACAGCGGTGACTTGAGCGCGCGGGCCAGCGAGAGGTCATGCGCAGGCGAGACCAGCGCATCCAGCAGGGCCACCAGATCCTGCACCTCGGGCGCTTCGCCCAGATCGGTTTTCAGGGGCTGCAGGGCCGGGATGCCCAGGGTGCGCAGCTCGGCCTCCATGGCGCTGAGGCGGTCGCGCTTGCGCGCCAGCACCATGATGTCCTGCGGCAGCACGCCGGCCCCGATCTGGGTGGCGATCCAGCGCGCAGCCTGGCGGCATTCGAGTTCACGCAACGTGTCTTCCAGGGTATGGCGCGGGGTCACGAGGCTATCGCGCCACTCGGTAGCCGCCTCTTTTTTATCCTTCTCGGGCCGCAGGATCACGGGCAGGGCC
>CAUPQO010000270.1:0-3434 GCA_963513295.1 uncultured Hylemonella sp.
GATCACCACGACAAAACAGCGCGGGTGGTACAGCCCCACCACGCAGCGAAAACCCGCTGCGCGGCGGATGCGCGCGGCCATGCCCGCCAGGATCTGCTGCTCCGCCTCCGGCCCGCCTGCTCCGCCGGGCGCATACAGATGGTTCAGGCGCAGGCAGACCACCGTGCATTCGCCGTTCAGGCGGGCCGTGCGCCAGAAGGTGTGCGCCACCTCGGCCAGCAGCAGGGAGCCGGTGGGCAGGCCCGTGGCCTGGTCGGTGCGGACCTGCAGCGAGGCCAGGCGGTCCAGCTCCCGGCTTTGCCGGATGCGCTTGATGACCACGACGGAGCCGACCAGGAAATAGGCCACCGTGCACACCGCCGTCAGGATCCAGGTGCCCAGGCCGAAGCCCCGCACGTTCAGGCTGCGCACCCACAGCCCCAGCACCTCGATGACCAGGCAGGCACCGGCCAGCACCACCCAGGGGGCCAGCGGGTCGCCCAGCAGCGCCGCCCGGATCGATGTGGCCAGGCCCAGCAGCACGGCGATCACAGTGGCAACCGCAGTGGCGTGCAGCATCTGGTGGATGTCGGCACCCGACATGAGCAGTCCGCCCAGGATCAGCGCCGTCAGCAGCATGGCGGCTGAGCCCCAGGTGGTGAGGCGGTGCGTGACCGGGTCCACCTCGGCGCCGCCCAGCCAGATCCCCAGGTAATACAGCACCAGGGACGCACTCAGCGGCCCCGTGCAGACCTTGAGCAGGTTCAGCCAGTCCTCGGGCAGGCCGGGGAACAGCGTCTCGGGCAGGCCGGTGCGCACCAGGCTGCTGGCGCCGGTGACGACTACGAACACCAGGTAACGCAGGGAATTGATGTTGCGGGTGGCCAGGGCATTGGCCGTGGCCACCGCCGCCAGGGTCAGCAGACCTCCCAGCATGGCAGACCAGATGACGAATTCTGTAGTTTCCACACTGCCATTATCCAGGGTCCCTCTGCCGAACTCCCGTCATGCGCGTTCGAGTCCAAAACGGGATGATTTGACCGCCAAGACCACGCAGCGTGTGCCGGCAGCACACGCAAGGGGTTTGGTGGGCAAAGGGCCCGTTTTGGTTCGAACCCGGAGG
This sequence comes from uncultured Hylemonella sp., assembly GCA_963513295.1. Lineage (GTDB taxonomy): Bacteria > Pseudomonadota > Gammaproteobacteria > Burkholderiales > Burkholderiaceae_C > Hylemonella. The sequence continues at coordinate 1,103 of CAUPQO010000270.1, forward strand.
GGCGTGGTTTTGCGGGCGATCCACTGCGTTGCAAAACCAGGCAAGCCGTCCAGGCTTGCCTTGGGTTTTGCGCCTTGCGGCTCATCCCGCAAAAGCCACGCCGCGCGCGACGCGAGTTCGGCAGAGGGTCCCACGGTTCTTACGCCGAACCGACAGCCGCCGCCGGGTGTCAGCCCTGTCGTTGCCAGACCAGCAGCAGGTTGTTGGCCGGCATGCTGTGGCGTACCGCAAGCCGCAGGCCGGCAGCGCGGGCCTGGTCTTCCACGTCCTCGCGCCGCCGGATGCCCCAGTCCGGGTTCTGTGCGCGCAGCGTGGCATCGAACTTCAGGTTGCCCTCCGAAGTGGGCACATCGTCCTCCAGATAGGGACCGTAAGTCACCAGCCGCCCGCCCGGCGCCAGCAGGCGCGCCGCGCCGCGCATCAGCCCGGCACAGCAGGCCCAGGGTGCGATATGCAGCATGTTGGCGTTGTAGATCAGGTCCTGCGGCTCGTGCTCGGCGGGCCAGGCGTCGGACAGCACGTTGAGCAGCTGCGGCGGCTGCACGTTGACCAGCCTGGCCTCGGTGATGCGCACCATGATGTCGGGAAAGAGGTCGGCCGTCAGGTCCGTGGGCTGCCAGCTCCACAGCGGCAGCTGCGCGGCGAACCAGGCCACGTGCTGGCCCGTGCCGCAGCTGATCTCCAGCGCATGGCCCTCCTCGGGCAGCAGCGTGCGCAGCACGTCCAGGATGGGCTGCTTGTTGCGCTCGGCCGCGGCGCTGAAGGCGAGTTCGTTCATGGGCATGGCGATTTCCATCATGGCACAGGGAGGAGATCCGGGGAGAGACGCATGGTGCCAGCAAGCGGCTGCGCAGGCTTCCCATGAACATGGGGTGTGCCCTCAAATCGTGCCCGTCGCCGGCGTGCCCGGCCCGCACTGCGCTAGCATCGCGCATGAGCTCCCATTACGAAAGCGTGTACAACGCCGCGCTGTACCCCGAAGCCTTCAACGTGGCCGCCCCTGAACCTTCCGTGGGGCGCGAGATCTGGCCGCGTCAGCCCGGGGTGTTCATCCGCCAGGGCGCGGCCCGGGAAGGGGTGGCCGGGGAAGCGGCCGCAGAGGCCCGGGCCCCGCGCGAGCTGGTGGCCGGGCAGTTCGGCCTGGTACCGCGCTGGGTCAAGTCCGCCTCGGACGCCAAGCTGCGCTCCACCAAGCTGGTCAACGCCCGTGCCGACACCGTGAGCACCTCCAGCAACTTCCGCGAGGCCTGGCTGGGCGGGCAACGCTGCATCGTGCCCATGATGGCCTTCCTGGAAGACGACTGGCGCAGCGGCAAGGCCGTGCCCACCCGCATCGCCCGGGTCGACGGCAAGCCCATGGGCGTGGCCGGCCTGTGGGAGCGCTGGAGCGGCGCCGAGGGCGAGGTCATCGTCAGCTACACCCTGCTCACGGTGAACGCCAACAGCCACGCCCTGATGCACCGCTACCAGCAGCCCGGCAGCGACAAGAGCATGCCCGTCATCCTGAACGAAGGCGCCTGGGACGCCTGGCTGGGCACCCCCGTGGAAAAGGCCAGGGAATTCCTGCGGGCCTACCCGGCTCAGCAGCTCACCGCCAACCCGGTCGAGAAAAAGCGCTGAACGTCACGCCCGCGCAGGGTCAGCCACCTCAGTGCGTGACGAACTCGTACACCACGTCTTCGCTCTCCACCATGTCCAGCACGTCGTAGAGCAGTTCGTCGTCGTCCGTGCTGGTCCAGGTCTCCTCGGGGTTGCTGGCGAACAGGGGTTCGACGGTCAGGTCCAGAAACTGGCCGTTGGGCAGCCTCAGCACCTGGCCGCCTTCGGAGGTCTGTACCAGTTCCCAGTCGGCCGGGACCGACATTTCGAGCCTGATCGTGACATTGAGTTTTTTCATGACGACGTTCCTTGGGGGTAAGTCCGCGAGCTTAGCCCAGGCGCGCCGCCGCCGGCCTCAGGCCGGTGGGTCCAAGGCCGCGCCCAGGGCGGCGGCGTCCGGTGCGGCCAGCGTGGTGTTGTGGCGGTCGGTGTAGGGCCCGCCGCCGGGGACCAGCTGGCCCGCGGCGTCAAAACCGATGGCCTTGAACTTCCAGGCCGCGCCGATGCGCTTGAGATTTCCCACCTGCGCGCCGTCGGGCCCGTGCACGCTGTACACATCGGGGTTCAGCGGGCGAAGGCTGAGGGCCGGCATGGTTCAGGCGGCCGGGGCGTCGGCCGACACCATCTGGCCGCGCCCGGCGTGTTTGGCGCGGTACAGCGCCGCGTCGGCGCGGGCCATCAGGGTCTCCAGCGTCTCGTGCTGGCCGCTGCACAGGGCGTGGCCGGCGCTGAA
>CAUPQO010000271.1:0-3421 GCA_963513295.1 uncultured Hylemonella sp.
CTTCCGGGCCCGGTCCGCCACCATGCGCCTGCAGCCAGGGCAGCAGTTCCTCCTGCGGCATGGGCTTGGCATACCAGTAACCCTGCGCTTCATGGCAGCCCAGCTTGCGCAGGAACTCGGCCTGCTCGCGGGTCTCCACACCCTCGGCCAGAACCGTCAGGCCGAGCTGCTGGCCCAGGGGGATGACCAGCTCGGCAATGCGGGCGCCGCGGGTCTGGGTGTTGAGCACCTGCACGAAGGAGCGGTCGATCTTGATGCGGTCCACCGGCAGGCGGTCCAGATAGGCCAGCGAGGAGTAGCCGGTGCCGAAATCGTCGATGGCGATCGTGATGCCGAGCTGGCGGATGCGCTTGAGCAGGTCTTCGACCTTGTCCGTTCCCACGATGGCCACCGACTCGGTGATCTCCAGTTCCAGCTGGCCGGCCGGCACGCGCTCCTGCGCCAGGGCGTCCTGCAGGTCGGCCAGGAAGCGGGGGTGCGAGAACTGGTGGGCCGAGACGTTGACGGACATGCGCAGGCCCGGGTGCCCCTGCACCTCCATCTTCTGCAGCGCGCGCAGCGCGCTGCGCAGCACCCAGGCGCCAAGATCGACGATCAGACCGGAGCTTTCGGCGATGGGCAGGAAACGGTCCGGCGGGATGAAACGGCCGTCGTCGGCCTTCCAGCGCAGCAGCGCCTCGACCCCGAGGATGCGGCCGCTGTCCAGCGCCACCTGCGGCTGGAACATCAGGAACAGGCGCTCGCGCTGGAAAGCGGTGCGCAGGGCGTGCAGCAGGCGCGTGTGCTCGCGGGTCTCGCGCGCCGAGGAGGTGGTGTACCAGGCGTCCTGCCCGTGGCCGTTCATCTTGGCACGCTTGAGGGCGATCCAGGCCTCCTTGAGCAGGTCGGCCCCGGTGATGCCCTGCGCCTCCTGCAGGTGCACCACGCCGATCGATACGCTGACCGTGTGCTCGATGTCGTCGAAGACGAAGGGCTGGGAAAAATGCTGGCGCAGCAAGTCCGGCTGCACGACGGCTTCAGGGGCCCAGACCGCAAAGGTGTCGTTGCTCACCCGGGCCAGCTCGCAGGGCGGCGGCAAGGCCTTGCGCAGGCGCTGCGCGGCCAGCTGCAGCAGGCGGTCACCATACACATGGCCGAACATGTCGTTGATGCCGGAAAACTGGTCGATATCGATCAGGGCCAGCGCGGTGCGCGCAATGCAGTCGGCATCGCCGCGGCAGGCCTCGAGCTTTTCCACCAGGGCGGCGCGGTTGTGCAGGCCGGTCAGGGTATCGGTATAGGCCGCCCGGCGCAGCTTCTCCAGCAGCTGCTGGTTCTGCCATTCGACGGCCATGTGGGCACAGAAGACGTCGAGCATGCGCAGGTCCACCGCCTGTGTCTGCTGCTGCGTCAGGTGCAGCCAGGCAACCAGGTCGCCCGTGGCGCCGGAACGCAGGTGCAAGGCCGTGCCGCCCTCCACGCCCAGGCTACGCCGTTCCTCCAGGCAGCGCTCGATCAGCGCCAGCAGGTCCGGGCCGGCATGTGCCGACGGCGGGGAACCGACGGCCTCCTGCGGGTAACGGCCCGCAACCGCCAGCAGGGTCAGGCTGCGCGGACCACGCTGCTGGTCGGCGATGAAACCGTCGGGGGCGGCACCGAAGTAGGCCGCCAGCATCAGCAACAGATCGGCCGCCCCGGGCGTGTCTGCACCGGCATAGGCCTTGAGCCGCTGGCCGCTGTCGATGATCTTCTCCAGGTTCTCGCGCGCGCGTGCCTCCTGGCACAGCTGCGCGTAGGTGCGCAAGGCCACCGACAGCGCGGCATAGAGCTTGGCCTGGGTCAGCTCGCTCTTGGACTTGTAGTCGTTGATGTCGTACTTGCGGATGGTCTCGATCTCGGGCGCATACCCGGGCTGGCCGGTGCGCAGGATGATGCGTGTGCAGTTCAGGCCGAGTTCGCCCCGGATCCTGGCGATGATGTCCAGGCCGGCGGTGGGTGTCTCCATCACCACGTCGAGCAGCACCACGGCAATGTCCGGCTCCACGGCCAGCATGCGCAGGGCCTCGGCGCTCGAATGCGCGTGCAGCAACGCCAGCGGACGGTCCGAGACCTGCAGCTTGTCCAGGGCGAAGCGGGTGGCCTGGTGCACCTCGTGGTCGTCATCGACCACCAGGATGCGCCAGGGCTCGGTCAGCGTTTCGGCTGGCGCCGGTTCATCACGAAAAACGACCTGGACGTTGATGGCATTCATGCTTCAGTCTGTCAGCAATTTCATCGTACGCCAATTGACCGGCCCTGCAAATATCAGGCCGGCACTGAAATCGTGAAAGCATCAAATACTGCGCAGTGGCAGGCAGCATCAGTGGTCTGACACTCATGAAACGCGGGTAATCCCTAGCAGGCCAACCTCCCGAAAAAGTCCGGGGACTCATTCCGCACGCCGGGGCGCCAGGCGCTCGAAGCGCTGCTCCATCACTTCATTGCCCCACTGCCGGCCCGGCTGCTCGTGTACTAGGCGAAAGCCCTGTTTCTCGTAGAGATGACGCGCAGCCTGCAGGCCGGCGAAAGTCCAGAGGCTGGTCCTGGCATAACGCCGCTCATCACAAAAAGCCAGCGCGCTGCCCAGCAGGCGTGTGCCTATGCCCGAGCCGCGCAGGCGGTCCGACGTGATGAACCAGCGCAGGTGCGCGCCTTGCGTATCGGCGTGTAGGCCATCGATGGCGATAGCGCCCTCGATCCGTTCGTCCACCAGCGCCAGCCACAGTCCGTCACGCGTCTCGTCGTAGCGCTCGCAGAAGGCGGCCAGTTCGCGCGCCACCCGGCTTTCGAACTGGACGCCAAAACCCGACTGCTGCGCGTAGTAGTCCGCATGCAGCCCGGTGATCCGGCCGATGCAGCCCGGCAGATAACCCTGGTGGATGGGAACGTCCAAGGAACCGCCCTCTCAGCCCAGTTCGGCCAGGCGCTTTTGCTGCCGTGCCGTCAGGCGGGCAATGTCGGCCATGTCCTGCGCCGACAGCCTGGGGCCGGGCTTGCGCACGGCCTCCGAGGCGATGATGCCGCGCTTCATCAGGATGTGCTTGCGCACGGCCAGGCCGATATTGGCCTGCTGCTCGTAGCGCGCCAGCGGCAGGTAGGCGTCGAACAGGTCATGCGCACGCTCGATATCACCGCGTGCATGGGCGGCACAGACGTCCACCATCATCTCGGGGTAGGCAAAGCCGGTCATGGCGCCGTCGGCGCCGCGCGTGAGCTCTTCCGGCAGGAACAGGCCGCCGCCGTTGCCGGTCAGGATGGAAACGCGCTGGAGCTCACCCTTGTCGCTGGCCGCGCGGATGGCCGAGAGCTTGGCCAGGCCGGGGCTGTCCTCGTGCTTGAGCATCACGCAGGTGGGCGAGTTCTTCAGGATCTTGAGGATGACACCGGTGGACATCTGTACGCC
>CAUPQO010000272.1:0-3340 GCA_963513295.1 uncultured Hylemonella sp.
AGGCGCTGGGCCTGCGCTTCCTCGGTGGCCGCTGCATCGAGCCAGAGGCGGCGCTGCGCCCGGTCGGTACCCGGCCGGTCCAGTTCAGCATGGAAACGCTGCAGCACACCGTGCAGCCAGAGACCGAAGTCGCGCTTGTCGAGCTCACCCTCGATCTCCTCGGCTTCGCGCAATCCCAGCAGGCGCAGGCCGAAATAACGGTAGGGGCAGTGGCGCAAGTCCTGGTAGGCGCTGGCCGAGATCCGGCTCAGAGCCAGCCCGGCGGCAACCGGTGCGGGTTGATGCACGGGCGCAGCACTCAGCGTGCGTGTCATCAGCGGGTCTGCGGCCGGCAGCGTGCTTTCCTGCCCGGCCTGCGCCAGCTGCACCAGCGGGCTCGCGAGCAGAGGCTCGCCGCCGTCATCGCTGCGCCGCCAGAGCACATCCACCGCGGACCGCGACAAGGCGTCGTGCCAGGCCGCGCGCAAGGCGGCCTCGAGTTCGACGCGCGCGGGCAGGCCCAGCGCGGCACGCTGCGCCGCCGTCCACAAACCACCCGGATCGGGCGAGGTCGGCAGGCGCTGCTCGTCGCAGCCGGGCAGGACCACGGCCGCAAATTCACGTCCCAGCATCTGTGCCAGCGGCAACAGCACCACCTGCTCCTGCGCCGGATACTCGGGCTTGAAGCTCGAGGACTCCAGCACCTGGTCCACCCAGCGCGTGAAATCGCTCAGGCTCAGGCGGCGGCGCGCCCATGGCGCCTCCAGCGGCAAGGGCGCGGTGGCGTCCAGCCGCAAGGCGACCAGCACCCCGGCACCGGCCAGATCGTCCTGCAGCAGCGCCCACTGCCCCGTGGCCTGCAGCAGTTCACGCAGGACCGGCAGCCACTGGGCCAGGGTGCGCGTGCCCTGCAGCGGTGCGCGCCAGGCTTCGATGCGCAGCAGCAGCTCGGACAAGGCCGAGGGAGCGCGTACGTCCAGCGTGTCCGGCACATGACGCCAGGCACGCTGGGGCCGGCGGCGCAGCGCGGCCTCGAGTTCACGCAGCGCCTGCGTTTCACAGGTCGGCGCATGCTTGAGCCAGTCCAGCACCAGGTCGCTGCTCGCGTTCCAGGCCGCGGCGCGCAAGGCGCCCATGAGCTGCGCGCCGGCACGGCTGGTGGAGAGCTTCCAGCCCGTCTCGTCACGCATCTGCACGCCATGGCTCGCCAGCATGGCGCGCACACGACGGGTGAGCGCGCGGTCGATCACGGCCACGGCCACAGGTGTACGGCCGGCTTCGAGCTGGCGCAGCACACAGGCCGCGGCACGCAACGCCTCGTCCGGTGCATCCTCGGCTTCATGGAAGGCCAGCATCGGTGCCGTCGTCTGGCCGACCGCCAGTTCCAGGACGAGCAGACGCTCGCCCCAGACCGGCAACAGGCCGGCCGGCAAGGGATCGGGCTGCAGACCCGGCACCACGATGAGGGCGTCCACGGACCCGATCACCCGCGATGAAAAAAGCACATCGCTGGGATAGGAAGAATTCGCAGCCCAGGCCACCGCCACCTGGGCCACGCGCGCTTCGAGCGCCAGCGCGTCGGCATCCAGCCCCGTCAAGGCGGCCGCACGTGCACGCTGCCCCCAGGCAGCGCGCTGCGGGGGCGGCACGGCCGCAGCCAGCGACGCCAGCTCGCGCGCCGAGTCCAGCAAGAGCGGCGTGGCCACTTCAGCCTGCTCGCGCAGACCGCTCTGCTCCAGCAGGGCATGCGCCGTCAGCACGTCGAGTGCGGGATCGAAGCTGAGGTCGGTGGGCGCCGGGCTGTACCCGCCCAGGCTGCGGCACCAGTTCTGCGTGGTTTCAAAACGCGGCGCGAAGCCGTCGGGGTGCAGTCGGGCCCACAGGCGCGTTGCCTGCGGCATGAGCTGGGCATAGGGCAGCAGGACCACGGTGCGCGCCGGATGCGCGCTGCGCGCACGCATGTGCGAACTGATGCCGGAAAGCCACTGCTGCCAACGGAATTCCGTGGTTTCTGTCACAATCCCGCAACTGTAGCCGCATTGCCTCATAGACCAAGGAGCCCTCAATGGCCAGCGACCTGATCAAGCATGTTTCCGACGCGTCCTTCGAAAGCGACGTCCTCAAATCCAGCCAACCCGTGCTGGTCGACTACTGGGCCGAGTGGTGCGGCCCCTGCAAGATGATCGCCCCCGTGCTGGACGAAGTGGCCGGCACCTACCAGGGCAAGCTGCAGGTGGCCAAGATGAACGTGGACGAGAACCGCGACATCCCGGCCAAGTTCGGCATCCGCGGCATTCCCACGCTGATGATCTTCAAGGGTGGCCAGCTCGCCGCTACCAAGGTCGGCGCCATGAGCAAGGCCCAGCTGACCGCCTTCATCGACCAGCAACTGGCCTGAGGCCGCCTGATCCGCTCTGAACAGGGCTGCCGACGCAATACTGCGCGGCGGCCTTTTTTCCTGTCATAATCTCCTGCAATCGCCGGTTCCATCCTGAACTGGTTCGAGTTCCCGGCTGGCAAGACCCCGGCGTCTGCTCAGTCCCACCTCCCCCCGATCGATAGCCACACCCCACTGGGGCTCCATCCATGCACTTAAACGAACTCAAGGTACTGCACGTATCTGAAATCCTCCAGCAGGCCGAGGCCCTCGAAATTGAGAACACCGGCCGCATGCGCAAGCAGGAGCTGATGTTCGCCATCATCAAGAAGCGCGCCAAGACCGGCGAACAGGTGTTTGCCGACGGCGTGCTGGAAATCCTGCCCGACGGCTTCGGCTTCCTGCGCAGCCCGGATTCGAGCTACACCGCCAGCACCGACGACATCTACATCAGCCCCAGCCAGGTGCGTCGTTTCAACCTGCACACCGGCGACATGATCGAAGGCGAAGTGCGCACGCCCAAGGATGGCGAGCGCTACTTCGCGCTGAACAAGCTGGAGAAGGTCAACGGCGGTTCGCCCGAGACCAACAAGCACAAGGTGATGTTCGAGAACCTGACGCCGCTGTTCCCCAAGGTGCAGATGAAGCTGGAACAGGACATCAAGGGTGAGGAAAACATCACCGGTCGCGTCATCGACATCATTGCCCCCATCGGCAAGGGCCAGCGCGCCCTGATCGTGGCGCAGCCCAAGAGCGGCAAGACCGTGATGATGCAGCAGATCGCGCACGCCATCACCGCCAACTACCCCGATGTGCATTTGATGGTGTTGCTGGTCGACGAGCGCCCAGAAGAAGTGACCGAGATGCAGCGCAGCGTGCGCGGCGAAGTCATCTCCTCCACCTTCGATGAACCCGCTTCGCGTCATGTGCACGTCGCCGAAATGGTGATCGAACGTGCCAAGCGCCTGGTTGAGCTGAAAAAAG
>CAUPQO010000273.1:0-3315 GCA_963513295.1 uncultured Hylemonella sp.
CGGCCCCGGGCTCGCTCGCGTAAGGCAGATCGGTCTTCTTGCGATCGCCGACGAAAAAGAGGTACCCCAGCATCTCCACCGCATCACGCTGCTGGCCTTCGCCCAGCAGGGCCGCCACGGGCACTTCCAGGTGCTGGCCCAGCAGGTCCAGCAGGGCGGACTCGACTGCCGTCACCGCATGGATGGTGGTACGCAGGTCGAAGGTCTGCAGGCCGCGACCACCGGCATCGCGGTCGGCGAACTTCTGCTGCACCTGCTGCAGCACGCGCTGGTGGGCACCGATGGGCTGGCCCACCACCAGGGCGCGTGCGTCTTCCAGGGTCTGGCGGATCTTCTCGCCGCCCGGCACCTCGCCCACGCCGGTGCGGCCGGCGCTGTCGCGCAGGATCAGCAGGTTGCGCGTGAAAAACGGCGCATGCGCGCCGCTGAGGTTGAGCAGCATGCCGTCACGGCCGGCAACGGGAATGACGCGCAGTTCGGTGACGAGGGGGGTCGAGGCGTTGGGCATGGGCAGCAGCGTAAAACGAAAAAGAACCCGCCCCTGATCATGGTCGTCAGGGCGGGCACCGGGCCAGGTTCAGTTGGCCGTGATCTTGCGGCTCGAGATCAGGTTCTTCCAGCGGGCGAATTCGGCCGCCTGGAAGGCGGTGAACTGCGCGGGCGTGTTGGCCACGATCTCGAAACCGAGGTCCAGCAGCTTGGGCTTGACGGCAGGGTCGTTCAGGGCAGCCACGATGGCCGCGTGCAACTTGGCCTTGAGGTCGGCGGGCAGACCCTTGGGAGCGGCGATGGCCTGCCAGGAGTAGACGTTGGCTTCCTTGATGCCGAGTTCTTCCAGCGTGGGCACGCCGGGCAGCAGGGGCGAGCGCTGGGCACTGGTGATGGACAGGGCGCGCAGCTTGCCGGCGATGATCTGCGGCATGGCGGTATTGATGTTCATGAAGGAGGAATCCACCTGGCCGCCCAGCAGATCGGTCATCACCGGGCCGCCGCCACGGTAGGGCACGTGCACACCGCTGGTGCCGGTCTGCTGCCAGTACAGCTCGGCCGTCAGGTGGTCGCTGCTGCCGTTGCCCGAGGAGGCGAAGGTCATCTTGCCGGGGTTGGCCTTCTGGTAGGCGATCACGTCCGCCATGGTCTTGTGCGGCGAAGCGGCCGGCACCACCAGCACATTGGGGGCCTGCACGGCCACCGTGATGTAGTCGAAATCGGTGAGCGCGTTGTAGGGCACCGAGGTCAGCAGGTGCGGCGCGATCACGAAGGGGCCCAGCGAGGACACGAAAAGCACGTGGCCATCGGGGGCCGCGCGCGTGACGATGCCGGCGCCGATGGTGCCGGTCGCGCCGGCCTTGTTGTCGACGATGAAGCTGCCGCCCAGCTTTTCCTGCAGCTTGGGCGCCAGGGTGCGGGCGATCAGGTCGGTCGAGCCGCCCGGCGGGAAGGGCACGAGCAGGGTGACGGGTTTGTCGGGCCAGGCCCAGGCACTGCAGGCCGCGGCTGCGAGGGTCAATGCGGTCAGGAATTTTTTCATGCTTGTCTCCTTCGTGGTGATGGGTAAGGGAAGGTTTACTGGGGGCCCAGTTTCTTGATCAGTGCGGCCAGTTCGTCCATCTCGGCCGGTTTCAGGTCGGTCAGCGGCGCACGCACGGGGCCGGCATCGTGACCCACCAGCTTGGCGCCGGCCTTGACGATGCTCACGGCGTACCCCTGGCCCTTGTTGCGGATCTGCAGGTAGGGCATGAAGAAGTCGCGCAGCAGGCGGTGCTGGGTGGCCATGTCGTCCTTGGCCACTGCATGGTAGAAGTCCATCGCGGTCCTGGGAATAAAGTTGAACACCGCCGAGGAATACACGGGCGTGCCCAGGGCCTTGTAGGCCGCGGCATAGACCTCGGCCGTGGGCAGGCCGCCCAGGTAGGCAAAACGCTCGCCCATCTTCATGTAGATGGAGGACATCAGCTCGATGTCGCCGATGCCGTCCTTGAAGCCGATCAGGTTGGGGCAGCGATCGGCCAGGATGGCCAGGGATTCGGGCGTGAGCTTGCAGACGTTGCGGTTGTAGACGATGACGCCGAACTTCACGCTCTTGCAGATCTGCTCCACATGCGCGATCAGGCCTTCCTGGCCGGCTTCGGTCAGGTAATGCGGCAACAGCAGGATGCCGTGGGCACCGGCGCGCTCGGCTTCCTGCGCGCACTGGATGGCAAAACGCGTGGGGCCGCCGGCGCCCGCGATGATGGGCACCTTGCCGCGGCAGGTGTCCACGGCGGTCTTGATGACACGCGCGTATTCCTCGCCCGTCAGCGAGAAGAATTCGCCGGTGCCGCCGGCTGCGAACAGGGCGCTGGCGCCATAAGGCGCCAGCCATTCGAGGCGGGCCGCGTAGCCCTTGGGGTTGAAGTTTTCCTGCGCATCGAAGTCCGTCAGCGGGAAGGACAGCAGTCCGCTGGACATGATGGTCTTGAGTTCTTGGGGGTGCATGAGGAGTCTCCGAAGGTCTAGGCCCAAAAGATCTGCCCGACCTTTTGTTGTCAGTCATCATACAACATCAAGACTGATTGTCAAAGCCCTCCCCCGGGGTTTTCTGGCCCCCGGGCAGCCCTTATTTGCCGGCCAGGTCGGCCGACAGCACGGCCGCGCGGCGGCGGCGCTCCCGGCTGTTGGCCAGGTGCGTGCGCATGGCCGCGCGGGCCGCGTCCGGGTCCTGGTTCTGGATGGCGTCGTAGATGTTCTCGTGCTCGGCGTTGGCACGCAGCAGGTAGCTGCGCTGGGCCTCGCTGACGTCGGCACCGGCGCCCAGGCGGGCGCGCGGGATGATCATGGCGCCCAGCGTGCTCATGAGCTCGGCGAAGTGCGGATTCTGCGTGGCACGCGCGATTTCCTGGTGGAACTGGAAGTCGGGGCCCACGGCATCGCGCCCTTCGGCCAGGGCCGCGGCGAAACCATCGAGCGCCGCGCGCATTTCCACCAGGTTGCGCTCGGTACGGCGTGCCGCGGCCAGGGCGGCGGCCTCGGTCTCCAGGCCGATGCGCAGTTCCAGCACGGCGATCACGTCATGCAGGGTGGCGATCTGCTCGGGCGCGATGCGAAAGGCCGCGCCGTCGCCCAGGCCCACGACAAAGGTGCCGATGCCGTGCCGCGTTTCCACCAGACCCGAGGCCTGCAGCTTGGAGATGGCCTCGCGCACCACGGTGCGGCTGACGCCGAACTCTTCCATGATGGCGGCCTCGGTCGGCAGCTTGTCGCCGGGGACGATGCGGCCATCGCGGATCCGGTCCCCCAGGGAGTCGACGAGTTCCAGCGCCAGCGTGCGCGGCC
>CAUPQO010000274.1:0-3314 GCA_963513295.1 uncultured Hylemonella sp.
CAGCAGGCCGGGCACCGTGGCGAGCAATGGCGTGCCGCGCAGGAAGCCGGGCAGGGCGCTGAAGGTGGGGACCATGACCGTGAAACGCCGCTGCAGGCCCTTGGCTGCCAGGTGCTGGTCCAGGTCCAGGCTGCGGCGGGGTTCGTAGACCACGGTGGCGTGGTCGGCGGCCAGGTAGTCGGCCTCGTCGCGCGGTGCGGTGCGTACCGAAGCGTCGTAGAACACGCGGTACTGGTCTTCGAACAGGCGCTTTTGCACGATGTCGCTGCCTTCGGGCGGGCGCGGGCTGATGACGAGCTGGCATTCGTCGTTGCGCAGCATGTCCAGCCGCGGAATGGCCGACGGGATGATGCGCAGCGCCACGCCCGGTGCGCTCAGGCGCAGTCGTGTGGCCAGGGCGGGCAGCAGCAGGTCGCGCTGGAAGTCGTTGGCGGCGATGGTGAAGGTGCTTTGCCAGCGAGCCGGGTCGAAGTCGCCACTGTGGGCGAAATGCTGCAACTGGCGCAGCAGGCTGCGCGCTTCAGCTGCCAGTTCTTCGGCCCGCGCCGTGGCCACGATGCCGCGCCCGCTTTTGACGAAGAGCGGGTCACCGGTGATGGCGCGCAGCTTGTCCAGCAGATGGCTCACGGCTGACTGGGTCACGCCCAGGCGCTGGGCCGCACCGGTGACCGAGCCGGCCTCCACCACGGCCAGTAAAAGCCGCAGTAAATGGCCATCCAGGTCAAAATGATCGAATTTGCTCATGAGTCATATCTTGATCCATGTATTTATCTCGGTCAATGGCTCCGGAATACTGGCCCCATACCGTTTTGATCCCCGTCAACCCAGGAGACCTGAATGACCACCTGCAGCCCAGAAATACCGATTCCCGGCACCACCCTGTTTGACGCGAATCAAGCCCGCAAGGGTTATGCGCTCAACAAGATGTGTTTTTCCTTCAACTCGGAGGAAAACCGCAAGGCCTTCCTGGCCGACGAGGAGGGCTATATGCGCAAGTACGGCCTGAACGAGCAGCAGGCCGCCGCCATCCGGGCGCGCAACGTGCTGCAGCTGATTGCGGCGGGGGGCAACGCCTATTACCTGGCCAAGTTCGCCGGCATCTTCAAGCTGGACATGCAGGACATCGGCGCGCAGCAGACCGGCATGACCAAAGAGGCCTTCCGGGCCAAGCTGGTTGCGGCCGGTCAGTAAGAAACATCAGGAGAAACAGACATGGCAAAACTCATCGGTGGCCTCGGCACCTCGCACATTCCCGCCATTGGCGGCGCCATCCACAAGGGCCTGCAGAACGAGCCCTACTGGAAACCTTTTTTCGACGGTTTTCCGCCCATCCGCGAATGGCTGGCGAAGAACAAGCCCGACGTGGTGGTGATGTTCTACAACGACCATGGCCTGAACTTCTTCCTGGACAAGATGCCCACCTTCGCCGTGGGCGCTGCGCCTGAGTACAACAACGCGGACGAGGGCTGGGGCATCCCCACGCTACCCCCTTTCAAGGGCGAACTGGACCTGTCCTGGCACCTCATCAACACCCTGGTCGAGAAGGAGTTCGACGTGGTGACCTGCCAGGAGATGCTGGTGGACCACGCCTGCACGCTGCCGCTCAAGCTGTTCTGGCCCGAGGGGGATTGCCCGGTGACGGTGGTGCCGGTCTGCATCAACACCGTGCAGTTCCCGCTGCCCAGTGCCAAACGCTGTTATGCCCTGGGCAAGGCCGTGGGCGAGGCCATCAAGTCCTGGGACAGCAGCAAGAAGGTGGCGGTGATCGCCTCCGGCGGCCTGAGCCACCAGCTCGACGGTGAGCGCGCCGGCTTCATCAACAAGGCTTTCGACCTGCAGTTTCTGGACAGCCTGGTCTCCAACCCCGAATGGGCCACGCGGTTCAGCGTGCACGAACTGGTGGAGAAGACCGGCACCCAGGGCGTGGAGCTGCTGATGTGGCTGGCCATGCGCGGCGCCCTGGCGGCGGCCGGCGGCTCGAGCGTGCGCCGGGTCACCGGCAACTACCACATCCCGATTTCCAACACGGCCACGGCGGCGCTGGCGCTGGAGACGGTGGATTGAGCCGTAGCGATTGAGTGTCACCTCGTGCCGTCGAATGACGGCTTGGGCGCCCCGGCAGACTGCGGGGCGTTTTTTATTCCGGCCTCAGTCTTTCGGGCGAAAGATGATGGTCATGGGCGATGGAACCACGCCCTCTTCGTTGCGCGGCAGCGTATCGGTTTTGTCGATGTCCTTGAGCACCGCCTCGTCCCAGCTGGGGACGCCGCTGCTCTTGAGCAGCTTGCGCCCGACGATGGTGCCGTCGGGTGAGGTGCGCACTTCCACCTCGGCGCTGGGGTTGCTGGCCAGTTCATTGGGGAAGACGATGTTGGGCTTGATGCGCGCGCGGATGCGGCCCGCGTAGCTGGACGAGATGCCGGAAGACTTCTGGGCCGTGCCGGTGGCGTTGGGCGCGCCCGTAGCGCCGGCCAGGCCGGCCATGCGCTTGAGGTTTTCCTGGCGCAGTTTTTCCCTTTGCTCGGTTTCCTTCTGCTCCTTGAGCTTGGCCTGTTTTTCTTCGAGTTCTTTGCGCTTCTTTTCCTCGGCCAGCTTTTTCTCGCGCTCCAGTTTCTCGCGTTCCTGTTTTTCACGGGCGAGCTTCTCCCGCTCCAGCCGCGCCTGCTCCAGTTTTTCCTTGGCCTGGCGCTCCTTCTCGCGCGCCAGGGCGATGTCGGCCTCGCTCTGGCGCGGCTCCTCCACCTTGGGCGGTGGTGGCGGTGGAGGCGGCGCGGGCTCCGGGGCCGGCTCGGGTTCCGGCTCGACCAGTCTGGGGGCGGCCTGCTGCGGCACGGCGGACCAGAGTTCGGCCTCGACGGAGAGGCTGGTGTCGCTGCTGCGCCAGTTCACGCCCCATGTCAGCGCGGCCAGCAGCAGGCCATGGATGAGCAGGGCCAGGCCGTAGGCACGCAGCAGGCCCTGGCGAGGCTGGGGCGTATCGAATTCGAAACGGCTGGCGGTGTGCATGGCCCTGGTGTCAGTTCACCATCTGCACCGACAGGCCCACGCGTTGCACGCCGGCACGCTGCAGCGTGTCCATGACCCGGACCACGGTCTCGTACTTGACGCTCTTGTCGGCGCTGATGACCACGGCGCTGCTGGTGTCCTTGCCGGCGGTGGACTGCGCGCGCTTGACGTTGGCTGCCAGTTCACCGAGCTTGATGCGGGTGCTGTTGTCCTGCGTCCGGAGCGTGAGGGCTTCGTCCTTGCCGACGATGATCTCGATCACCTGGTCAGGCTTGCGCGCGGCCTTGCCCACGCTGGGCAGGTCCACC
>CAUPQO010000275.1:0-3309 GCA_963513295.1 uncultured Hylemonella sp.
CGACCGCCGCCATCCTGGGTGACGAGATCTACAAGCGCTTCCCCTGGGCGCACCACGACTGCGGCGGCTCCACCGTGTTCGCCCTGCCCACCACCACCGACCCGGTGGACGCCCTGCTCAACCGCACCTGGCGGCCCACGCTGTCGGTCACCGGCGCCGATGGTTTCCCCGAGATGCGCAATGCCGGGAACGTGCTGCGGCCTTACACCGCGTTCAAGCTGAGCCTGCGCCTGCCCCCGCTGGTGGACGCGCCCGCCGCCGTGCAGGAGCTCAAGGCGCTGCTGGAGGACAACGCGCCTTACCAGGCCAAGGTCACGTTTGAGGGTGAGGGCGCGGCCAGCGGCTGGAACGCGCCGGCCACCATGCCCTGGTTCGAGCAGGCCTTGCAGGACGCATCGCAGGTGCACTTTGGCGCTGGTTGCGGCACCATCGGCCAGGGAGGCACCATCCCGCTCATGAACATGCTCAGCCAGGGTTTCCCGACCGCGCAGATGATGGTGTGCGGCGTGCTCGGTCCCAAGAGCAATGCGCACGGCCCGAACGAATTCCTGCACCTGGACTACGCGCGCCGCCTGACCGCCACCGTCGCGCAGGTCATCGCCCGCATGCCCTGAACACGGCCCGTCCCATTTCTTTCCCTGCGCCGACATGACCGACACGACCCAGGCCCCCTTCACCTTGCGCGACGGCCTCAACCTCGCGTTGTACGACTGGCCGCTGCCGATGCGCCGCCGTCCGCGCGGCGTGGTGCTCATCGTGCACGGGCTGGGCGAGCACGCCTGGCGTTACGACGCCGTGGCGCGGCGTCTCAACGACTGGGGCTTCTTCGTGCGCGCCTTCGACCAGCGCGGCCACGGCGATTCGGGCGGCGCGCAGGGGGTGCTGCCCGACGACGACGCGCTGCTCGACGACCTGGCCGAGGTGCTGGACGACACGCGCCGCCACATCGCCCAGCCGTGGGCCTGTCCCCTCCTTCTCATGGGGCACAGCATGGGCGGTCTGGTGTCGGCCACCTTCGTGCAGCGCGGCATGGCCAAGGTCGACGGCCTGGTGCTGTCCTCGCCCGCGCTGCAGGCCGGCCTGGGTCTGGTGCAACGCAGGTTGATCGATCTGATGTATCGGTACGCACCCAACAAGACCCTGTCCAACGGGTTGGATGCGAGCAAGATTTCGCACAACCAGGCCACGGTGGCGGCCTATGAAAGGGACCGCCGCGTGCACGACCGCATCTCGGCGCGGCTGGCGCGTTTCATCGACAGCAACGGGCCCAGTGTGCTGGCGGCGGCGCCCGGCTGGAGCGTGCCGACCTTGCTCATGTTCGCGGGCGACGACCACCTGGTGAAGTCCGAAGGCAGTCGTGCCTTTGCGGCGGCTGCCCCCCGAAGCACCGTGCATTCACAGGCGTTCGAGGGCCTGTACCACGAGATCTTCAACGAAGCAGATCCGTCGGCCGTGTTCGGCACGCTCAAAGCCTGGCTGGACGTTCAGGCGCCCCAGCCCAGAACCGCCTGAGCCCTAGCGGCGCGGCTGCATCAAGCCGCCGAGCATGCCCATCAGATCGCCCGCTGCCGGGTTGCTCTGACCACCGAGCAAGGCGCCGAGTGCGCCCAGACCGTTGTCGGCCGGCACCTGGCCTTGTGGTGTGAGCTGGTCGATCAGCCCTGGCAGCAGGTCGGCCAAGGTGGTGGATGCCTGCCCCGGGTTGCCACCCAGCTGGGCGGCGATCATGCCCATGAGGTCCGGGCCGAGGGCCTGCCCGAGCCGATCGGGGTCTACCGGCTGGTTGGCACCCGTGCCCACCCACGATTGCGCGGCTTCCCCCAACCCGGCCGACTGCAGCTTGGCGAGCAAACCCTGCAAACCCCCTGCGTTGTTCAGCAGCGAACTCACCAGGGTGATCAGCAGCTGTGGATTGAGGCCCCCAGCGCCCCCGGCGGGTGAGGCGTCGGCGCCGCGCTGGGCGCCCATGGCGGCTTCGGTGGCCGCGCCAATCAAAGAATCCAGCAATCCCATGCCGAGCCTCCGTGGTTACTTGGGTCAGGTCGGATTGTGGGCTTGCCGACCGCGCCATGCAAGCCAGACCAGGGCCGCTGCGGTGAGTCCCAGCGGCAACAGCGAGCCCACGTTCAACCATTGCCAGCCCTGCGTGGTCACCAGCGCGCCGGAGGCAAACGAGGTGAGCGCCATGGTGGCGAACACGCAGAAGTTGATGGCCGCCTGCGCGCGGTCTTTTTCCTCGGGTCGGTACGACTGCAGCGAGAGCGTGGTGCTGGCGGTGAAGAGGAAGTTCCAGCCCACGCCCAGCAGGAACAGGGCGATCAGGAACTGGTGCAGCTCCACGCCCGATAAAGCGATGACGACGCACAACACGTTGAGCGCGACACCGGTGCCCATGATGCTGAGCACACCAAACCGCTTGATCAGGTGGCCGGTGAAGAAGCCCGGCGCGAACATGCCGATCACGTGCCATTCGAGCACCAGGGCCGCGTCCTCGAACGGAAAACCGCAGACCTGCATGGCCAGCGGCGTGGCCGCCATCAGCAGGTTCATCACGCCGTAGCCCAGGGCCGCGCCGGCGGTGGCGACGATGAACACCGGCTGGCGCATGATCACGCTCAGGGGCCGGCCGGGATCGGCGCTGGCCGCTTTGGGCGGCACGGGCGGAAAACGCACCCAGGCCATCACCGCCATGGACAGCAGCGCCACCACCGCCAGCGACAGGTAGGCGCCCACAAACGGCACATCGAACAGGGTGCGGGTGCGGCTGGCCAGGTTGGGCCCCAGCACCGCGCCCACCAGCCCACCGGCCAGCACCAGCGAGATGGCCTTTTCGCGGAACGCCGGCGCACTGAGTTCGGCCGCGGCGAAGCGGTAGAGCTGGCCGTTGGCGCTGTAGTAGCCGGCGATCACGGTGGCGGCCACGAGCAGCCAGAAGTTGTGGTCCATCACGGCCCAGGCGCACAACAGCGCCGACCCCAGCGCCACCAGCAGCCCGATCTGGAACGAGACCTTGCGCCCGAATGCGCTTTGCGTGCGTGCCACCAGGGGTGTGGACAGCGCGCCGCCCAACACATAGCCCATCACCGGCAACGTCGCCATCCAGCCCAGCGGCGCCAGCGACAGACCCACCAGCCCGTTGATGGCGATGAACACCACGTTGTTGGTGAGAAACAGGCCTTGTGCGGCGGCCAGCAACCAGAGGTTCTTGTTCATAAGCCATCGTTTATACAAGCGCTTCCCAGACCCCGTCGGGACACGCAGCCCCACGGCGGAGCCGCAGCCATCGGAACTGTCATGCATCTGACACAA
>CAUPQO010000276.1:0-3279 GCA_963513295.1 uncultured Hylemonella sp.
CAGCTTCACGACCTGGACCTTGGCCACCTCCACCGTGACCGGCCGCGCGGGGCCCCCGGCACCGGGCGCGCCCCCTGCGGCCGGGCCTGCACTGGCCCGGCTGGCTGCCGCCGGCGCCGATGGTTTGCTCTGGTACCACCAGGCGGCCGTGGACGCCGCAGCGATGCCGACAACGGCAACCACAGGGTAGAGATATTTGGAGGCCATGGATGAATCGACAATCGTCCGGTCACCCGCTCGACAGAGCAGGACTGCTGCTGAATGTAACAGTCCCGCGCTGCTTCTGCATGCGCAATACCCGCAGGGCTTGTCCCCGGCGGGGACGCTTTGCCGGAACTTTACAAAACCCGGGCCACGCCGCGGTTGGCCAGCTCATCGGCCCGCTCGTTGCCCGGATCGCCGTCATGGCCCTTGACCCAGCGCCACTCGATGCGGTGGCCCGCCCCCGCCACCAGCGCATCGAGCCGCTGCCACAGGTCCACGTTCTTCACCGGCTGCTTGGCCGCCGTTTTCCAGCCCCGCGCCTTCCAGCCGGCCAGCCACTCGGTGATGCCCTTGAGCACGTACTGGCTGTCAGCGTGCAGGATCACGTGGCAGGGCCGCTTGAGCGACTCCAGCGCCATGATCACGGCCAGCATCTCCATGCGGTTGTTGGTGGTTTCGCGCTCACCGCCGAACAGCTCCTTCTCCACGCCGCCGGATTTCAGCAGCACGCCCCATCCGCCCGGGCCGGGGTTGCCCTTGCAGGCGCCATCGGTATAGATCTCGACTGTGTTCACTCGTGGTTTCCATTGCTCGTGTGGAGGTGATTGTCGCCGCTGCGGCGCACCAGCGGCACCGTGCCCGTGGCCTTGCTGCCGACCTTCTTCCACGCAGGCTCCAGCAGGCGCACGCCGTGCACGCGCTTGACCGCCACCAGGAAGTAGGCCGCACCGAAGTAAGGCCACCAGCGCGCACCGGCACGATCCATCCAGCTCCAGCGCTTGAGCCACTTGTCGCTGCCCAGCAGCGGCCGGTAGGCACCGTGATGACTGACCTCGACCTCGAAATCCAGCAGGCGCAACCAGTCGCGCTGGCGCCAGTAGCCGATGAACTCCAGCGGCTCAGGCAGCAGGCAGGTGCCCAGATTGAAACGCCGGCACAGGCGCTCGCGCCGCTGGCGCAGCCCCCACAGGCTGAGGGGATTGAAGCCGCTGAGCACCACGCGCCCGCCCGGCACCAGCACCCGCGCCACCTCGCGCAAGGTGGCATGCGGGTCGGGGTGACTGTCCAGCGTGTGCGGCATGGCCACCAGATCCAGGCTGGCCTCGGGAAGGGGCAAGGCCGCATAGTCGATCAACAAGGCGGAGCGCGCATTCGCGGCCCCGGGGGGTACGGTATGGCTGGTGGCCAGCCAGCGGTGCGACATGCGGTTGGCTGCCAGCGCATCCAGCGCGGGCAGCCCCAGCTGCAGGGCGTGGTAACCGAAGATGTCGACCACCAGGCGATCGAACTGCTGTTGCTCCCACGCCAACAGATAAGACCCGGCCGGGGTCTCAAACCAGTCCTGCAAACCTATAATTCCCTCATTCATGACACTGCTTCCATTGCCCGCCTTCGACGACAACTACATCTGGATGCTGCATGACGGGCGCCAGGCTCTGGTCGTCGACCCCGGTGATGAGCAACCGGTGCTGCAGGCGCTGCAGACCATGGGCCTGCAACTCAAGGCGATTCTAGTCACCCACCACCATGCCGACCACATCGGCGGCGTGGACGAGCTGCGCGCGGCCACCGGTGCCGCCGTCTACGGCCCGGCGGGCGAGCAGATGCCCGAGCCCTTGCAGCGCTTCCAGGACGGTGACACGCTGGATCTGCTGGGCCTGCACTTCTCCGTACTCGATGTGCCCGGCCACACCGCCGGCCACATCGCCTGGTACACATCAGATTGCGATGGCCAGCCCCTGCTGTTCTGCGGCGACACGCTGTTCTCCGGTGGCTGCGGCCGCCTGTTCGAAGGCACGCCGGCGCAGATGCTGGCCTCGCTGGACCGCCTGGCCGCCCTGCCCGGCAGCACACGCGTGTGCTGCGCCCATGAATACACGCTGGGCAACCTGCGTTTTGCGCGCGCCGTCGAACCCGACAACGCCGAACTGCAGGACTACAGCCGGCAGTGCGAAGCGCTGCGGGCGCGCCAGTTGCCCACCCTGCCCTCGACCATCGCCGTCGAACGCGACATCAACCCCTTTCTGCGTTCGCGCCAGCCTGCTGTCACCCGTGCCGTTCAGGCCCGTGCGGCGGCCAGCGACGAGATCGGCATCTTCGCCGCCCTGCGCGAATGGAAAAACCAGTTCAAATGAAGCTATTCAGTTACGCCACCCTGGCCGGCCTGTTCCTCGCACTGGGTGGCTGCGCCAGCATCGGCCCCGGCGACACCTCGGCCATCCCGGCCCAGGAAACGCCCCCCACCGCCGTCGCCAGTCCTGCCTACAGCCCGCCGGCCTCGCCCGGCCACCAGCCCGAATACCCGGCGGGTGCCCTGACGCCCATCGACTCGCAGGAGCCCGCACCCCGCCCGGTGGCGGCGATGACGGCGCCCACCGACCTGTGGGAACGCATCCGCCGCGGTTTTGCCATGAGTGACCTGCAGAGCGAGCTCGTGCCGGGCCGCGAGCAGTGGTACTCCGCCCGCCCCGCTGAGTTGGAGAACATGGCCGAGCGCTCGCGCAAGTACCTGTTCCACATCGTCGAGGAACTGGAGCTGCGCGGCCTGCCCACCGAGCTGGCCCTGCTGCCCTTCATCGAGAGCGCCTACAACCCGCAGGCCTACTCGCACGCACGCGCTGCCGGCATGTGGCAATTCATCCCCAGCACCGGCAAGCTCTACCAGCTCAAGCAGAACGCCTTCCGGGACGACCGGCGCGATGTACTGGCCTCCACCCAGGCCGCGCTGGACTACCTGGAGCGCCTGTACGGCATGTTCGGCGACTGGCACCTGGCGCTGGCCTCCTACAACTGGGGGGAAGGCAGCGTGGGACGCGCCATCGCCAAGAACCAGCGCAGCGGCAAGGGCACGGGTTACCTGGACCTGAAGATGCCCATGGAGACGCGTTACTACATCCCCAAGCTGCAGGCCATGAAGAACATCGTGGCCCGGCCGGACGCCTTCGGCGTCAAGCTCCCGGTGATCGAGAACCATCCCTACTTCGACAGCGTCACCATCACGCGCGACATCGACGTCGCGCTGGCCGCCAGGCTGGCCGAGGTACCACTGGAAGACATCAAGGCGCTCAACCCCTC
>CAUPQO010000277.1:0-3276 GCA_963513295.1 uncultured Hylemonella sp.
GTCAAGAAGGACGACCTGCAGGCCGTCTGGAACGACATCGGCATGCCCAGCGGCCACGCCTACGCCAAGGCCCTGCGCACAGTGAAAACCTGCGTGGGCAGCGAATGGTGCCGCATGGGCACGCAGGACAGCACCCAGATGGGCAAGGACCTGGAGCGCGCCATGTGGCGCATGTACGCCCCGCACAAGGTGAAGTTCGCCGTCAGCGGCTGCCCGCGCAACTGCGCCGAGGCCGGCATCAAGGACGTGGGCATCATCGGTGTCGATTCGGGCTGGGAAATGCACATCGCCGGCAACGGCGGCATCAAGACCGAGGTGGCGCATTTCTTCACCAAGCTCAAGAGCGCCGAGGAGGTGCTGGAGTACACCGGCGCCTTCATGCAGCTCTACCGTGAGGAGGGCTGGTACCTGGAGCGCACCGTGCACTACGTGAACCGCGTGGGCCTGGACTACGTGAAGAAGAAGATCCTGGACGACCATGAGGGCCGCCGGGCCCTGTGGGAGCGCCTGCAGTTCGCGCTGGACGGCGAGCCCGATCCCTGGTTCGAGGGTGAGAAGGCCCGCGTCGACACGCGCCAGTTCATCCCGATCAAGGTCGACGGCGTCTCCGCCTGATGCGCCTCCATCAACAAGGAATCATGCAATGAACGAATGGAAACCGATCTGCCGCGTCGACGACATCCCCGTGCTGGGATCGCGCCGTGTGAACCGCCCGCAAGGCATGGCCGTGGCCGTGTTCCGCAACGACCAGGACCAGGTCTTTGCCCTGCTCGACCGCTGCCCGCACAAGGGCGGCCCGCTCTCGCAAGGCATCGTCTTCGGCACCAGCGTGGCCTGCCCGCTGCACAACTGGACCATAGCCCTGGACACGGGCTGTGCCCGCGCGCCCGATGAAGGCAGCACGCCGCGCTTCGCCGTGAAGGTGGAAGACGGCGTGGTGCATCTGGACGGCCACGAACTCGCCACCCTGGCGCTGGATGCCCAGCCGCCCGTGGCCGGGCCCTGCACGCGCAAGACGGCCTGCGCATGACCACCGTCCCCGTTCGCCCTGAGCTCGTCGAAGGGCTTCGACAGGCTCAGCCCGAACGGAGCTGGTGAGCACGGTCTCCCTGGGAACCACGCATGCATAAGGAAACGAAATCCACCTGTCCCTACTGTGGTGTAGCTGCTGACGCAGCTCACCGCGCTGCGGGTATAGGAAACACCTCCGTAGGGGCCTTGCATGCATAAGGAAACTCGTTCCACTTGCCCCTACTGCGGTGTGGGCTGTGGCGTCATCATCGAGTCTCGGCGCGAGCAGATCATCGGCGTGCGCGGGGATCCGGAGCACCCGGCCAACTTCGGCCGCCTGTGCTCCAAGGGTTCCACCCTGCACCTGACCGCCACGCCCGAGGTGATCGCGCAGACGCGGCTGCTGCAACCCATGCAGCGCCTGCAGCGCGGCGCCGCACCGCAGCCCCTGGCCTGGGACGCCGCGCTGGACCTGGCCGCCACCCGTTTTGCCGACACCATCCGCACGCACGGCCCCGATGCCGTGGGCTTTTACGTCAGCGGGCAGCTGCTGACCGAGGACTACTACGTCTTCAACAAGCTGGCCAAGGGGCTGATCGGCACCAACAACATCGACACCAACTCGCGCCTGTGCATGAGCAGTGCCGTGGCCGGCTACAAGCAGACCCTGGGTGCCGATGCGCCACCGGCCTGCTACGAGGACGTGGACCACGCCGACTGCCTGTTCATCGCCGGCTCCAACGCGGCCTGGGCCCACCCCATCCTGTTCCGCCGCATCGAGGAAGCCAAAAAGAATCGCCCCGGCCTGAAGATCGTGGTGGTGGACCCGCGCCGCACCGACACCGCCGGCACCGCCGATCTGTTCGTGCAGATCCAGCCCGGCACCGACGTGGCCCTCTTCAACGGCATGCTGCACCTCATGCTGTGGGAAGGCTGGACCGATGCCAACTACATCGCCACGCGCACGCGCGGCTTCGAGGAACTGAAAGCCACGGTGCGCGACTACACGCCCGACATGTTCACGCAGACCTGCGGCATTGCCAAGGACACGCTGTACGAGGCCGCGCGTCTGTTCGCCACCTCCAAGGCCACGCTCAGCCTCTACTGCCAGGGCCTCAACCAGAGCAGCAGCGGCACGGCCAAGAACGCGGCCCTGATCAACCTGCACCTGGCCACGGGCCAGATCGGCAAACCCGGCGCCGGCCCCTTCTCGCTGACCGGCCAGCCCAATGCCATGGGCGGGCGCGAGGTCGGTGGCCTGGCCAACCTGCTCAGCGCCCACCGCGACCTGGCCAACCCGCAGCACCGTGCCGAAGTGGCCACACTCTGGGGCATCCCCGCCGTGCCCGAGAAACCGGGCAAGACCGCGGTCGAGATGTTCCAGGCCGCCGCCGACGGCGAGATCAAGGCCCTGTGGATAGCCTGCACCAACCCCGCGCAAAGCATGCCGGACCTGGCCACCGTGCGCCGCGCCCTGGAGCGCGCCGAGTTCGTGGTGGTGCAGGAAGCCTTTGCCACCCCGACCACCTGCGACTACGCCGACCTGCTGCTGCCCGCCAGCACCTGGGGCGAGAAGGACGGCACCGTCACCAACAGCGAACGCCGCATCACGCGCGTGCGCCCCGCCGTGCCCGCCCCCGGCGCAGCGCGACACGACTGGCAGATCGGCGTGGACTTCGCGCGCCGGCTCGAAACCCTTTTACCCGTTCGCCCTGAGCCTGTCGAAGGGCTTCGACAAGCTCAGCCTGAACGGAGTTTATTTCCCTACGACACGCCCGAAGCCGTCTGGAACGAACACCGTGAGTCCACCCGTGGCCGCGACCTGGACATCACGGGCATGAGCTACGCGCAGATCGAACAGGCGCCCCAGCAATGGCCCCTGCCCGAAGGCGCCACGACGGGCAAGCCCCGCCTCTACGAAGACGGCATCTTCCCCACCGAAGATGGCCGTGCGCGTTTTGCCAACACGCTCTACAAACCCGTGGCCGAGCCGCGCGAGTCGCGCTTTCCCTATGCGCTCACCACCGGGCGCCTGCGCGACCAGGGGCACGGCATGAGCCGCACGGGCACCCTGGGCCGTCTCTTCGGCCACGTGGCCGAGCCCTGTGTGCAGATGTGCCCCGGCGACATGACACGCCGTGGTTTCGTCGAAGGCGAGCTGGTGCACGTCACCAGCAAACGCGGCTCCATCCTGGTGCCGCTGCAGGCCAGCGATGAACTGGCCAGCGGCCAGGCTTTCATGGCCATGCACTGGGGTGCCGAATA
>CAUPQO010000278.1:0-3198 GCA_963513295.1 uncultured Hylemonella sp.
CGGTTTCTCCCTGGTGCGCAAGTGCATCGAGCGTGCCGGCACCAACACCCCCGCCACCCTGGACGGCAAGCCCTTCAAGCAGGCGATCATGGAGCCGACCCGGCTGTACGTGAAAAACGTGCTGGCCGCCCTCGCGGCCCATCCCCTGTCATCAGGAAATGCCGCCTCGCCCGGCGGCATCAAGGCCCTGGCCCACATCACCGGCGGCGGCCTGCTGGAGAACATCCCGCGCGTGCTGCCGGAAGGCACGGCGGCCCATCTGAAAAAAGGCAGCTGGCCGCAGACCGAATTGTTCGCCTGGCTGCAGAAGACCGCCGGCATCGACGACTTCGAGATGAACCGCACCTTCAACAACGGCATCGGCATGGTGGTGGTGGTCGACGCCGCCAGCGCCGCCGCCACGGCCCAGACCCTGCGCGGCCTGGGCGAGCAGGTCTACGAGATCGGCGTCATCGCCGAGCGCGGCAAGGGCGCGCCGGTCGAAGTCGCTTGATCTGTCTGATCGTTCAGGTTCACCGTGCCTGAACAACAAACCCCGCCCCCAAGGATGCCCGCCGGCATCTGGGCGCTGGGTTTCGTCAGCCTGCTGATGGACATCTCCTCCGAGCTGATCCACAGCCTGCTACCGGTCCTCCTGGTCACCGGCCTGGGCGCCAGCATGCTGCTGGTCGGCCTGCTTGAAGGCGCCGCCGAAGCCACCGCCCTGATCGTCAAGGTCTTCTCGGGCGCCTTGAGCGACTGGTGGGGCCGGCGCAAGCCGCTGGCCGTGCTGGGCTACAGCCTGGGCGCGCTGAGCAAACCGCTGTTCGCCCTGGCCACCACGGTCGAGCCGGTGGTCGTGGCGCGCCTGCTGGACCGCGTGGGCAAGGGCATCCGCGGCGCCCCGCGCGACGCGCTGGTGGCCGACATCGCCCCGCCCGCCTTGCGTGGCGCCGCCTTCGGCCTGCGCCAGTCGCTCGACACCGTGGGCGCCTTCCTCGGGCCCCTGCTGGCCATGGGCCTGATGCTGGTCTGGGCCAATGACTTCCACGCCGTGTTCTGGGTGGCCGTGATCCCGGCCCTCCTCTGCGTCGCCCTGCTGATCTTCGGCGTGCAGGAACCCGAGCGCCCGGCCGGCGCACCTCGCACCAACCCGATCCGGCGCGAGAACCTGCGCCGGCTGGCACCCGCCTACTGGTGGGTGGTGGGCATAGGCGCGGTCTTCACGCTGGCGCGCTTTTCCGAAGCCTTCCTGGTGCTGCGCGCCCAGCAAGGCGGCCTGCCGCTGGCCTGGGTGCCGCTGGTGCTGATCGTCATGAACATGATTTATGCCCTGGGCGCCTACCCTTTCGGCAAGCTGGCCGACCGGGTCGATCACCGCAAGCTGCTGGCCTGGGGCCTGGTCCTGCTGATCGCTGCCGACGGGCTGCTGGCCTGGAGCAACCGCGGCCTCTTCGTGTGGGGCGGCGTGCTGCTCTGGGGCCTGCACATGGCCATGACCCAGGGCCTGCTGGCCACCATGGTGGCCGACACCGCACCGGCCGATCTGCGCGGCACGGCCTTCGGCATGTTCAACCTGGTCTGCGGCCTGTCCATGCTGCTGGCCAGCGCCCTGGCCGGTCTGCTGTGGGACCAGTGGGGCGCATCCAGCACCTTCGCCGCCGGAGCCGCGTTTTGCGTCGTCGCGCTCATGCTGCTGGCGCTTCGACGACCGGCCCCGCCTCCGGGTCGCACGGCCTGAGCGTTCGGCACGTCCGGGCAAGTGTTGCTTTTCGCTACAAAATCCCTAGCTACCCACACCCGCGGGTACTGGACTTTCAGATTATTTCCGGTCACACTGCAGTTTTTGGTTCACCGCCAGGAGCATTCATGCCTGTGATCGCTGTGGTCAATCGCAAGGGAGGGAGCGGCAAAAGCACGCTCGCGGCCCACCTCGCGGCTTGGTGTGCCCATCAGGGCAGCGCGGTCATGCTCGGTGACGTGGACCGGCAGCAATCCACCCGCTCCTGGCTGCGCAAGCGCAACGAGGCACTGCCGGCCATCGCGCCCTGGACCGTGGACCAGAACATCCTGCGCGTGCCGGCCGGTATCACCCACGTCATCCTGGACACCCCGGGCGGCCTGCACGGCTTCGACCTGGCGCGCATGGTCATGTTCGCCGACATCATCCTCATGCCGGTCTGCGGCTCGGCCTTTGACCGCGAATCGGCCGCCGATTGTCATGCCGAGCTGCTGGCCCTGCCGCGGGTCGCGAGCGGTCGCTGCAAGGTGGCCTGCATCGGCATGCGCATCGACACCCGCACCCGCACCCCCCAGGTCCTCAAGGACTGGGCCACCGGCCTGGGCATGCCCTTCCTGGGCGTGCTGCGCGAAAGCCAGGCCTATGTGCAGTGCCTGGAACGCGGCATGACCCTGTTCGATCTGCCGGCTGACCGCGTTCCCACCGACCTGCGCCAGTGGCAACCCATCCTGGGCTGGCTCGAACCGCAGCTGGCCATCTCGCCCGCCGCTGCGGGCAGCGCCGGCCATGCGGCACAGGCGCCCGCAGCTACGCCAGCGCCCCAGGCTGCCCGTCCGCCCCAGATGCCGGCGGCCCTGCCCAGCCGGCTGCTGGCTGCGCGCCATGCGCCGCCGCCAGCTCCCTCCCGCCCGGCTGCCTTGGCCACGCCGGCATCAGCCCGCCCTGCGCCAGCGCCGCTCGTACGCGAAACCGCACCGGTCGCACAGCGCATGCTGGCCTCGCGGCCACTGCCGGCCGTCACCCGCATCACCAACACACGCGTCCTGGACCGGGTCAGCAGCAACAACGCCTTGCGCAACACGCCCGCGGCCACGCAGGCCACCGAGGCCAGCCAGGCGCAGGAAGCGCCTCACATCCCGTCTTTCCTGAAACTGGTGAAGTGCTGAGCGCCGCTCAGTTCAGCCCAGCGCGCGGCGCAGCCTGACCACGCGCTCGGTGATGGCCTGGGCATCTTCGCCCTGCCCGGCCTGCCCGAGGTAGGTCTCCAGATCCCGCACCGCCGGGCCGAACTGGCCCAGTTCGGCCTGTGCCAGGCCGCGATCGCGGTATTCGCCCCAGGCCTGGGGCAAGAGCACCAGCAGCCGGTCTTCCACCGCAACCAGGCGCAACCAGTCCTGCTGCGTGCGATGGATTTCCTTGAGGTTGCGCAGCATGCGCGCAATGATCTCGCGCGCCGGCATGGCCTGCAGATAGTGCCC
>CAUPQO010000279.1:0-3182 GCA_963513295.1 uncultured Hylemonella sp.
CCAACTTCAAGATTCCCAAGAAATGCTTCGTGGTTGACGACCTGCCGCGCAACACCATGGGCAAGGTGCAGAAGAACCTGCTGCGGGACCAGTACAAGGCGCTGTTCGGCGCCTGATCTGCTGTCTTAGTGAAAGCGCAGCCGGAACTGCACGCCGACTTCGCGCGTGCTGTTGCGGGGCTCCTCCACCAGCGCAGCGGGGACGCCGGCCAGCGCCTGACGAGCCTGGTCGGATGCGGCGATGCGCCAGTAATGCACGAAGAAGCCGAAGGACCAGTCGTGGGTTTCGTAGCTGCTGGTCAGGCGCAGGCCATGGCCGCTGCGCTGGCTGGTGACCGGGTCGTTGGAGCTCGGGTCGGTGTCCGAGAGCAAAAAGCTCTGCTGGCCATCCAGCAGCAGGTCGTATTCCAGGCTGGTCGAGAGCCGGGCCTGGGCCTGCAGCTGCAGGCGGTGCGTCAGGCCCAGCGGCAGGTAAACATACTGGCTGCGACGCCGGTACCCTTCGTCACCGGTGCTGGTGAGGCCGCGCAGGTCGGTTCTGAGCTCGCGGTAACCCAGGCCGAAGTAGGGTGCCAGCAGCTGGGTCCCTAGCGGATAGTCCTTGCCGCCGGTGATGCGCACCTCGGTGAGTACCTCCGCGTTGCCGCCCTTGTCGCCACGGCTGACGCTGCTGTAGTTGATGTTGCCGTGGGACTGGCGTGCATCGGCACCCCAGTACCAGTTGTCGGCCAGGGCCTGGGTGAAGCGGAACACCAGGCCGACCTTGTTACCTGCTTGGCTATAGGCGGCGGTGCCGCTACCGGCCTCGTAACGTTGGCTCATGACCTCGACGCCGAGTTCGCTGCTGTCGGAAGAGCGCAGCGAGACCGGCTGCGCCTGCACGAGCAGTGGCAGGAGCCGCAAGGGAAAAAGGAGGGGGCGTGCGTTCATGGGGTCCCGTGACGGTCTTTCCACGGGAATTTAACAGCTTGGCACTCCCCCCGCAGGACTTCAGCGCAGCACCAGCACTGGAATGTTCGAGTGCGTCAGCACCTGCTGGGTCTCGCTGCCCAGCAGCAGGCGCTTGACACCCCGGCGGCCATGGGAGGCCATGACGATGAGGTCGCACTTGTTCTTCTTGGCGGTGGCGATGATGGCCTCGCTGACCAGATCGGACTTGACGACCACGGCCTTGACCGAAAGCCCCTTGGCCGCGGAAGACTTGGCGACGCCGTCCACGATGGCCTGGCCGTGGGCCGCCCACTGTTTTTCGATCTTGGCGATGTCGCTGGGCGCCAGGGCCAGGCCGCCTTCGAAATAGCTCTGAGGATAACGGGGCACCACCTTCAGGGCGACCAGTTCGGCGCCGCTGAGCTTGGCCAGGGCGATGGCACTGCTCACGGCCTTCTTGGACAGGGTGCTGCCATCGGTGGCGACGAGGATACGTTGGTACATGAGTCGATCTCCTTGGGTTGTTCGAGCACCTCTAGATTACTCCACGGGGTTCTGGTATGGTCTTGATCCATATCAAGTCGCAGGCGGGTTCTGCCCGCTACGCTTGACCCTCATGCAATCTGCCAGTCTTGCCGTGTCTGCGCAACTCCTGCCGGTGTCCGGGGATCGCCCGCTGCTGTCCGGCGGGGTTCAGCCTGAGGCCGGGCCACTGCTCGATGATCCGGCGGCCTGGTCCGCCTTCAGCCGTCCGCTGGACGGGCAGGTGGGCTGCTGGGAGTCCCATCTGGTGATCGAAGGCATGCACTGTGCCGCCTGTGCGCTGAGCGTCGAGGATGCCTTGCGCAACGTGCCGGGCGTGGCGTCTGCCAGCGTCAGCGCCGGGAGCCGGCGCGCCCGTGTGCTCTGGCAGGCCGATGCCGTGTTGCCCTCGGGCTGGATGGAGGCCGTGCGGCGTGCCGGTTACCGGGCCGTGCCGGCCAACGACGCCTTTGCCAGCGAACGCCGGCGCCAGGAGACCCGCAAGGCCCTGTGGCGCTGGACGGTGGCGGGCCTTTGCATGATGCAGGTCATGATGTACGCGTGGCCGGCCTACGTGGCCGAGCCCGGCGACCTGACGGCCGAGATGGAGCAGCTGCTGCGATGGGCGTCCTGGGTGCTGACGCTGCCGGTGATGCTGTTCTCCTGTGGCCCCTTTTTCTCCGCGGCCCTGCGCGACATCTTGCAGCGGCGCATCAGCATGGACCTGCCGGTGGCCCTGGGCATGGGCATCACCTTCGTGGTCAGCACGGCCGGCACCTTCGAGCCCCAGGGCATTTTTGGCCAGGAGGTGTACTTCGACTCGCTGACCATGTTCGTCTTTTTCCTGCTGACCGGGCGCTGGCTGGAGCAGCGCCTGCGCGAGCGCACCGCCGGGGCGCTCGACGCCCTGATGAACCGCCTGCCTGACAGCGTGCTGCGCCAGCGTGCCGACGGCGAGTTCGAGCGCGTGGCCGTGCGACGCCTCTTGCCCGGCGACGTGCTGCGCGTGCTGCCGGGGGAAGCCTTCCCGGCCGATGGTGTGGTGATCGACGGTGAAACCCTGGCCGACGAGGCCCTGCTCACGGGCGAGTCCCGTCCGCTGTTGCGTGGTGTCGGCGCCAGCGTCATTGCCGGCAGCCACAACCTGAACGCCGTGGTACAGGTGCGGGTGGAGCGCACGGGGGCGGACACGCGTTTTGCCCAGATAGTGGCGCTGATGGAGCAGGCCGCCACCAGCCGGCCGCAACTGGCGCAACTGGTGGACCGGCTGGCCCGGCCCTTTCTGATCGGTGTCTTGCTGGCGGCGGGCGGTGCCGCGGCTTTCTGGTGGTCGCATGATCCGGGCCACGCCCTGATGGTGGCGGTCGCCGTGCTGGTGGTGACCTGTCCCTGTGCGCTCTCGCTGGCCACGCCGGCGGCCATGCTGGCCGCCGCCGGTACGCTGGCGCGCCAGGGGGTGCTGGTGCGTCGCCTGGGGGGGCTGGAGGCGCTGGCTGAAGTGGACACGGTGCTGTTCGACAAGACCGGTACCCTGACGCGTGATGCCATGGTGCTGCAGTCCGTGTCGACCCGCGCAGGCGTGGATCGCAGCGAGGCGCTGGCCATGGCCATGGCGCTGGCGCAACAGTCCTTGCACCCGGTGTCGCGGGCCTTGCTCGCGGCCGGGCAGGGCGAGGGTGTGCTGGCCTGGCGGTCCGAGCAGGTGCATGAGGTTTCGGGCCAGGGCTTGCG
>CAUPQO010000280.1:0-3166 GCA_963513295.1 uncultured Hylemonella sp.
AGGGCTTTGCGGCGCCGCAGCCGGGCGTCTTCAAGGCCTCCACCGTCTTCTTCCCGAACGTGGCCGCCATGCGCAGCCGCGAGTGGAAGGACAAGACCGGCTACACCTATGGCCTGCATGGCACACCGACCAGCTATGTGCTGGAAGAGCGCCTGGCCACTCTGGAGGGCGGCACCCAGTGCCTGCTGGCACCCAGCGGCTTGGCGGCCATCGCCACGGTGGCCCTGTCCCTGCTCAAGAGCGGCGACGAAGTGCTGATCCCCGACAACGCCTACGGCCCCAGCAAGGCGCTGGCCAACGGCGAGCTGAAGGACTGGGGCATCACCCACCAGTTCTACGACCCGCTGGACCCGCAGGACCTGGCGCGGCGCATCGGTCCGCGTACGAAACTGGTCTGGCTCGAAGCCGCGGGCTCGGTCACCCTGGAGTTTCCCGACCTGCGCGAGCAGATGCGTGTCTGCCGCCAGGCTGGTGTGCTCGGCGCGCTGGACAACACCTGGGGTGCCGGCCTGGCCTTCAATGCCTTCGAGCTCGGCGAGGGGCTGGGCGTGGACATCTCGGTCCAGGCCCTGACCAAATACCCCAGCGGCGGCGGCGACGTGCTCATGGGCTCCATCATCACGCGCGACCCGGCCCTGCACCTCCGCCTCAAGTTCACCCACATGCGCCTGGGCCTGGGCGTGGGCATGAACGATGTGGAGGCCGTGCTGCGCGCGCTGCCCAGCATGGTCTTGCGCTACCGCGAACACGACCGTACGGCGCGTGCGTTGGCGCGCTGGTGCCAGCGCCGTACCGAGTTTGCCCAGGTGCTGCATCCGGCGCTACCCGATTCGCCGGGCCACGCGCAATGGCAAGCGTTGTGCGGGGCCGGGGAGGGCCGGGAGGAGCGTGAGGGCCTTGCGGCGGGCCTGTTCAGCGTGATCTTCCACGAGCGTTACAGCGCCGCGCAGGTGGACGCTTTCTGCGATGCCCTGCGCCTGTTCCGGCTGGGCTACAGCTGGGGCGGGCCCATCAGCCTGGTCGTGCCCTATGAGCTGGCCGGCATGCGCCAGGGCTGGCCGGCCCATCTGGCGCGCGGCACGCTGGTGCGTTTCTCTACCGGCCTGGAGGCGGCCGAGGACCTGCAGGCCGACCTGGCGCAGGCGCTCCAAGCCCTGAACTGATACCCCTGGCGGCATTGGTGTTTTCCTGACTAGGCAGCCAGGGGGCGGCTCGTTAGTCTTGTTCCCCATGAGCGAGAACAGCCACGACGCCGACCACAGCCTGCCTGTCAACCCCGCGCCCTATGTGCCGCCACCCCCGGTGGGGCCCAGGCGCGAGATCCTGCCCCTGGGCTTCGCCGACCCCTTCCGCTGGCTGGCACGCGGCTGGCGCGACCTGACGGCCGAGATGGGCATCGCGCTGTTCTACGGCATGTGCTTCTGGGCCATGGCGCTGACGCTGGGCGCGGTGTTCCGCTACAAGCCCGAGTACGCCATGTCCATCGTCTCGGGCTGCCTGCTGGTCGGCCCCTTCCTGGCCCTGGGCCTGTACGAGGTGAGCCGGCGGCGCGAGTTGGGCCTGTCGCCCGACCTGGGCGCCTCGCTGACCTGCTGGGACGCGCGCATCGGCAGCATGGGCCTGCTGGTGCTGGTGCTGGTCGTGCTGGAGCTGCTCTGGGGCCGCGCCTCGCTGGTGGTGTTCGCGGTCTTCTTCAACACCGGCATGCCGTCCACGGCCGGCGTGCTGCAGGCCATCTTCAATCCCGAGAACTGGGAGTTCGTCGCGGTCTACCTGGTGGTGGGCGGCGTCTTCGCCGGCCTGGTGTTTGCCACCTCGGTGGTTTCCATCCCCATGATCCTGGACCGCGACACCGACGCCATCTCGGCTTCGCTCACCAGCATCCAGGTCTTTTTCACCCACCTGCCGGTGCTGCTGCTCTGGGGGGCACTGATCACCGGGCTGGTCACCATCGCCCTGATCCCCTGGGGTCTGGGCCTGCTGCTGATCGGGCCCTGGCTGGGTCATGCGAGCTGGCACGCCTATCGCGGCTCGGTGCGTTGGCTGGACTGAATCGCTAAGATGAGGGCATGCTCGACGCCTTCCTCGAATGCCACAACCTCGTCAAACGCTACGGCGAGGCCACGGTCGTCAATGACCTGAGTTTTGCCATCCGCCCCGGCGAGTGCCTGGGTGTCATCGGCCCCAACGGTGCCGGCAAGACCACCACCCTGCGCATGTGCCTGGGACTGAGCACGCCGGACAGCGGCCACGTCGAGGCCTTCGGCCTGCGCATGCCGGCCGACGCACACGCCATCAAGGCCCAGCTGGGAGTGGTGACCCAGTTCGACTCGCTCGACCCCGACTTCAGCTGCGCCGAAAACCTGCTGGTCTTCGGCCGTTATTTCGGCATGAAGACGGCGGACATCCGTGCGCGCATCCCGCAGCTGCTTGAATTCGCGGCGCTCTCGCACAAGGCCGATGCCAAACCCGGCCAGCTCTCGGGCGGCATGCGCCGCCGACTCAGCCTGGCGCGTGCCCTGGTGAACGACCCGCGCCTGCTGCTGCTCGACGAACCCACCACCGGGCTGGACCCGCAGGCCCGCCACCTGATGTGGGAACGCCTGCAGC
Organism: uncultured Hylemonella sp.; assembly: GCA_963513295.1. GTDB lineage: Bacteria > Pseudomonadota > Gammaproteobacteria > Burkholderiales > Burkholderiaceae_C > Hylemonella. Next base: position 2,611 of record CAUPQO010000280.1, read on the forward strand.
AACTGATGCAGCAGGGCAAGTCCATCCTCTTGACCACCCACTTCATGGACGAGGCCGAGCGCCTGTGCGACCGCCTGCTGGTCATTGATCACGGGCGCAAGATCGCCGAAGGCACGCCGCGTGATCTCATCGCCGCGCACCTGGAGCCCGACGTGGTCGAGGTCTATGGCGCCAATCTCAACGGTCAGGCCCAGGCCCTGAGCACGGGGCCGCTGCGCGCCCTGGCCAGCCGGGTCGAGGTCAGTGGCGAGACCGTGTTTTTCTACACGCAGGACGCTGCGCCGCTGATGCAGGCCCTGGCCCACGAGCACACGCTGCGCAGCCTGCACCGTCCGGCCAACTTGGAAGACCTCTTCCTGAAACTGACCGGCCGCCAGATCCGGGAGGACGCGTGATGCACAGCATGATGAGGTGGTGGCCCGTTTTCCTGCGCAACCTGCTGGTCTGGCGCAAGCTGGCCATCCCCAGCCTGGTGGGCAATATCGCCGAACCGCTGATGTGGCTGGTGGCCTTTGGCTATGGCCTGGGTTCACTGGTCGGTCAAATTGAGCTGGGG
>CAUPQO010000281.1:0-3152 GCA_963513295.1 uncultured Hylemonella sp.
AACGGCCGTTTGGTGTTTGTCTTTAGCCAAGACTTCACCCTGTACGGGGGGGCTTTGTCTGAAACGCACGCCGAGAAGATTTGCAAAATCATTGACCAGGCCATGAAGGTGGGTGCACCTGTCATCGGCCAGAACGATTCGGGCGGTGCGCGCATCCAGGAAGGCGTGGCCTCGCTCGGCGGATACGCCGACGTGTTCCAGCGCAACGTGATGGCCAGCGGTGTGGTGCCGCAGATCAGCATGATCATGGGGCCGTCGGCTGGTGGCGCGGTGTATTCGCCCGCGATGACGGACTTCATCTTCATGGTCAAGGATTCGAGCTACATGTTCGTCACCGGCCCCGAGGTGGTGAAGACCGTGACGCACGAGGAAGTGACCGCGGAAGAACTCGGCGGCGCCATCACGCACACGACCAAGAGCGGCGTGGCCGACCTGGCCTTCGAGAACGATGTGGAAGCGCTGCTGATGCTGCGCCGGCTCTACAACTACCTGCCGCTGAGCAACCGCGAGAAGGCTCCCGTGCGCCCCAGCGGTGACCCGATCGACCGCATGGAGATGAGCCTGGACACGCTGGTGCCCGAGAACCCGAACAAGCCCTACGACATGAAGGAGCTGATCGTCAAGACGGTGGACGATGGCGACTTCTTCGAGCTGCAGCCCGAGTACGCGAAGAACATCCTGATCGGCTTCGCGCGCATGGACGGCCAGACGGTGGGCATCGTGGCCAACCAGCCGCTGGTGCTGGCGGGCTGCCTGGACATCAAGAGCAGCATCAAGGCGGCGCGCTTCGTGCGCTTCTGCGATGCTTTCAACATCCCGGTGATCACCTTCGTGGACGTGCCCGGCTTCATGCCCGGCACCTCGCAGGAGTACGGCGGCATCATCAAGCATGGCGCCAAACTGCTCTACGCGTACGCCGAGTGCACGGTGCCCAAGATCACCGTGATCACCCGCAAGGCCTACGGTGGTGCCTACGACGTGATGAGCTCCAAGCACCTGCGCGGCGACGTGAACTTCGCCTGGCCCAACGCCGAGATCGCGGTGATGGGCGCCAAGGGCGCGGTGGAGATCATCTTCCGTGAAGAGAAAAAAGACCCGGCCAAGCTGGCGATGCGCGAAGCCGAGTACAAGGCCCGCTTCGCCAACCCCTTCGTGGCGGGCGCGCGCGGATTCATCGACGACGTGATCCTGCCGCACGAGACACGCAAGCGCATCTGCCGGTCGCTGGTGATGCTCAAGGACAAGAAGCTGGAGAACCCGTGGCGCAAGCACGGGAACATTCCGCTGTGATTTGCAGTGCCCTGTGGTTTTCGCGCGCTGGAGCGGACTGCCTGAGCGCTTTGCTCCGTGTCCCCCGGCCTTCGGCCTCCTCCTTGACCTCCGCAAAACGCTCAGGCAGCCCGCTCCCGGGCACTTGGTATGCCGACGTGTTCCAACCCATCTCCTTCGCAGCAGCGGGCACGGTGTGTCCGTCGCAGCGAAGTCAAGGAGGAGCCAGCCGCAGGCTGGCGGGGGACATGAGCGGAGACGGACATGCCGTGCCCGCTGCGGGCACAGCCACATCGACGAGCCCAACCAACTGATTCCCGGATAGGAGATTCCATGTTCACCAAGATCCTGATTGCCAACCGCGGCGAAATTGCCTGCCGCGTGATCGCCACCGCGAAAAAGATGGGCATCGCCACCGTGGCGGTGTATTCCGAAGCCGACAAGGAGGCGCGCCACGTGCAGCTGGCCGACGAGGCCGTGCTGCTCGGCCCGGCGCCTTCGCGCGAGAGCTACCTCGTGGCCGACAAGATCATTGCCGCCGCCAAACAGACCGGCGCACAGGCCATCCATCCCGGCTACGGCTTCCTGTCGGAGAACGAAGCGTTTGCCAAGCGCGTGGAAGACGAAGGCATGGCCTTCATCGGCCCCAAGCACTTCAGCATCGCGGCCATGGGCGACAAGATCGCCTCCAAGAAGCTGGCCAACGCCGCGAAGGTCAACACCATCCCGGGCTGGAACGACGCCATCGAGAACGCCGAGCGCGCGGTGCAGATCGCCAAAGACATTGGCTACCCGGTGATGATCAAGGCCAGTGCCGGCGGCGGTGGCAAGGGTCTGCGCGTGGCCTACAACGACAAGGAGGCCTTGGAGGGTTTCACCGCGTGCCAGAACGAGGCGCGCAACAGTTTCGGCGACGACCGCATCTTCATCGAGAAGTTTGTGCAGGAGCCGCGCCACATCGAAATTCAGGTGCTGGGCGATGCACACGGCAACGTGATCTACCTGAACGAGCGCGAGTGCTCGATCCAGCGCCGCCACCAGAAGGTCATTGAAGAAGCGCCGTCGCCCTTCATCAGCGACGCCACGCGCAAGGCCATGGGCGAGCAGGCCGTGGCGCTGGCCAAAGCGGTGAACTACCAGAGTGCGGGCACGGTGGAGTTCGTGGTCGGCAAGGACCAGGACTTCTATTTTCTGGAGATGAATACCCGCCTGCAGGTGGAGCACCCGGTGACCGAGTGCATCACCGGGCTGGACCTGGTGGAACTCATGATCCGCGTGGCCGCCGGCGAGAAGCTGCCGCTGACGCAAGCCGATGTGAAGCGCGAAGGCTGGGCGATCGAGTGCCGCATCAACGCCGAAGACCCGTTCCGCAATTTCCTGCCCAGCACCGGGCGGCTGGTGCGCTTTGCGCCGCCCGCTCAGAGCATGTGGCAGGCGAACACAGCCGATCTGCTGGGCGTGCGGGTGGACACCGGCGTGCAGGACGGCGGCGAGATCCCGATGTTCTACGACTCGATGATCGCCAAACTGATCGTGCACGGCAAAGACCGGATGGACGCCATCGCCAAGATGCGCGAAGCGCTCAACGGATTCGTGATTCGAGGTATCAGCAGCAACATTCCGTTCCAGGCCGCGCTGCTGGCGCACCCGAAGTTCGTGGCGGGCGACTTCAACACCGGGTTCATTGCCGAGCACTACGGCCACGGCTTCCGCGCCGAAGATGTGCCGCACGCCGACGCCGATTTTCTGGTGGTGCTGGCCGCCTTCGTGCGCCGCAAGTCGCGCGAGCGCGCGGCCGGCCTCTCGGGCCAGTTGCCGGGCTACGGCGTGAAGGTGGGGCACGACTTCAGCGTCATTGTGCTGGGCGCCACGGGCGAGCATGT
>CAUPQO010000282.1:0-3036 GCA_963513295.1 uncultured Hylemonella sp.
CCCAGCTGAGCTATACCCCCATTTCTAAACGACACTCTTTTTCAAGAGCATCGCGTCGAGCCTCGAATTATAGACTGAAATTCAGACCCTTTGCAAACGGGTCAGAACTTTTTCGCGGGGCAGCAGCTCCAGCACGGCATCCAGCGAGGGGGTCTGGGGCGTGCCCAGCACCAGCACGCGCACCGGCATGGCCAGTTGCGGCATCTTCAAGCCTGCAGCGGTGAGCACTTCCTTGATGGCCGCGGCAATGCTGGCCTTGTCCCAGGCACAGGCGGCCAGCTTGTCCTGCAGCTGGGCCAGCGCGGGCTTGACGGCATCGGTCACGTGCTGGGCGATGTCCTCGGCTTTCGGGGCCACGTCGCCATAAAAGGCCTGGGCCCAGTCGGCGAGGGCCACGGTGGTGTCGCAGCGGTCCTTGAACAGGCCGCAGATGCGCGGCAGGCGTTCATCGGCGACGATGCCGCGCTTCTGCAACTGCTCGGCCACCAGTGGCGCCAGGGTGTCGTCGGCCATGGCCTTGAGGTGCTGGGCGTTGACCCAGCGCAGCTTGGCCTCGTCGAACTGCGCGGCGCTGCGGCCCAGGTGGTCCAGGTCGAACCATTCCAGGAACTGCGCACGGCTGAAGATCTCGTCGTCGCCGTGGCTCCAGCCCAGGCGCGCCAGGTAGTTCACCATGGCGTCCGGCAGGTAGCCCTCGTCGCGGTACTGGGTGACGGGCTTGGCGCCGTTGCGCTTGCTCATCTTCTCGCCCTGCTCGTTGAGCACGGTGGGCAGGTGGGCGTAGACCGGGGGCTCCTTGCCCAGGGCCTTGAAGATATTGATCTGGCGCGGCGTGTTGTTCACGTGGTCGTCGCCGCGGATCACGTGGGTGATGGCCATGTCGATGTCGTCCACCACCACGCAGAAGTTGTAGGTGGGCGTGCCGTCGGGGCGCGCGATCACCAGGTCGTCAAGCTCGTCGTTGCTGATCTCGATGCGGCCCTTGACTTTGTCGTCCCAGACCACCGCGCCACCCTGCGGATTCTTGAAGCGCAGCACCGGCTTGACCCCTGCGGGCACGGGCGGCAGGGCCTTGCCCGGCTCGGGGCGCCAAGTGCCGTCGTAACGGGGTTTCTGCTTGTTGGCCATCTGGCGCTCGCGCAGGGCGTCGAGCTCTTCCACGCTCATGTAGCAGGGGTAGACATGGCCGGCGGCCTGCAGCTCGGCCAGCACGACCTTGTAGCGCTCCATGCGCTGCATCTGGTAGAACGGGCCTTCGTCATAGGTCAGGCCCAGCCAGGCCATGCCTTCGATGATGACGTCCACCGCGGCCTGGGTGGAGCGGTCCAGGTCGGTGTCCTCGATGCGCAGGATGAAGTCACCCCCCGTGGCACGCGCGAAGGCCCAGGGATAAAGGGCCGAGCGGATATTGCCGAGGTGGATGAAACCCGTCGGAGACGGGGCAAAACGGGTGCGTACGCGTTGGGTCACGGAATCAGTTCAATTCAAAAATCAGGACAGGGTGTTCAGGCCGCGTGCCAGGTCGTCCTGCACGTCCTGCGGATGCTCCAGGCCCACGGCCACACGGATCAGGCCCTGGCCGATGCCGGCCGCCTGGCGCTGGGCCTCGGACAGCTTGCCGTGCGAGGTGCTGGCCGGGTGGGTGAGCAGGGTCTTGGTATCGCCCAGGTTGGTACAGAGCGAGAGCGTCTGCAGCGAGTCCAGCACATGGAAGGCACGCGCACGCGCCTGCTCGGGGCTGGCTGCCTTCACATCGAAGGACAGCACGGCGCCCCCCAGGCCCGACATCTGCTGCATGGCCAAGGCATGCTGCGGATGGTCAGCCAGCGCGGGGTAATGCACCCGCGCCACCGCCGGGTGCTGCTGCAACCAGAGGGCCAGTTCATGCGTAAGCGCACTCTGGGCGCGCATGCGCAGGTCCAGCGTCTCCAGGCCCTTGAGCACCACCCAGGCGTTGAAGGGTGACAGCACCATGCCGCTGTTCTTCTGCACGGGCAGGAACTTCTCCAGCACCATCTTCTCGCTGGCGCACAGGGCGCCGGCCATGACACGGCCCTGGCCGTCGAGGTACTTGGTCCCCGAGTGCATCACGATGTCGGCGCCCATGTCGACGGGGCGCTGCAGCGCGGGCGTGGCAAAGCAGTTGTCCACGGCCAGCAGGGCGCCGGCGGTGTGCGCGATGTCGGCCAGGGCGGCGATGTCGCAGACCTCGGTCAGCGGGTTCGTCGGCGTCTCGGCAAACAGCAGGCGCGTGTTGGGGCGCACCGCTTGTTTCCAGGCCGCCAGATCGGTCTGCGGCACGGCGGTGGACTCCACGCCGAAGCGTGCGAACTCGGAGCCGATCAGCTTGATGGTCGAGCCGAACAGGGACTGGGAATAGACCACGTGGTCGCCCGCCTTCAGCAGGCTGAAGCACATCAGCATGATGGCCGACATGCCCGACGACGTAGCCATGCAGGCCTCGGTCCCCTCCAGGGCCGCCAACCTCTGCTCGAAGCTGGTCACCGTGGGGTTGCCGGAGCGGCCGTAGGTATAGCCCTCCTCTTCGCCCGCAAAACGGCGGGCGGAGATCTCGGCACTGGGCTGCACATAACCACTGGTCAGGTACAGGGCTTCGGAATTCTCGCCGTACTGGCTGCGCTCGACGGCGGCACGCACGGCCAGCGTCTGCAGGCGCAGGCCTTCGGGCCGGGATTTTTCCCTGGGGGTCTTGCTGCTCATGCGCTCAGTCCCCCTGGTGGTTGGGCAGGGCCAGGCGCGAGGTGTCGGCGTCGTCCTCGCCACCCTTGACGCGGCTGGCATTCAGGCGCGCGATGTCTTCGGCCTGGATGTCGCCCGTGACATACACACCATCGAAGCAGGACGCGTCGAAACCGCTGATCTTCTTGTTCAGCTGGCCGATCGCGTGTTTCATGGCATCCACGTCCTGGTAGATCAGTGCGTCGGCGCCGATGATCTGGCGCACCTCTTCCACGGTGCGGCCGTGCGCCACCAGTTCTTCCACTGTGGGCATGTCGATGCCGTAGACGTTGGGGA
>CAUPQO010000283.1:0-2956 GCA_963513295.1 uncultured Hylemonella sp.
AAGCTACTTGAGCGCGTCGTGCAACTGGCGCGTGATCGAGCCCAGCTTCTGGAACATTTGCGGATTGCCCGCGTCCGCTGCGTCGTCGTGGTTCATGGCAGCGGTCCTTTAAATGCCGAGCTTCTTGAAGATGTTGGCCAGCTTGTCTTCCAGCGTCGCCTTGGTGAAAGGCTTGACGATGTAACCAGCCGCGCCGCTCTGGGCCGCCAGCACGATGTCTTCCTTGCGGGCTTCGGCCGTGACCATCAGCACCGGCAGGTGCTTGAGCTTTTCGTCCTTCTTGATCTCGGCCAGCAACTCGAAGCCGTTCATGTTGGGCATGTTGATGTCGGAGACCACGAAATTGAACGCGCCGTTGCGCAGCTTGTTCAAGGCAATGGCGCCGTCTTCGGCTTCGTCCGCGTCGGTGTGCCCGATCTCTTTCAACAGGTTGCGCACGATGCGGCGCATGGTGGAGAAATCGTCAACGATCAGGAATTTCATCGGGGTGGTCATGCAGGCCTCCGAGGGCGGGTGGGTCGGTGGGGTTGGAGATGGTGGCCGTTCAGCCGCCACTCCCTGGAGATGATTTCGTCACATCGGCCGGAATCTGAAGCGCGGGTGCCATCGATGTTTCAACAGCCGCAGCAGCAGGCGCAGGCGCAGGCGCAGGCGCAGGCTTGGGCGCGGCAGCGGGCAGCGCAGTCGGCGCCATGCGGTCTTCGGCCGCCTGCGTCATCACCACGATGCTGATGCGCCGGTTGATCGGGTCGGTGGGCGCTTCGGGCCGCAGCAGGCGACTGGACGCCAGGCCTTCCACCCGGCGCAGCTTGTCATCGGGCAAGCCGCCGGACACCAGTTCGCGGCGCGAGGCGTTGGCCCGGTCGGCGGAGAGTTCCCAGTTGCTGTAGCCACGCTCGCCACTGCCGTAGGGTGTGGCGTCGGTGTGGCCGGCCAGCGCGATGCGGTTCTCCACATCGCCCAGCGCCATGCCGATCTCGCGCAGGATGTCACGCATGTAGGGCTTCACCAGCGAGCTGCCGGCGTCGAACATGGGGCGGTTCTGCTGGTCCACGATCTGGATGTGCAGGCCATCGGTGGTTTTCTCCAGCTGGATCTGCGAGCCGAACTCGGCCAGCTTGGGGTTGCTGTTGATCAGCGCCGCGATTTTTTTCTCCAGCGCGTCCAGGCGCGCCGCTTCCTGGCGGGTCTTGGCCTCCTGCGCCATCTGGGCGCCCATCACCTTGGCGGCACGCTCGGCTTCACCGCTGTCCATCTGGCCAAACGATTTGCTCAGATCGCGCCCGCCACCGGGCAGGATGCTGCTGCTGTTGCCCGTGCCCGGTCCACCCATGAGCGAGACCTTCACCGGCGACTGGAAATAGCTCGCAATGCCGTCGAGCTCGCCCTTGGCCGTGGAGCCCAGCAGCCACATGAGCAGGAAGAACGCCATCATGGCGGTCACGAAGTCGGCGTAGGCGATTTTCCAGGCGCCGCCGTGAGCGGCGTGGCCGCTCTTCTTGATGCGCTTGATGATGATCGGTTGGAGTTTCTTGCCGTCGGCCATGCTGTGCTCTCTGCTGGATTACTTCTTGCCTTTGACGTGGGCTTCAAGTTCGTTGAACGTGGGCCTGACGTCGGACAGCAGCACCTTGCGGCCGAACTCGATGGCGGTGGACGGCGCGTAGCCCTGCATGCTGGCCAGCAGCGTGGTCTTGATGCACTGGAACTCCTTGCCGCTCTCTTCCACCTTCTGGTCCATCAGGCCACCGAGCGGCTCGAACACACCATAGGCCAGCAAGATGCCCAGGAACGTGCCCACCAGGGCGGAGGCGATCATGCCGCCGAGCACGGCGGGCGGCTGGCCGACCGAGCCCATGGTGTTCACCACACCCAGCACGGCGGCCACGATGCCGAAGGCCGGCAGACCCCCGGCCAGGCGGCCGACGGCGGCCACCGGCGCGTGGGCTTCCTGGTGGTGGGTTTCAATTTCGCTGTCCATGAGCGACTCGATCTCGTGCGCGTTGAGGTTGCCCGAGACCATCATGCGCAGGTAGTCGGTGATGAACTCGACGACGTGGTGGTCGGCGGCGATGGTGGGGTACTTCTTGAACACCGCCGATTCGTGCGGGTTCTCGACGACCTGCTCGATCGCCATCAGGCCCTCCTTGCGGGCCTTTTGCAGCAGGTCGTACTGCAGCGCCATGAGCTCCATGTAGCGGGCCTTGGTGTAGCGACTGCCCTTGAAGCAGCCGGCCAGTCCCTTCAACGACGCCTTGATCACCTTCATCTGGTTGTTGATGAGGAAAGCGCCGATGGCCGCACCGAGGATGGTGGTCATCTCGAACGGCAGGGCCTTGAGCACCACCGCGATGTTGCCGCCGTGGAAGATGTAGACGCCGAAGATGCAAAGCATCGAAACGACAAAACCGATGATGACGAACATGTGTGTGGGCCTGAAAGAGGACGCTACACCGGAGTGCCACGTGACTTTGGGGGGATGCCTTCTCTATCGACCAACTCTAGGTGCGATTGAAGGGAGCCATAAACGCGAAATGGACCCGCATCGGGGTCCATTTCAGGTTTTGGGAAAGGCGGTGATCAGTGCAGGCGGAGTCCGCCCGAGGCCGCACCCTTGCCGGCACGCGCCGGTGGCTGGCACAGGCCGCACACGAAATGCCGGTTCTCGTAGGGCTCGGTGACGAAGTTGCCGCCACAGCAGGTGCACTTGGTCAGGGTCAGCATGCCGTTGTCCACGAACTTCACCAGGCGCCAGGCGCGGGTGACCGAGAGGATGGGCTCGATCGAGCTGGCCGTCATCTGGTCGTTGTACAGGCGGAAGGCCTTGATCACCGTGTCGATCTCTTCGAGTTCGCTGGTCTTGCTCAGGTACTCGTGGATGTTGAGGAACAGCGAAGCGTGGATGTTGGGCTGCCACGTGAGGAACCAGTCGGTGGAGAAAGGCAACTGGCCTTTC
>CAUPQO010000284.1:0-2948 GCA_963513295.1 uncultured Hylemonella sp.
GACCTGAAGAAGGCGGTCGAGTCCGTGGCCCGTGGCCACGCCTCGCCGCGCGCCTTCTACGTCGACAAGGTTGCCGAGGGCGTGGCCACCATCGCCGCCGCCTTCTGGCCCAAGCCGGTCATCGTGCGCCTGTCGGACTTCAAGAGCAACGAGTACCGCAAGCTCATCGGCGGCAGCCGCTACGAGCCCGAGGAAGAGAACCCCATGCTGGGCTTCCGTGGTGCCGCGCGTTACCTGAGCGCCGACTTTGCCGGAGCCTTCGCCATGGAATGCGAAGCCATGAAGCGCGTGCGCGAGGAGATGGGCCTGACCAACGTCGAGCTCATGGTGCCTTTCGTGCGCACCCTGGGCCAGGCCAAGAAGGTGGTCGACCTGCTGGGCAAGCATGGCCTCAAGCGCGGCGAGAACGGCCTGAAGATCATCATGATGTGCGAGGTGCCGAGCAACGCCATCCTGGCCGACGAGTTCCTCGAGTTCTTCGACGGTTTCTCCATCGGCTCCAACGACCTGACCCAGCTCACCCTGGGCCTGGACCGCGATTCCGGCATGGAACTGCTGGCCGCCGACTTCGACGAGCGCGACCCGGCCGTGGAAGCCAAGGAGGCGCGCGCCATCACCGCCTGCCGCAAGCAGAACAAATACGTCGGCATCTGTGGCCAGGGTCCCAGCGACCACCCCGACTTTGCCCGTTGGCTGGTTGACAAGGGCATCACCTCGCTGTCGCTCAACCCCGATTCGGTGGTCGAGACCTGGAAGAAACTGGCTGAGTAACTCATCAGCGCTGACGGGGTCAAGCATCAGCTGACACCCCACGAAACGGGCCGTTCCTCCTCGGGGCGGCCCGTTTTTTCATGCGCCTCGGGAAAACCCTGACAGGGTTTGCCAGCGCAGATGCGTGGTTCTACGTGCCTTGTAAGAAACAGGTAAGTGCCAAGCACACAATGCGCTCAACCGTACGAATAGGTCTACATGCTCGCTGTCGCTTCCACCATCAAACTGATTGCCGAAATCGCCCTCCTGGCCCTGCTGGGCCAGTGGCTGCTGGGCCTGCTGGCCGGCGCCAAGAAGCAGCAAAACCTGTTCTATCAAATCCTGCAGATCATGACCCGGCCCTTCGTGTCCGTGGCCCGGCTGCTGACCCCCAAGCTGGTGCTGGACCGCCACGTGCCGCTGGTGGCCTTTTTCCTGCTGCTCTTCATCTGGCTGGGTGCCACGATCTACAAGATCCAGACCTGCATCCAGATCGGCGTGGAGCTGTGCAAATGAAGACCACCCTGTCTTTCTTCTTCCTCAAGCTGCAGGCCATGGCGCTGCTGGTGTTCAACCAGAAGCTGCAGGCACTGGCCTGCTTCGAGCAGATGCTGGTCCAGCGCCCCGACAATTTCTACGCCCTGGCCAGCCGGGCCCACGTGCTGGCCCAGCTGGGCCGCAAGGCCGAGGCCCTGGCTGCCCAGGAGCAACTGGCGGCGCGCCATGCCGACAACCTGGCCGCCTGGTTCAACCTGGGCTACATGCTCGAGGAAGCCGGTGAGCATGCGCGCGCCGAAGAGGCCTTTCGCCGCGTCATCGGGATCGACCCCAAGATGGATCGCGCCTGGTACGGCCTGGCCCTGGTCCTGATCCAGACCCGCCGCTTTGACGAAGCCGTCGCGGCCCTCAAGAAGAACACGGAACTGCAGCCCATGAGCCCGTTCGGCTGGTATCAGCTGGCGCGGGTTCATGTCGACCGGCAAGAGCCCGACGAGGCGGTGAAGATCATTCGCCATCTCAAGGGATTCGAGCCCAAAGTGGCCGCCCAGCTGGAACGCGAGACGGGCTTGCTTGCAAGCCCGGCCACGCCGACCAGCTGAGCGGGTACTTGATGGGACCGGTGCAAGCCGGGACCAGATAACGATAAGCCGCGATCCGGCAGCAGGCCACCAGGAGACGGGTGGTGATCGCGAAATGCCCGAGAGGGTGACTTTGTTGGAGGTAGGTAAACATGCAGTTGACCGAAAGCCATCGCCTGTACTGGCGTAAGAACCTCAATATCACCGGCATCCTGCTGGCGATATGGTTCGTCGTAACCTTTGTCGTGAGCTACTTTGCCCGCGACCTGAACTTCAATTTCTTCGGCTGGCCGTTCAGCTTCTGGATGGGCGCGCAGGGTTCGCTGATCATCTACGTGCTGATCATCGGGTTCTATGCCCGTTACATGAACAAGCTGGACATCGAGCACGACGTCCACGAAGGGGAGGAATAAATCATGGCTGGAATGTTTGGTTCTGACGCCGGCGGCCCCACGGGTGCTGCCGCCAACAAGGCGTTCAAGCAAAACCTGAACAAGGTTTACAAGTGGTACACCGGCGGTTTCCTGATCTTTGTGGTGGTCTTGGCCATCCTGGAGCAGATGGGCCTGCCGCGCAGCTGGATCGGCTTCATCTTCCTGCTGGCCACCATCGGCCTGTATGCCGGCATCGGCATCATGAGCCGCACGACCGACGCGGCCGAGTACTACGTGGCCGGCCGTCGTGTGCCGGCCGTCTACAACGGCATGGCCACGGGTGCTGACTGGATGTCGGCTGCCTCCTTCATCGGCATGGCGGGTACCCTGTACCTGACCGGCTATGCGGGCCTGGCCTTCATCATGGGCTGGACGGGCGGCTACTGCCTGGTGGCGCTGTTCCTCGCGCCCTATATGCGCAAGTTCGGCCAGTTCACCATTCCCGACTTCCTCGGCGAGCGCTACGGCGGCAACCTGCCGCGCTTCCTGGGCATCCTGGCCGCCATCCTCTGCTCCTTCACCTACGTGGTGGCGCAGATCTACGGCGTGGGCCTGATCACCGCCCGCCTGACCGGCGTGGCTTTCGAGATCGGCATTTTCCTGGGCCTCGGCGGTATCCTGGTGTGTTCCTTCCTCGGCGGCATGCGCGCCGTGACCTGGACCCAGGTGGCGCAGTACATCATCC
>CAUPQO010000285.1:0-2945 GCA_963513295.1 uncultured Hylemonella sp.
CCGCCGGCACCGGGCTGAGCATGACGGCCGAGACCGGCTGCATCAGCAGGGCACGCCAGACCAGGCTGGGTGCATCGGGCTGGGGCAGGCGCTCCAGGTTCAGCAGTTCGGCGCGGGTCAGCAGACCGACCAGCTCGCCCTGCGCATTGATCACGGGCGCCTGACCCAGGCCGGCACCGCCCAGCATCTGCCAGGCCTGCAGCACGGTGAAGTCCTGCGTGACGGTGGTGACGCCCCGGCTCATGACATCGGCCACCCGGGTCAGCGGATGCCGTGCCGGCGGGCCGCCGCTGGCCTGGGCATAAGCCGACAGGGCGGCACCCGCCAGGGTGCGGGGCGGCGGGGCATCGTGGCCGGTCACGGCGCTGACCACGGGGGTCGTGTGCTGGGCTTCAAGGCGGCGCGTGCGCGTGACCGCACGCAGGGCCTCGATGCGCCACAGGTCTTCCATCGCGCCCTTGAAGATGCGCCCGCTTTCGCCGTAGATCGAGAACATGCCGGCCCTCCTGCACTGCCTGACGCCGACTATAGCCGGCGTCGGGCGGGATCGGGCAGAAAGAGGCTTTGCAGGTCGCTGAGGAAATCAAACCCCAGCGCCGTCGGCCGCACACGCTGCAGGTCGCGCGTGATCCAGCCCTTGCGTTCGGCTTCTTCGAGCTGGCGCGCGATGGCCGTGATGGCCAGGCCGGTGCGCTCGCTGAACTCGCCCAGCGCAAAACCCTGGCGCAGGCGCAGGGCGTTGAGCATGAACTCGAAGGGCAGGTCGGCGCGCTTGACCTCTTCTTCCTGCGAGACGGCGTTGCCGGCCAGCGCGCGCTCCATGTACAGGCGCGGCTCGCGTGTGCGCACCTGGCGCACGATGCGGTGCGCAAAGCTGAGCTTGCCGTGTGCGCCGGCACCGATGCCCAGGTAATCACCGTACTGCCAGTAGTTGAGGTTGTGCCGGCAGTGGTGGCCTGTGCGCGCATAGGCCGAGACCTCGTAACGCTGCAGACCGGCCAGGCCGGTGCGCTCGGTGATCAGGTCCAGCATGGCGTAGGCCGTGTCCTCCTCGGGGACCTGCGGCGGGTGCTTGGCAAAGTAGGTGTTGGGCTCGATGGTCAGGTGGTAGATCGAGAGGTGGGGCGGCGCAAAGGCCAGGGCCTGGTCGATTTCCTGGCGCAGGTCTTCCAGGCTCTGGCCCGGCAGTGCGTACATCAGGTCCAGGTTCCAGGTGTCGAAGCTGCGCGCGGCCTCTTCCAGCGCCGCGATGGCCTGGGCGCTGTCGTGCACGCGGCCGATGCGCTGCAGGTGCACGTCCTTGAAACTCTGCACGCCCACCGACAGGCGGGTGACACCGGCGTCGCGGAAGGCGCGGAAGCGCTCTTTCTCGAAAGTGCCGGGATTGGCTTCCATCGTGATCTCGCAGTCGGCCGAGAGCTTGAGCCGCGCGCGGACGTCGGACAGCAGGCGGGCGATGGACTCGGGCGCGAACAGACTGGGCGTGCCGCCGCCCAGGAAGATGCTGTGCACGCTGCGGCCCCAGATCAACGGCAGCGCGGCCTCCAGGTCGGCCACCAGGGCGTCGAGGTAACGCTGCTCAGGCATGTCGGCCGCGCGCATCTCGTGCGAGTTGAAGTCGCAATAAGGGCACTTCTTCAGGCACCAGGGCAAGTGCACATACAGCGACAGCGGCGGCAGGCTGGCCAGCTGCAGCGCGCCGGGGCGCAGGTAGTGCTGGATGTCGTGCATGGTCTACAACCAGCGCTCGCGGATCAGCTCGACCATGGCCTTGGCAGCCCGGCCGCGGTGGCTGTGGGCGTTCTTGACCTCGATGGGTAACTGGGCGAAGGTCTGGCCGAACTCGGGGATGAACATCACCGGGTCGAAACCGAAGCCGTTGGTGCCCAGGCGCTCCCGCGCGATCTCGCCGCTCACACGGCCCACGGCCACCAGGGGCTCGGGGTCATCGGCCGAACGCAAGGCCACCAGGGTGCTGACCATGGCAGCGCGCCGGTTCTCCACACCCTTCATCTGCTCCAGCAGGGCCGTGACGTTGTTGTCGTCACCCTTGGCGTAACCGAACTGCGTAGCGTAAAACGCCGTGTCCACACCGGGCAGGCCCCCGAAGGCGTCCACGCACAGGCCGGCGTCGTCCGCGATGGCCGGCAGGCCGCTGAGTTTTGCGGCATGGCGCGCCTTGGCCAGCGCGTTTTCCAGGAAGGTGCGAAACGGCTCCTCGGCCTCGGGAATGTTCAGTTCACCCTGGCGCACCAGCTCCAGGCCCAAGGGCGCCAGCATCTCCTGCAGCTCGCGCAGCTTGCCCGCGTTGTTGGAGGCGAGAACGATCTTTTTCATCAGGACTTCAGCGCCGCGTCTTGCAGGCGGACCAGTTCCTTGACGCCCGACTCGGCCAGGGCCAGCAGGCGGTCCATCTCCTGGCGGCTGAAGGCCGCGCCTTCAGCCGTGCCCTGCACCTCGATGTAGTGGCCGGCGCCCGTCATCACCACGTTCATGTCGGTGTCGCAGGCCGAGTCTTCGGTGTATTCCAGATCCAGCAGCGGCGTGCCCTGCACGATGCCCACCGAAATCGCCGCCACGTGGCCGCTGATGGGCGAGGCGGCGAGCTTGCCGGCGGCCAGCAGGGTCTGGACGGCGTCCTGCGCGGCGACAAAGGCGCCCGTGATGGCGGCGGTGCGGGTGCCGCCGTCGGCCTGCAGCACGTCGCAGTCCAGGGTGATGGTGCGTTCGCCCAGTGCCTTCAGGTCGAAGACGGCGCGCAGGGAGCGGCCGATCAGGCGCTGGATCTCCTGCGTGCGGCCGGTCTGCTTGCCGCGCGCGGCCTCGCGATCGCTGCGGGTGTGGGTGGCACGCGGCAGCATGCCGTACTCGGCCGTCACCCAGCCTTCGCCGCTGCCCTTCTTGTGCGGCGGCACGCGCTCTTCCACCGAAGCGGTGCAGAGCAC
>CAUPQO010000286.1:0-2922 GCA_963513295.1 uncultured Hylemonella sp.
GGCGTGGCGCAGATCGGCGAGGCCGTGACGCAGATGGACCAGGCCACGCAGCAGAACGCCGCCCTGGTGGAAGAGATGGCCGCGGCCGCAGGCAGCCTGAACAGCCAGGCCCAGGAACTGGTGCAGGCCGTCAGCGTCTTCCGCCTGGCGCATCAGGGCGAAACAGGCTATGGCGCTGCTCCGATGCTCCTAGCGCAGCACTGACAAGACCGAAGACTTCCCCAGCCACCGCCGTGACGGACGTGACCCCGTCACGGCATGGCCTCACCTGATACTGATCGTTCCCACCCATGCGCATCAACCTTCCGGTCACTCAACATGAGTTCCCCTTTCCACCGGGACAGACCCTGGTGTCCGTCACCGATCTGAAAGGGCGCATCACCTATTGCAACCAGGCCTTCATCGACGTCAGTGGCTACAGCCGCGAAGAGCTGCTGGGCCAGGCCCACAACATCGTGCGCCACCCCGACATGCCGCAGGAAGCGTTTCGCGACCTGTGGGAGACCATCGAGTCCGGCCGCCCCTGGTCGGGCCTGGTGAAGAACCGGCGCAAGAACGGCGACCACTACTGGGTGCAGGCCAATGCCACCCCCATGCGCGATGGCGAGCGCATCACCGGCTACCTCTCGGTGCGTTCCCATCCGGCCCGCGCCGAGGTGGAGGCGGCCGAACAGCTCTATGCCCTGATGCGCAAGGAAGCACAGCGCGACCATCTGGTGCACGTTCTGCGGCACGGCCAGCTGCTGCGTCGCAACGCCTGGGGCCACCTGCAGCGTCTGCTGCGCCCGGGCACCGAAGGCAAATTGCTGCTCATCCAGTTGCTGGCAGGCGCCGCTGTGCTGGGGCTGGCCGCCACCGGCCTGCCGGCCCTGCTGGTCTGGGGCGGCGCGGTGCTGGTGGCCGCCACCGGCTTCGGGCTCAGCCGTGCGCTCACGATCACGCCCCTGCATGCGCTGGTGGGTGAAGCCAATGCCCTGGCCGCCGGTGATCTGTCGCACGAGGTTCGCACCGGCGCCACGGGGCCGGTGGGCCAGCTGCAGCAGGCCCTGCACCAGATGGCCGTCAACCTGCGCACCGTGGTGCAGGACGTGCGCGGCGAAATCGACCACCTCAACCGCGAGGCGCTGGAAATCGCCGCCGGCAACCAGAACCTGGCCGAGCGCACCGAGTCGCAGGCCAGCAGCCTGGAACAGACCGCCGCCTCGATGGAGCAGATCAGCGGCACCGTGCAGCAAAGCGCCGACTCGGCCGCCCACGGGGCGCAGATGGCACACGAAACCTCGTCGATCGCCGGGCGCAGCAATGAGGCCGTACGCGCGGTGGCACAGACCATGACCGAGATCACGGCGTCATCTCAGCGCATCGGCGCCATCATCGAGCTGGTCGAAGGCGTAGCCTTCCAGACCAACCTGCTGGCGCTCAACGCCGCGGTGGAAGCTGCGCGCGCCGGCGACGCGGGGCGCGGCTTTGCCGTGGTGGCCGGTGAGGTGCGCTCACTGGCCCAGCGCACGACCGCGGCGGCACGGGAAATCCGCCAGCTGATCCAGGAATCCGGCGCCAAGGTGAGCCAGGGCAGCACGCGCACGCGCGAGGCCATGGCCCGCATGCAGGAGGCCATCGAAGCGGTGGCCAAGGTCAGCACGGCGCTGGACCAGATCAGCCTGGCCTCGGAAGAGCAGAAGTCCGGCATCTCGCAGATCAGCGCCGCCGTGGTCCAGATGGACACGATCACGCAGCAGAACGCCGCGCTGGTGGAGCAGTTGGCGGTAGCGGCCCACTCCCTGCAGCAGCAGGCCCAGGGGGTCAGCGACTCCATGCGCCTGTTCCGGCTGGTGCGCGGGGAGTTGTCGCTGGCACAAATAGACGCCGTGACCCTGCGGCGCGAAAACCGCCTGCTGGGCCAGCCCGCTGCATCCATGGCGACATGAAAGACGGCCGCTTATACCGATTGCACCTATAGAATCGATCAAATCGAAATCGCCCCCAGACCCTGAGCGAACTCTTGCATGAACGACGATTTCAAGAACAAGCCCTACCTCACGCCGCAGGAAGTGGCCGAGTGGATGATGGTGTCACCCGTCACGGTACGCGGTTGGGCGCAGAAAGGCCTGCTGCAGGCTGAAGTGACGCCGGGCGGGCACCGGCGCTTTCGCCGCGAGGAAGTGGAGCGCTTTGCGCGCCAGTGGAATCCGGCCGGCAACAAGGGGCCGCTGCGCGTGCTGATCGTGGACGACGACCGTGCCGTGCTGGGTTTCCTCAGGGAATTGCTGGAAGGCGGCGGTTATCCGGTACAAGTCGAAATTGCCGAGAACGGCTTCGAGGCCGGCCGCAAGGTGCACCTCTTCCAGCCCGACGTGGTGCTGCTGGACCTGATGATGCCCGGCATGCGCGGCAGCGAGGTCTGCCGGCAGATCAAGCAGATCCCCGGACATTCCGATGTGCGCGTGATCGCGATGAGCGGTTACCTCACGCCCGAGAACGAGGCCGACTTGCTAGCCGCCGGCGCGGAAATCTGCCTGGCCAAGCCCATCGACACGCCGCGGCTGCTCAAGCTGCTCGGGCTCGAGGAATAGGAGCCGGGGCAAGGTATGCTGCTGCAGCACGCCATGAAGCCCGACCTGCCCCTGCCCGATACGCACCCATCGCGGCTGCTGCGCCAGCAACTGCGCCTGGTAGCCTTCTGCGCCGTGCTGGCGGCCGTGGCCATGCTGCTGCCGCTGCATACCGTGCACCTGCCGCACCGCTACTACCTGCCGCTGCACACGGCGCTGGAATTCACCTCGATCACGACCTCCATGCTGGTTTTTGCCACGGTCTGGCACACCCGCACGCGCGAGCGCTCGTCCGCGCTGCTGTTCATCGCGGTGGCGCTGTTCGCCGCCGGCTGGCTCGACTTCTTCCACGCCCTTTCCTACAAGGGCA
>CAUPQO010000287.1:0-2915 GCA_963513295.1 uncultured Hylemonella sp.
ACAAGGCCATACGCTACGGCCTGGGGGCCGTCAAGGGCACGGGCCAACAGGCCATCGAGGCCATCGTCAAAGCCCGGGAAGAAGGCGGTCCCTTCACCAGCCTGTACGACTTCTGCGTGCGCGTGGACCGCACGCGTTTGAACAAGCGCAGCATCGAGGCTCTGATCAAGGCTGGCGCCTTCGACTCCCTGCAGCTCAACCGCGCCTCCCTGGTCGCCTCGATCGACCGCGCCTTCGACTTTGCCAATGCCACCGCTGCCAACGTCAACCAGGGTGGTCTGTTCGACCTGGGCGACGACAGCCACGGCGCCAGCACGCAGGAACCGGAGCTGGTGGAAGCCCTGCCCTGGGGCGTGAAGGAACGCCTCACGGCCGAGAAGACCGCGGTGGGTTTCTACCTCTCGGGCCATCTGTTCGACGAGGTGGCCATGGAGGTCCGCCGCTTCGCCAAGCGCGAACTGGCCGAGCTGATCGACACGCGCGAGCCGCAATTGCTGGCCGGCATCGTCAGCGATTTCCGTGTCATCAACGGCCAGCGCGGCAAACTGGCCCTGTTCAAGCTCGACGACAAGACAGCCGTGCTCGACGCCCGCGTCGACGAGGCGCTGATGAACGCCAACCGCAACCTGCTCAAGGACGACGAGCTCATCATCGTGATGGCCAAGGCCATGCCGGACCGTTTTTCCGGCGGCCTGCAACTCAACATCAACCAGGTCTGGAGCCTGGAAGCGGCGCGCTGCCGCTTCGGCAAGTACCTGCGCGTCGCGGTCAACGGCCGCGCCCCGGATGTGCAGCGCCTGGTGGCCGAACATCCGCCCAAGCGCGAGATGACCGAACAGGGCGAGTTGCTGCGGGGCCTGGGCGTGCGCCTGTCCCTGCGCCGCCATGGCGCGGACATTGCGGCGGCGGCTGAGTTGCAACTGGGAGAGGATGCGAAGTTCTATCCCAGCGATGCGGCGCTGGCCGGCTGGATGGCCCAGGCCGACCAGGGCCGCGCCGTCATCGTCTATGAGTGAGGCCGGGCCTCATTTCCTGGAAGCCAGGCCCACGTCCGACAGGCTGACCGTGATGATCTCGTAGATGCTCGTGGCCAGGATGGCGACGAAAGCCAGCATGGCTGTATGCAGGATCATCACGCCGGTCTTGGTTGCGGTCAGGTGCACGGCCGCTGCCGCCTGCACCGCCAGCGGCATGACCAGCCAGCCCAGCAGGGTGGCCAAGATGACGGCAAACAGCACACGTATCTTGTTGGCCCGTGCGCCGCTGAACAGGCCGAACACGAAGACGGCCACCGCCAGCACCAGGGCCGCGATGGACACGGTGTTGCCCAGATCCGGCCAGTAGAACACCAGGTTGCCTGAGGGCATGCTGCATCTCCTTGTAGTTGGCGCATGAACGGGATGTCCGGGGTGCTGCGCCAGCACACGCTGGCTTTATAACCGCATTCCGTTCGCAGCCGATGCAGAAGCAAAAACCTAAAATCACTGCTGTGAACGACATCCTCAACATCTCCGCCTACAAATTCGTCCCCCTGCCCGACGCACAGGTGCTGCGCGAACGCCTGCACCAGCGTGCCAGCGACCTGGGGCTCAAGGGCACGGTGTTGCTGGCCGAGGAAGGGATCAACCTGTTTCTGGCCGGCCCGGAACCGGCGGTACGTGCCTTCGTGGCGGCGCTGCACCAGGACCCGCGCCTGGCCGACCTGGTGCCGAAGGAAAGCTGGTCGGCCCGCCAGCCCTTTCGCAAGATGCTGGTCAAGGTCAAGCGCGAGATCATCCGCATGAACCACCCGACGATACGCCCGGCGCAAGGGCGGGCACCCGCGGTGCCGGCCGCCACCGTGCGGCGCTGGCTGGACCAGGGGCATGACGACAACGGACGCCCGGTCGTGACGCTGGACACACGCAACGCCTTCGAGGTCGACCACGGCAGCTTCGAAGGCGCCATCGACTGGCGCATCCACAAATTCTCCGATTTCCCGCAGGCACTGCAGGAGCACCGGGCCGAGCTAGAGGGCAAGACCGTGGTGAGCTTCTGCACCGGTGGCATACGCTGCGAAAAAGCGGCCATCTTCATGCAGGAGAGCGGGCTGGCACAGGTCTACCAGCTCGAAGGCGGCATCCTCAAGTACTTCGAGGAGACCGGCGGCGCACACTTTCGGGGCGAATGCTTCGTCTTTGACGAACGCGAGGCTCTGGGTGCCGACCTGCGCGCCCGACGGGAATAGCGCCGGCCCGGAACTATTGCCGCAAATCGCCCCCTGGATCCATCCTGGCCTTTCGTGCAGCGTAAAGGTCGATTACGATGTCAGCACACCTGCCGTGCGGGAACCCGCCGGCAGGCCACCCCATGCGCAACCAGCGGCCCGACTCCTCACCTCCATCCTGCCAGGCGATCGGCAGGCGCAGGGCCTTGCAGGCCACCGCCCTGCTGCCGCTACTGGGCTCACTCGCTGCCTGCTCTCCCCAACGCCCACTGGTCCTGGCCGGCCGTCCCTGGCCAGGTTACGAACCCTTGTTCCTGGCCCAGAACCTGGGATACCTGCCCGCACAGGTTGAGCTGAGGGAGCCCCCGTCGCACGATGCCATGATCGATCTGCTCAAGGCGGGACAGATCGATGGTGTCATGTTGACGCTGGACCAGATTCTGAAACTGCGCGATCAGGGGACGGATCTGACGATCGTGCTCGTCTTCGACATCTCCAAGGGCGCGGATGTATTGCTGGTGCGACCCGGCCTGTCGAGGCTGACTGCATTGCGAGGCCGTCGCATCGGGCTGGTCAACAATGCACTGGGTTACCTGATGCTGTCGATGACCCTGGAAAAGGCCGGGCTCGGGCAGCAGGATGTCCAGACCCGCCTGATCCCCTATGAGAGCCATGATGTGGCCTGGGCCCGCGGCGATGTGGACGCCAT
>CAUPQO010000288.1:0-2858 GCA_963513295.1 uncultured Hylemonella sp.
AAGCTGTCCTATGGCTCCAACGGCAACGGCACGGCGCAGCACATGATCGGCACCCAGTTCCAGATCGAGACCGGCGCCAAGGTTCTGCACGTGCCCTACAAGGGCAGCGCCCCCCTGACCACCGACCTGCTGGGCGGCCAGGTGGACATGTCCTTCGACACCATCACGCCGGTCCTCCCCTTCATCAAGGAGGGCAAGCTCAAGGCCCTGGCGGTGACCACCGCGAAACGTTCTTCCACCCTGCCCGATGTGCCCACCTTGCAGGAGGCCGGCATTCCCAACATCGCGATCGGCACCTGGTTTGGTCTGCTGGCGCCGGCCGCAACGCCCAGGAACGTGGTGGAACGGCTGAACACCGAGGTGGTGAAGATCATCAACTCGCCCGAGTTCAGGAAGCAGATGCAGGACATCGGCGCCGAGCCCGTGGGCAACAAGCCCGAAGAGATGGCGCGGCAGATCAAGGAAGAGACCGAGAAGTTTGCCCAACTGGTCAAGGCCGGCAAGGTCACCCTGGACTGAGTCCACGCATCACATACCCGGAGTAGAGCCCCATGGACAAACAAGCAGCCGCCGCCGACCTGACCCACCTGATGTCGAAGTTCACTTCGTACATTGGCAAGCGGCTCCCCACCGACGTGACCCAGAAGCTGGGGGAACTGCGCGCGAAGGAAGTGAACTTCCTGGCCAAGGAAGTCTACGAATCCATGCGCCTGAACCAGGAGGCCGCCGACAAGCTGGACCGCCCCAGCTGCCAGGACACCGGCGTGATCCAGTATTTCCTGACGGCCGGTGCGAACTTCCCCTTGCTGGGTGAACTCGAAAGCATCCTGCTGGGCGCCACCGAAGGCGCCACCAGGGACGGCCCGCTGCGCCACAACGCGGTGGAGACCTTCGTCGAGAAGAACACCGGTACCAACACCGGCACCAAGATCCCGTGGCTGGACTGGGAGATCGTCCCCAACGACGACAGCGTCACCATCGACGTCTACATGGCCGGTGGCGGCTGCACGTTGCCGGGCGCCGCCAAGGTGCTGATGCCGGGCCAGGGTTACGAGGGCGTGGCCGAGTTCGTGTTCGACGTCATCACCTCGCGTGGCGTCAATGCCTGCCCGCCGCTGCTGGTGGGCGTGGGGGTGTCGACCTCGGCCGAGACCGCGGCGCGCCTGTCCAAGAAGGCCATCCTGCGGCCGGTGACCTCGCGCCACAGCAATGACAACGCAGCCCTGATGGAGGAGCTGATGACCGAGGGCTTGAACGAACTGGGCCTGGGCCCGCAGGGCCTGACCGGCAATGCCAGCGTGATGGGCGTGAACATCGAATCGTCGGCCCGTCACCCTTCCACGATCGGCGTGGCGGTCTCTACCGGCTGCTGGGCACACCGCCGCGGCAAGATCAGGATCAAGGCCGACATGTCTTACGAGGTCATCTCGCACGAAGGATTCAAGCTGTGAAAAAGATACTCACCACCCCCATCAGGGACGAAGACCTGGAGTCGCTGAACATTGGCGACGTGGTCTACCTGACGGGCACCCTGGTCACCTGCCGTGACGTGGCGCACCGCCGCCTGATTGAGCTGGGCCGTGAGCTGCCGGTGGACCTCAAGGGCGGGGCCATCTTTCATGCCGGGCCGATTGTTCGCCAGAAGGAAGACGGCGAGTACGAGATGGTCTCCATCGGCCCGACCACCAGCATGCGCATGGAGAAGTTCGAGAAGGAATTCATCAAGCAGACCGGCGTGAAGCTGATTGTGGGCAAGGGCGGCATGGGACCGGAGACCCAGGAAGGTTGTGTCGAGAACAAGGCGGTACATGCCATCTTCCCAGGCGGTTGCGCTGTGCTGGCAGCTACCAAGGTGGAGAAGATCGAAGCCGCCGAATGGAAAGACCTGGGCATGCCCGAAACCCTGTGGGTGAACCGCGTGAAGGAGTTCGGCCCGCTGATCATCTCGATCGACACCAAAGGCAAGAACCTGATCGAGGAGAACAAGGCCATCTTCAATCAGAAGAAGAAGCCTCTCCTGGAGCGCATCAACGCCCAGATCCGTTTCATCACGTAATCGGCAGGAGACCAAAAAAGCCACCGCGAGCGGTGGCTTTTATTTTCGTCGCACAAGAAGACGGACGGGTTGCGGATCTGCCCCGAAGATTGGCCCGTTCAGCTCACCCCCGCACTCGTCGCCAGCACCGCCGCCTGCACGCGCGTGCTCACGTCGAGCTTGCGCAGCACGTGCTGCACGTGGATCTTGACGGTGGTTTCGGCGATGCCGAGCTCGCTGCCGATCTCCCGGTTGCTGGCGCCGCGCGCGATGCCGCGCAGGATGTCGCGCTCGCGCGGCGAGAGCTGTCCCAGCAGGGCCTGGGCCGGGCTGGGGGCGGGCAGGGCCGCTGGCTGTGCGGCCCCGCCATTCTGGAAGGCCGAGACCAGCTTGCTGGTCATTTCGGGCGCCACCACGCTTTCGCCGCGCATGACACGGGCGATGGCCGTGGCCAGCGCGTCGCCCTCGATGGTTTTGAGCAGGTAGCCGGCGGCGCCGGCCTTGAGCGCGGTGCCCAGGTCCTGTTCGTCCTCGCTGACGGTGAGCATGAGCACGCGGGCTTTCGGCGCGGCTTCGCGCAGGGCGGGCAGGGCGTCCACGCCGCGCACGCCGGGCAGGTGGTTGTCCAGCAGGATCAGGTCGGGCTGCAGGTCCTGGGCGCGGCGCTGGGCCTCGCCGGCGTCGGCGGCGTCGCCCACCACCTCGAAGTGGGGCTCGCGCGAGAGCAGGGCGATCAGGCCGCGGCGGAACAGGGTGTGGTCGTCGACCACCAGGATGCGGATGCGCTCAGGCAACATGTTCAAGGGGGCCGGGTAGCGGGAGG
>CAUPQO010000289.1:0-2777 GCA_963513295.1 uncultured Hylemonella sp.
AGGCCCTGCTCAAATTCCTGCTGCCCTTCGGCCTGCTGGGCACGCTGATCGGCGCACTGCTCTTCAAGCTGCTGGCGGCCAACATCGTGGCCGGCATCGTGGGTGTGTTCACCCTGCTGTTCCTGGCGCAGCGCCTGCTGTTTCCGCCGCGCACCGACAGCGCGCCGCCACCGCGCTGGCTGGGGGGCGTGCTCACCACGGCCGCCGGTTTCACGAGTTTTGTCGCCCATGCGGGCGGACCGCCCATCGCGGCTTATGTGCTGCCGCTCAAGCTGCGGCCCATCGTCTTCGCGGCTACCCTGTCCTGGTTCTTCTTTTTCATCAACCTGTCCAAGTGGATTCCCTACGCCTGGCTGGGCCTGCTGGACTGGCGCACCCTGGCCACCTCCATCGTGCTGTTGCCGCTGGCGCCGGTGGGGGTGTGGGTCGGCGTGCGCATGGCGCGGCGCATCGATCCCAAGCTGTTTTACCGGCTGATCTATCTGGGCCTGCTGCTGACCGGCACCAAGCTGGTCTGGGACGCCTTCCGTTAGTCCTCAGTCTTTAGCGGAACCAGTTGCCGCTGTGCCCTTTCCTGCGCCATCTGCTCTTCCAGCTGCTGGCGGCCCTGCTTGACGACGGCAATCAGCTGCTTGCGGTCCTTGTAGTGCGGGTGCATCTTCTCGAAAAGTTCCAGGTTGTGCTGGCGGAAGCGCCAGGCGAAGGCGCGCGCCTGCTCCTGCGTGTGACCCAGCAGTTCCAGCACGCTGCGCGCGCTGCGCAGGCTGGACTCGAAGAGTTCACGCTGCACCAGCTGCACGCCGCGCTCGCGCAACTCGTGCCAGTGCGTCACGTCGCGCGCACGCGCCACGATTTGCAGGCCGGGGAAGTGTTCGCGCACCAGATCCACGATCTTGAGCGACTGTTCCTTGTCGTCCACGGCCACCACCAGGACTTTCGCGCTGGCGGCGCCGGCGATGCGCAGCAGGTCCAGGCGCGTGGCGTCGCCGTAGTGCACGCGGTAGCCGAAGCTGCGCGCCGCCTCGATCATGTCGGCGTCGTGGTCCAGTACCGTGCTGGGGATGCCCTGGGCCAGCATGACCCGCGCCACGATCTGGCCGTAGCGGCCGAAGCCGGCGATGAGCACCGGTGCCTCTTGCGGTTCCGAAATTTCGACAGGGGTGGCGCCGCCGGCCCCGGCCAGGCGCGGCGCCAGCAGCTTGTCCACGGCCACCAGCAGCAGGGGGCTGAGCAGCATGGACAGGGCCACCGCGCCGATCAGCAGCGAGGTCGTTGGCGTTGTCATCACGCCCGCGCCGGCCGCCGTCTGGAACACCACGAAGGCAAACTCGCCGCCCTGCGCCAGCAGCAGCGTGATGACCGGCCGCTCCTGCAGCGGCACCTGCATGAAGCGCAGCATGACCAGGATCAGCACGAGCTTGATCGCCATGAAGCCGGCCACCAGCGCCAGCATCAGCCCGGGCGAGGTGCGCAGCACCGACAGGTCGATGCTCATGCCCACGGCGATGAAGAACAGGCCCAGCAGCAGGCCTTTGAAGGGCTCGATATCGGTTTCCAGCTCGCGCCGGTATTCGCTCTCGGCCAGCAGCACGCCGGCCAGGAAGGCGCCCAGGCCCATGGACAGGCCTACCTGCTGCATCAACGCGGCAATGCCCACCACCAGCAGCAGGGCGGCGGCCGTGAAGATCTCGGGGGTGCGGCTGCGCGCGATCCAGCGCAGCTGGGGACGCTACAGCAGCCGGCCACCGAGCACGATGCCTCCGATGACGAGCACGATCTTGAGCAGTTCGCCCCAACGGAAGTCGCCGTTGGACTGGCCCGGCTCGGTGCCCAGCAGGGGCAGCAGCGCCAGGATGGGGATGGCCGCCACGTCCTGGAACAGCAGGATGGAAAAACCGGCCTGGCCGCCGGGCGTGGGCAGCAGGTTGCGCTCGCCCATGACCTGCAGGGCGATGGCGGTGGACGACAGGGCCAGGCCCAGGGCGGCCACCAGCGGCGTCTTCCAGCCGCCCAACTGGGCCGGGAAGAACAGGCCCAGCGCATAGACACCAAGGAAGAGAGCGGCGGCGCAGGCCAGCACCTGGGCGCTGCCCCAGCCGAAAATGGGCCGGCGCAGGCTCCAGAGCCGGCGCGGCTCCAGTTCCAGCCCGATCAGGAAGAGCATCAGCACCACGCCGAACTCGGCGAAGTGCAGCACGTCCTGCACCTCGCTGACCAGGCCCAGGCCCCAGGGGCCGATGATGAGGCCGGCGCCCAGATAGCCGATGATGGCGCCCAGGCCCAGGTATTTGCTCAGGGGCACGGCGATCACGGCCGCGCACAGGTAGACGAAGGTGTGGCTGAGCCAGCTGGGGGCGTGTTCCATGATGTGCCTTGGGCCGAGGGAAACAGGGTGGGCAGGCCTTACGCTAGCACAGGGGCCGACATGGCATCAACAGACATCAAAATAACCCGGAGGAGACAGACATGCGCAACATCAATAAGGACAACGTCACCGCATCGGTGACGCAGACTTTCGAAAAAATCGACGATGCGCGGCTGCGCTATCTGATCGAGCGGCTGGTGACTTATGTGCACGGCTATGCCCGGGAGACCGGGCTGAGCCATGCCGAGTGGCAGGCGTCGCAGGCCTTACTGCTTCGCTCGGGCCAGATCAGCAGACCATCGAGCAGCGAGTTCTCCTTGCTGTCGGTCGTGCTGGGCGTGTCCTCCCTGGTCGTGTTGATGGCGTCCAGTCCCGGCGCGACCGAGGGAAGCGTGCTCGGACTCTTCCATAC
>CAUPQO010000290.1:0-2751 GCA_963513295.1 uncultured Hylemonella sp.
ACTGGGTCAAGCTGGCCGTCACACGCGCGCGCAACTCGGGCATGCCGGTGGTGTTCTGGCTCGATCAGTACCGCCCGCACGAGGCGCAGCTGATCACCAAGGTCAAGATGTACCTGCACGAGCACGACACCGCGGGCCTGGACATCCAGATCATGTCCCAAGTGCGCGCCATGCGCTATACGCTGGAGCGCGTGATCCGCGGCCTGGACACCATCTCGGCCACCGGCAACATCCTGCGTGATTACCTGACCGACCTGTTCCCCATCATGGAACTGGGCACCAGTGCCAAGATGCTGTCCATCGTGCCGCTGATGGCCGGTGGCGGCATGTACGAGACCGGCGCGGGTGGTTCCGCACCCAAGCACGTGCAGCAGCTGGTGGAGGAAAACCACTTGCGCTGGGACTCGCTGGGTGAATTCCTGGCCCTCGCCGTTTCGCTCGAGGAGCTCGGCATCAAGAGCGGAAACAAGCGGGCCAAGATCCTGGCCAAGACGCTGGATGCCGCAACGGGCAAGCTGCTCGACAACAACAAGAATCCCTCGCCCAAGACCGGCCAGCTCGACAACCGCGGCAGCCAGTTCTACCTGGCTCTCTACTGGGCCCAGGAGCTGGCCGCACAGAAGGACGACGCGGCCCTGGCGGCCCAGTTCGCCCCCCTGGCCAAGCAGCTGGCGGAGAACGAGAAGGCCATCGTGGCCGAACTGGCGGCCGTGCAGGGCAAGCCAGCCGATATCGGCGGTTACTACAAGCCGGATTTCGCCAAGCTCGATACCGTGATGCGGCCGAGCAAGACACTGAACGCGGCGCTCGCGTCGGTCAAGGTCTGAAGCCGTACGCCAGGGTTTGAGGCAAGCAGGTGACCCCGGCGGCTTCCGTCGGGGTCACCTTTGTTTTTGGGCGCTTGCCCTTATCGGCGCATCTCGAAGGGCCGGCCTCCCAGCTTGCTGCCGGCCTTGATCCCCCGCTTGGCAAACCAGCCCTGGTTCATCTCCAGCACATAACGCACCGGCTTGGCCGAACAGTGGGACTGGAGGGTCTGCGGCTTCATGTCGGCCAGATTGACGATGGTGCCGTCGTCGGCCACGAAGGCTGCCGTCAGAGGCAGCAGGGTGTTCTTCATCCAGAAACACTGGCTGGAGGGCTGTTCGAAGACAAAGAGCATGCCTTCGCTGGTGGGCATTTCCTTGCGGAACATGAGCCCGATGGCGCGCTGCTCATTCGTCGCGGCCACCTGGGCGTTGATCAGGTGCATGCCGGCCGAGAGCGTGATGCGCGGCAGATGCAGCTGGGGCGTGTTCTGCGCCCAGGCCATTGCCGGCAAGGCCAGGAGCAGGACAAACAGGCGGGCGAGCAGACGGTTCATGGGTCGATGGCGTGAGTCACAGGCTGGTGCATTGTCCGCCATTCCGGCCGGCGTGATGACGCGTTCAAACGGGACGTGCTGCCACGGTTGGCCCGAGGTGCGATACCCTTGGATTCGCACCAGGCCGGCGGCCGGTTTTTTTCATGGCCTACAGGAAACAGCCTTGAAGACTGCTCGGTTCGCCTCCAATTCAACCCCATGCGGGGCGCGCCTGACGCGCGCTCGATAGAATCGATCCATGGCCACCAAACCTCCCGCCAAAGCGCCCCTTTCGCCCGTCCAGCAGCCCAGCCGGGACGAGGGCGGATCGGTGGTGCTGGAGCGACGGACCCAGAAAGTCAAGCCGCCCCAGATGTATCAGGTGGTGATGTTGAACGATGACTACACCCCCATGGAGTTCGTGGTGGTCGTGATCCAGGAGTTTTTCAGCAAGGACCTGGAAACGGCCACCCAGATCATGCTCAAGATCCATCTGGACGGCAAAGGCGTATGTGGTGTCTACACCAAGGATGTGGCCGCCACCAAGGTGGACCAGGTGCTCGATGCGGCGCACAAGGCGGGGCATCCGCTGCAGTGCCTGAGCGAGCCGGTGGAATGAGTATTTTGAGTAGACGGGTAAAAGTTACTTTACTTTCACGGCTGGAACTGTTGGACAGTCAGGTGAATCGGATTACAGTAGGTTCGTAAGCAAGGCAAAAGGAAGTCACATGATTGCCCAGGAATTGGAAGTCAGCCTCCACATGGCGTTTGTCGAGGCGCGTCAGCAGCGCCATGAGTTCATCACGGTGGAGCATCTGCTGCTGGCCTTGCTCGACAACCCCAGTGCGGCCGAGGTGTTGCGCGCCTGCGCGGCGAATATCGATGACCTGCGCAAGTCGCTGGCGAACTTCATCAAGGACAACACCCCCCAGGTGGCCGGTACCGACGACGTCGACACCCAGCCCACGCTGGGTTTCCAGCGGGTGATCCAGCGCGCCATCATGCACGTGCAGTCCACGGGCAGCGGCAAGAAGGAAGTGACCGGCGCCAACGTGCTGGTGGCCATCTTCGGAGAGAAGGATTCCCATGCCGTCTACTACCTGCACCAGCAGGGCGTGACACGCCTGGACGTGGTCAATTTCATTGCCCACGGCATCAAGAAGAGTGATCCGCCCGAAGCCGGCAAGTCCAGCGAGAGTTCGGGCGAGGCTGAGGAGGGGGCCGCCGCCGAGAAGGGCGACAGCAAGGCGTCCCCGCTGGAGCAATACACCCTGAACCTGAACCAGGCTGCCAAGGAAGGCAAGATCGATCCCCTGATCGGCCGCGAGTACGAGGTCGAGCGCGTGATCCAGATCCTGTGCCGTCGCCGCAAGAACAACCCACTGCTGGTGGGTGAAGCCGGCGTGGGC
>CAUPQO010000291.1:0-2718 GCA_963513295.1 uncultured Hylemonella sp.
CCACGATGGCCTCGCGCACGGCCTGGTGGCCATGTTCGGTGCAGCCGCACATGGCCTTGGTCTTGGGCGTGGCCGAGTAGTCGCCGCCGGCGGTGAACATGAGGATCTGTTCCACCAGGCCCGTGCAGGAGCCGCAGCTGGCGCTGGCCTTGGTGTGCTTGCGCACCTCGTCCAGGGTGAACAGACCTTTTTCCTTGATGGCCTTGCAGATGGTGCCCTTGGTCACCCCGTTGCAGCCGCAGACCTCGTCGCTGTCGGCCATGGCGGCGGCCTTGCTGTGGCCTTCGTGGCCGGCGTCGCCGATATTCGATTCGCCGAACATCAGGCGGTCGCGGATGTCGCCCACGCTGCGGCCGTCGCGCAGCAGCTTGAAATACCAGCTGCCGTCGACTGTGTCGCCATACAGGCAGGCGCCGACCAGCTTGTCGTCCTTGATGACCAGTTTCTTGTAGACGCCGCCGGCCGGGTCGCTCATCACGATCTCTTCGGTGTTCTCGCCGCCCATGAAGTCGCCGGCGCTGAAGAGGTCGATGCCGGTGACCTTGAGCTTGGTGGAGGTGAGCGAGCCGGTGTAGCGCCCGATGCCGAACTGCGCCAGGTGGTTGGCCAGCACCTTGCCCTGTTCGAACAGGGGGGCCACCAGGCCGTAGGCGATGCCGCGGTGCGCCGCGCATTCGCCCACGGCGTAGATGCGCGCGTCGGTGGTGGTCTGCAGCGTGTCGCTGACCACGATGCCGCGGTTCACGTGCAGCGTCATGCTCTCGGCCAGCGCCGTGTTGGGGCGGATGCCCACGGCCATCACCACCAGGTCGGCCGGCACTTCCGTGCCGTCCTTGAATTTGATGGCCTTGACGCGGCCGTCGGCGCCACCCACGAGTTCCTGCGTCTGCGCGCCGATCAGGAAGCTCATGCCGCGGTCTTCCAGCGACTTCTGCAGCAGCTTGCCGGCCACGTCGTCGAGCTGGCGCTCCATCAGCCAGGGCATCACCTGCACCACGCTGACCGTCATGCCGCGTTTCATCAGGCCGTTGGCTGCTTCCAGGCCCAGCAGGCCGCCGCCGATGACCACGGCGTGTTTGTATTTGGCGGCGGCCGCAATCATGGCCTCGGTGTCGGCGATGTCGCGGTAGGCCAGCACACCCTTGAGGTCCTTGCCCGGCACGGGCAGGATGAAGGGGTTGGAGCCGGTGGCCAGGATCAGGCGGTCGTATTCGGCGCTGATCGTCTCGCCTTTGGCGTTCTTCGCGTGTACGAGTCGCTTGACGCGGTCCACCTCGGTCACGGTCCAGCCCGCGTGCAGGGTAATGTGGTTGTCCTCGTACCAGGCCCAGTCGTTGAGGACGATGTCTTCCAGCTTCTGCTCGCCGGCCAGCACCGGCGAAAGCAGGATGCGGTTGTAGTTGGGGTGGGGCTCGGCGCCGAAGACCGTGATCTCGTAGAGCTCGGGTGCGATCTTCAGCAGTTCTTCGAGCGAGCGCACGCCGGCCATGCCGTTGCCGATCATCACCAGTTTGAGTTTTTTCATCGCAAACTCCATCCATCCAAATCAAGCGAGCAAACAAAAAAGGCGTCCACACGGTGCCTGCTTGGTGCAGTGCACGTGGGGACGCCTTCGTCCTGGGCTCATCCGGTCCGCCATTGCACCGGATGAGTGAATAAGGGCCAGCTTTGGCCGGGTACGCCTGAAGCGATGCAAGTGCCGTGCCAGATTTGTGCGGAGCAGCATGGCGCCGGAGCGAGGCGCAAAATGCACCATCACCGGCATCAATCTTGCGAAACGGTCAGCATGAGCTTTGAAATGGACATCGGCTACACCTCGCTGGCGGGTGCCAAGGCCGTCAACGAGGACTTTGCCGGCGCCATGCTGCCCGAAGACGGGCGCGAGGACATGGGGGTGATCGCCGCCATTGCCGACGGCGTGAGCGCCGGCGGCCTGGGCCAGGAGGCGGCCCAGACCACGGTGGCCACTTTGGTGCGCGACTACTACAGCACGCCCCAAACCTGGGATACCACGGTCGCGCTGGACCGCATCATTGCCGCGCAGAACACCTGGCTGGCGGCCACCAACCGCCGGCGCGCACCCGCCACCGGCATGACCACCCTCACCGCCCTGGTGCTGCGCGGGCATTCCTGGACCCTGGCCCATGTGGGGGACACGCGGGCCTATCTGCTGCGCGAGGGCCAGGTCACCCAGCTCACTGTGGACCACGTCATGCCCCACCCGGATTTCCGCCACCAGCTCATGCGGGTGGTGGGCGCGGAGGACCGGCTGGTGGTCGACTACATCCAGGGTGACCTGCAGGTGGGCGACGTCTTCATTCTGCTGAGCGACGGTGTGCACGGTTCACTGCGCCTGCGCCAGTTGGCCGAGCGGGCCGAACTGGCCAACGCCCAGGTGATTGCCGACAGCCTGGTGCAGGCGGCCATCAAGGCCGGCAGCAACGACAACGCCACCGCCCTGGTGGTGCGCGTGCTGGGCCTGCTGGACGCCACGCTGCAGGACGTGAGCCGCAGCGCCCAGACCCTGCCCGTTCCCGTGCGCCTCAAACCGGGTGACGTGATCGACGGCCTGCGCGTGGAGGAGGTGGTCGCCGACAACGGCGTCAACCTGATCTACCGCGTGCGGGATGGACACACCCATACTGATTACGCGCTCAAGACCCTGCACCCTTCGCGCGCCCACGACCCCGAGGAAGGTGCCATGCTGGCCCACGAAGC
>CAUPQO010000292.1:0-2710 GCA_963513295.1 uncultured Hylemonella sp.
CACCGGCACGGCCACGCAGACCAGGCCTTCCACGAATTCCTCCGCATCCACCGAGTAGTCGTCCTTGCGGATGCGCTTGAACTCGGCATCGAGCGCCTCCCGGGTGGTCAGCGTGGTGGCGGTGTGCCGCTCCAGCGGCAGACCGTCGAGCAGGGCGTTGCGCTGCGCCGCCGGCAGGTGGGCCAGCAGCAGCTTGCCGCTGGCCGAACAATGGATGGGCACACGCGTGCCCGGCCGCAGGTTGAGCTGCAGCGGGAAGGCCGACTCGATGCGGTCCAGGTAGAGCACCTCGCTGCCCGAGAGCGCGGTGAAGTTGCAACTCTCGCCCACGTCGGCCACCAGCTGGCGCAGCACCGCGTGGCGCACGCCCTGCTGCGTGCTGCCGGCCAGGGCGCCTTCGGACAGGCGCAGCAGGCGCGGTGCCAGTGCGTAACGGCGGCCATCGGGCTCGCGTACCAGCAGCTCCCCGGCTTCCAGCTGCGCCAGCATGCGGTGCACCGTGGGCTTGGGCCAGCCGCTGGCCGTCACGGCCTCGGCCAGGGTCAGCGCGCGGCCTTCGCGCACCAGCACTTCCAGCAGGTCGAAGAGGCGCAGGCCGGGGGAGGGGGTTGGTTTTTCCGTCATGAATCTCTGATTTCGAGACGATTTAACAAAATATTTCGGAATATTCTCGCACTCTCTTACAGTCCAAGACAAGCCCCCAACGGCCGGCAAGCTGCTGGCCGCGCACAAG
This sequence comes from uncultured Hylemonella sp., assembly GCA_963513295.1. Lineage (GTDB taxonomy): Bacteria > Pseudomonadota > Gammaproteobacteria > Burkholderiales > Burkholderiaceae_C > Hylemonella. The sequence goes on from CAUPQO010000292.1 coordinate 734, forward strand.
AACATAGCTACCGGAGACCCCATGCCCGTCGCGCCCCTGCCGTTTCGCAATGCCGTGATCACGGGCGCCTGTGGCGGCTTGGGCCAGGCCCTGGCGCGCGAGCTGCTGGCCGCGGGCGCGCAGGTGGCGCTGGTCGGGATGAACCGTGACGTACTCGAAGCGCTGGCAGCTTCGGCCCCGGGCCGCTGCGCCATCTACACCCCCGACGTGGCCGACAGCGTCGCCGTGCAGGCCCTGGCGGCCGACTGGATACAACGTGCCGGCCTGCCGGACCTGGTGATCGCCAACGCCGGCGTGGCCGGTGGTTTCGAGACCGCCGAGGTCGGCGACCTGGCGGTGATGCGCCGCATGCTGGAGATCAACCTGCTGGGCCCGGCCACCACCTTCCAGCCTTTTGTGGCGGCCGTGCGTGCGCAGCAAGCACCTTGCGCCCTGGTCGGTGTGGCCAGCATCGCGGGCTGGCGCGGGATGCCCGGCAACGGCGCTTATTGCGCCAGCAAGGGCGGCCTGATCCGTTACCTGGAGAGCCTGCGCGCCGAATGCCGCGGCAGCCCCCTGACCGTGCACACGGTCAGCCCGGGTTACCTGCGCACGGCGCTCACCGCGGGCAATCGTTTTGCCATGCCGGGGCTCATGTCGGCCGAGGACGCCGCGCACGCGCTGCTTGCGGGTGTGGCGCGCGGGCGCGAGCACATCGTGCTGCCCCGGCGCATCGGCTGGCTCGCACGCCTGCTGTCCTGCCTGCCGGCGCGCCTGCACGACCACCTGCTGCGCAGCCAGCCGCGCAAGCCGCGTGTGGGCGAGGCCGGCGCCACGGCCATCCCCGGCCTGACGCCGCCGCCCCGGCATTGAGCCGGTGACTGCAAATTCAACGATTTCCCAGAACGACAACGAGACACATAGCCCATGCCCGTCGCTTCCTCTTCTTCCATTCCCACCCAACAGGTGATCGCGCTCATCGGCGCCGGCCCCTCGGGCCTGGCGGGTGCGCGCAACCTGCAAAAGCTCGGTATCCCCTTCCAGGGCTTCGAGGCCTATACCGATGTGGGCGGCCTGTGGAACATCGGCAACCCGCGCTCCACCGTCTACGAGTCGGCGCACCTGATCTCCAGCAAACGCACCACCGAGTTCACCGAGTTCCCCATGCCCGAGGGCACGGCCGACTACCCGGGCCACCGTGAGCTCTGCCGTTATTTCAGCGACTTCGCCGACCACTTCGACCTGCGCCGCTACTACCGTTTCGGGGTGCGCGTGTTGAAAGTCGAGCCGGTCAGCGAGCGCCCCGACACGCTGTGGCGCGTCAGCATCGATGCCGGTGAGGGCCGCATCGAGACCGCCGAGTACAAGGGCGTGATCATCGCCAACGGCACGCTGGCCGAGCCCAATATGCCGCGTTTCGAAGGCCGCTTCGACGGCGAGTTGCTGCACACCTCGGCCTACAAGCACGCCCGGCAGTTCACGGGCAAACGTGTGCTCATCGTGGGGGCCGGCAACTCCGGCTGCGACATCGCGGTGGACGCGGTGCACTATGCGCGCAGCGTGGACATCTCGGTGCGGCGCGGGTATTACTTCGTGCCCAAATACGTCTTCGGCAAACCGGCCGACACTCTGGGCGGCAAGCGCCCGCTGCCGGCCTGGCTCAAGCAGAAGGTCGACAGCACCGTGCTCAAGTGGTTCACGGGCGACCCCACGCGTTTCGGTTTCCCCAAGCCCGAGTACAAGATGTACGAGTCGCACCCCGTGGTGAACTCGCTGATCCTGCACCACCTGGGCCACGGCGACATCCACGTCAAGCCCGACATTGCCCGCTTCGAAGGCCGCACCGTGCACTTCAAGGACGGCACGCAGCAGGACTACGACATGGTGCTGGCCGCCACCGGCTACACCCTGCACTACCCCTTCATCGCGCGCGAACATCTCAACTGGCAGGGCATGGCGCCGCAGCTCTACCTCAACATCTTCGCGCCGCGTTACCAG
>CAUPQO010000293.1:0-2710 GCA_963513295.1 uncultured Hylemonella sp.
AGGAGAGCTACCAGGCCAGGGTGATCGAGAATTTCAGGTGGGCCGACTGGATCGATCCGGCCAAGACGGTCGCCAAGCCCCTGGTCCGGTCCGACACGCGCTTGAAGAACTACCCGAACCGGACCCGGCCGATCGAGGGCCCCAGGTAGCGGGGTGTGCCGGAGTCGTGTCCCGCCCTGACCGACCATCGGGCGCCGGTCCCGCACAGGGCGGCATCGCGCACCGTGCCGACGTTCAGCCGCCCACCAGTTTCTTGACCCGTTCGCCGTCCTTCAGCGAACTCGGCGGGAAGAGGATGACCTCGGTGCCCGGTGCCAGTTCGCCCCTGATCCAGGCCTCGCTGCCGTTGCGCGCCAGCACCTCCACCTCATGCAGGCGGGCGCGGCCACCTTCCATGGCGTAGAGGGCGGCACGGGCGCCGGAGGGGAAGAGGGCGCTGACCGGCACCTTGAGCGCATCCTTCTCGGTCTGCACCACGATGCGCACATCGGCCTTGTAACCGTCACCCAAGGCGTTCCACTGCTCGCGCGGCGCGAGGATGTCCAGCACCACGTTCACGCGCTGTTCCTCCACCCCCAGGGCCGAGACCTTGGTGTAGGCGGCCGGCTCCACCAGGCGCACGCGCGCGGGCAGCGGCTGCGGGCTGCCCCAGTTGGAAAGCAGGGCCGGCGTTCCGGGTTTGACCTGGGCGGCGTCTTCGGTCAGCAGGTCCACCACCACTTCGAGGTCGCCGGGGTCGCCCAGTTCCAGCAGCGCCGTGCCGGCCTGCACCAGGCCCTCGCTCTGCTGGTTGATCTTGAGCACCTTGCCGGCGATCGGGGCCTTGATGGCCCAGCTGCGCTGCGCTGCGACACCGGTGCTGAAGGTGCGGATGGCGATGCGCGCCTGTGCCAGCTCGTGGCCGGTGGCGTCTTCTTCCTGGCGCGCGCTGTCCAGCTCCTTCTGGCGCAGGCGCACGGTCAGGCGCCCGGTCTCGTTCTGCGTGGGCGAGACGAAACCCTGCTGCGCCAGCGTCTCGCTGCGCTTGAGGTCGGCCACGGCCTGGTCCAGCGCGGCCTTGGCGCGCTCCACATTGGCGCTGGCGCGGCGCACGGCGGCTTCCATGGCGCCGATGCGCTCGTTCTGCTCCTGTCGTGCCCGTTCGTCCAGCAGGCCGGGCATGACCGGCCACAGCGTGGCCAGCACGGCGTCGCGCGCCACGCTGTCGCCCTGCTTGAGCGCCAGGCGCTGCACACGACCGGTCAGCGGGGTGGACACCACGTAGCGTTCGCGCAGGCGGGTCTTGCCGTCTTCCTGCACGGCGCGTTCGAAGGGGCCGCGGCTCACCGCGCCCAGTTCCACTTCCGTGGCCTGCGGCCAGAAGGCCCAGACCAGCAGCAGGACGGCCAGCAGCAGGCTGCCACCGATCCACATTTTTTTTCTGGAGAGATTCATGCTTGATTTCCCTGGCTTGATGTTTCTATTCTCGTGTCTTCAGCACGCCCACCAGATCCAGCGTGTCGATGCGCCGGCGCACGATCAGTGCGCTGGCCACGCCCGCGGCCACCACGACGATGGCGGCATAGGCGTAGGTGGGTGGCTGGATGATGAGCGGAAAGAAGAATTCGTCGGTCTTGATCAGCTGCACGATGCCGGCGGCCAGCCAGTAGCCGGCCACCAGGCCCAGCGGGATGGCCAGCAGGATTTCCAGCGCCAGCTCGCCCAGCAGGAAGGTGGAGACCTCGCCGCGCGTGAAACCCAGCACGCGCAGGCTGGCCAGTTCCCAGGCGCGCTCGGCCAGCGCGATGCGCGCATGGTTGTAGACCACGCCGACGGCGATGATGCTGGCGAAGACGGTGAGGATGGCGCTGAAGACCAGCACATTGCGTGCGGTGATCTCCTCGATGTTGCGCAGCATCACGGCTTTGCTGAAGGCCGCCGCCACGCGCGGCAGGTTCTTGAGCCGCTCCAGCAGCTCGGGCTCGTGGCCGCGCTCCACCGAGAGGGCGATGACGTTGACGTGGTCGCCTTCCTGCAGCAGGCGGTTCAGGCTGCGCCGCTCGATGTAGGCGCCCATGCCCATCATCTCCTGCACTGTGCCCATCACCGGCAGCTCCAGCACCTGGCGCCGGCCTTCCAGCAGTTCCACGCGCACGGTCTGGCCGGGTTTGATGCGCAGGCGCTCGGCCAGGCGGTCGGTCAGCAGCAGGCCGTCCTGCGGCGGGGCAAAGCTGGTGTGGGCCACGTCCACGATGCGCTGCAACTGCGGTTCGGCGCTGCGCCCCTGCACACTGCCGCGCCAGTGATGCTGCCCGTGCACCAGCCGCGCCGGCACGCTGCGCACGCCTTCCACCGCGGTGACATGCGGCAGCCGTGCCACCTCAAAGGTGATGGAAGCGGGCGCAGCTTCCACCAGGCTGACGATGACGTCGCCGCGCAACACCAGGCGGAACTGGGTGTGCAGCAGCAGGTCGATGGTGTCGCGCCAGAAGGTGCCGCTGATGACAATGGCCATGGAGGCGGCAATGCCCAGGATGGTGAGCGCTGTGCGCAGCGGGCGGCGCTGCATGGTGCGCAGGACCATGCGCACGGCCGGGCTGAAGAACTCGCGCAGGCCCCAGGTCTCGACGAAGCTGGGACGGAAGCGCCCCGGTGCGGGCGGGCGCATGGCCTCGGCCGGCGCCAGCTGCACGGTGGCGGCGATCGCGCGCCAGGTGGCGCCCAGGGCGGC
>CAUPQO010000294.1:0-2706 GCA_963513295.1 uncultured Hylemonella sp.
CCCTGATCGAGCACGCACCCTGCAGCGTGCTGGTGGTGATCACGCACTGAACACCCCTCGCGGCAAGTCCCCACAAGTCTGCTGGGTCGGCAGCCGCTTGTATCCTCGCTGCACACACGAGGAAGAGGCATGGCGCAATTGCATATCCACCGCGCGCACCAACTGGGCCGGGAGGACGCACGCCGGCTGGCGCAGGACTGGCGGGTGCAGGCCGAGCTGGCCTATGGCCTGCAGTGCACGCAGGAAAGTGGCGAGGATCAGGAGAGCATTTCCTTCGCGCGTCCCGGGCTCAGCGGCCGTCTGCTGGTGAGCGCCGGGGCGTTCGAGCTTGAGGCCCGCCTGGGTTTTCTGCTCAGCGCCTACCGCGATCGCATCGAGTCCGAACTGCAGAAACTGCTGGACCAGCAGCTCGGGCCGCGCTGAGCTTCAGCGCGCGCTCAGGCCCTGGAAGCAGGTGCGCAGGACCATGTCGATGATCTGCTGGTCGTCGAACTGGCCCGTGCTCTTGAGAAAACCCAGCACCGGGTCGCAGGCCCGCGCATAGAGGGTGTAGAGAACCACCACCGAAGGCAGGCCGCGGTCCAGGCTGCCATCGGCCTGGGCCGCCTCGATCCAAGCACCCAGCTTGTCGCTGACTTCCATCAAGCGGTCCAGATAGGCCTGGTGGCTCATGAGCGCGGCTCGCAGGCTGGAGTTGGCGCTGGGCAGGGTGGGCATGGCGCCGGCCAGCTGCGTCTGCAGCGTCCAGCGCGCCACCGCCTGCAGACGCTGCAGCGGTGTCTGCGCGGGATCGAGCCCGTCGATATGCGCCAGCGCGCGCTCCAGCACGCGCACCATGGCCGCGGCGGCCAGGTCCTCCTTGCTGGGGAAGTGGCGGTAGAGGCTGGCCTTGGCAATGCCGACCTCGGCCGCAACCGCATCCACCGTCATGGCGTCGAACCCCTTTTCCGCGAGCAGGCGATTGACCGCCTCGACGATGGCGTCTTCGCGTGCCAGATGCATCTGCTCGCGAAAGCTGCGTTTGGCTGCGGGTGGGGGTGACTTCAGGGCGGTGGGACTCATGGTGCTTGGTTGGGGTCGTGGTCAGGCCTGGATGGACTATATCCACACTGATTGGTTTGTTATTATACCGATCAGTATCAAATAATACCAATTGGTTATTATTCGTCTGCGTTCACCGGAACGTGCCCCTTTCCGGGGACCCCAACCGTCTTACCAACCTATGGAGCTGAAGATGAAGAAATTGCTGATTGCCTCTGTGCTGGGCCTGGGCGCGCTGAGCGCCAACGCCGCCGACATCGTCGACACCGCCGTCTCCGCCGGTTCCTTCAAGACCCTGGTGGCCGCCGTGCAGGCTGCCGGCCTGGTCGACACGCTCAAGGGCCCGGGCCCGTTCACGGTCTTCGCCCCCACCGACGAGGCCTTTGCCAAGATCCCCAAGGCCCAGCTCGACGCCCTGCTCAAGGACAAGGCCGCGCTGACCAAGGTGCTGACCTACCACGTGGTGCCTGGCAAGGTAATGGCCGCCAACGTGAAGGCCGGCAAGGTCAAGACGGTGCAGGGCTCCGAACTCACCGTCAGCACCATGGGCGGTGTCAAGATCGACAACGCCAATGTGGTGAAGACCGACATCGTGACCGACAACGGCGTGATCCATGTGATCGACAGCGTGGTGCTGCCGAAGTAAATCTCAGTGTCCTCCCCGACTTGGCCCCTCCTGTGAGGGGCCTTTTTTTTGCGGGGTCGCCGGGGCAGGTGGGGCGCATGGCGTGATGCAGATCTGGCCGGCCCGGATTTATCATTCAAACAAACGTTAGAATGTTCGCATGAAAAAACGCGACCTCAAGGATCTGCTCTACGAACAGGTGGCCCGCATCGGCAAGGCGGTCTCCAGCCCCAAGCGGCTGGAGTTGCTGGAGTTGCTGTCCCAGGGCGAGAAGACGGTGGAGGTGCTGGCGACCGAGCTGGCCATCGACGTCAAGCTGGCCAGCGCCCACCTGAAGGCCTTGAAGGCCGCGCGCCTGGTGGAGCATCGGCGCGAGGGCAAGTACATGGTGTACCGGCTGAGCGGCGACGACGTGGCCCAGCTCTGGGTCACGCTGCGCCTGGTGGCCGAGGAGCATCTGGTGGAGTTGCAACTGGCGCTGCAGAAGATGGTGGCTGCGCCCGAGCAGCTCACCCAGGCCAGCCGCAAGGAACTGCTGGCCCAGGCCAAACGCGGCGAGCTCATCGTGCTCGACGTGCGGCCCGAGGAGGAGTACGCGGTGGCGCACCTGCCCTATGCGCGTTCCATGCCGGTGGCCGAGATCGAGCGGCGCCTGGCCGAACTGCCCAAGGGCCGCGAGATCGTGGCCTATTGCCGCGGCCCCTTCTGCCTGTTTTCCGAGGTAGCGCGGCAGTTGCTCAAGCGCAAGGGCTACCGCGTGCGCAAGCTGCTTGACGGCGTGGCCGAGTGGCAGGCCGCGGGCATGCCGCTGGAACGTCCCTAAGGAGATTCACCATGTTTTTCAAACAACTGGCGACCAGGGAGGCGTCGCTGTCTTATTTCTTCGGTTGCGCAACGGTCGCCAAGGCGGTGGCCGTGGACGTCGTGGCGGGGGATGAACCATGGTTCATCGATGAGGCGAAGAAGGCCGGGGTGGCGATCACCCACGTGATCGGCACCCACGTGGACGCCGACCACGACTCCGGCGGGCGCAAGCTGGC
>CAUPQO010000295.1:0-2691 GCA_963513295.1 uncultured Hylemonella sp.
CGCTGCATTGTCACCCCGGCAAAACAAAAGGCCCTCGATGAGGGCCTTTGGTCGGGGCTGACGCTGGCCGAAGCCAGCGCGGGATCAGCCGCCCTTGGAGGGGCGCTTGCCCGGGTTCTTCTTGCTGCGGGTGGAGACACCACGCTCCAGGCTGACGCGTTGGCCGCGGCCGCCGGTGGGCCGGGTCATGCCGGGCAGGGGCTTGGGGGCGGGGGTGGCCTTGCGGTCGGCTTCGGTAACGATCTTGTTGCCCATCTGGGGCTCCTTCTGACAAACGATAAAACCGTAATGTTAGCCCATCTGGCTTCCCGGCCCCGGGGCCTATGATCAAGCCCACACCGCCACCCCCTACGAAAAGCCGCCATGCCCACACCCGCCAGCGCCACGCTACCCGGCCAGTCCCTTTACCCCCATCTGCTGGCCCCGCTGGACCTGGGGTTCACGCAGATCAAGAACCGCGTGCTCATGGGCTCCATGCACACGGGCCTGGAAGACGGGCGCGACCTCAGCAAGCTGGCGGCCTATTTCCGCGAGCGGGCCGAGGGCGACGTGGGGCTGATGGTCACGGGCGGTTTCGCGCCCAATATCGCGGGCTGGGCCAAGCCTTTTGCGGGCACGCTCTCCACCTCGGGTGCGGCCAAACGCCACCAGGTGGTGACCCGCGCCGTGCGCGAGGCCGGCGGCAAGATTGCGCTGCAGATCCTGCACACGGGGCGTTACGCCTACCACCCGCTGGCGGTGGCGCCCTCGGCGATCAAGTCGCCGATCTCGCCCTTCAAACCCTTCGAGCTGTCGGCGCGCGGGGTGGAGCGGCAGATCCGCGCCTTCGTGAACTGCGCCGTGAAGGCGCGCGAGGCCGGCTACGACGGCGTGGAGATCATGGGCAGCGAGGGTTATTTCATCAACCAGTTCCTGGCCCGGCACACCAACCACCGCGACGACGCCTGGGGGGGCGACTACAGCCAGCGCATGCGCCTGCCGCTGGAGATCGTGGCGCGCACGCGCGAGGCCGTGGGCCGCGACTTCATCCTCATCTACCGGCTTTCGATGATCGACCTAGTGCCTGGCGGCAGTTCCTGGGACGAGGTGGTGACCCTGGGCAAGGCGGTGGCGCAGGGCGGCGCCAGCATCATCAACACCGGCATCGGCTGGCACGAGGCCCGGGTGCCCACCATTGCCACCAGCGTGCCGCGCGCGGCCTTTGCCTGGGTGACCAAGAAGATGAAGGCCGAGTTCGCGGCGGCGGGCCTCACGACGCCGCTGGTCACGTCCAACCGCATCAACACGCCCGAGGTGGCCGAGCAATTGCTGGCCGAGGGCAACGCCGACATGGTGTCCATGGCGCGCCCGCTGCTGGCCGATGCCGACTTCGTGAAGAAGGCGGCGCAAGGCCGTGCTGCCGACATCAACACCTGCATCGCCTGCAACCAGGCCTGCCTGGACCACATCTTCAAGAACAAGCTCACGAGCTGCCTGGTGAACCCGCGCGCCTGCCATGAGACCGAGCTGGTCTACCGCCCCACGCTGCAGCGCAAACGCATCGCCGTGGTGGGCGCCGGCCCGGCCGGGCTGACGGCGGCCACCCTCGCCGCCGAGCGCGGGCACGAGGTGCACCTGTTCGACGCGGCGAGCGAGATCGGTGGCCAGCTGAACATGGCCAAGGTGGTGCCGGGCAAGGAAGAGTTCCACGAGATGCTGCGTTATCTGACGCGGCGTGTGGCGACCACGGGTGTGGCCCTGCATCTGAACCAGGCGGTGTTGGCGGCGGACCTGCAGGGCTACGACGAAGTGATCGTGGCCACGGGCGTGACGCCGCGCGACCCGAAGATCGAAGGGCAGGACCATGCCAAGGTGCTGAGTTACATCGACGTGCTGCGCCACAAGAAGCCCGTGGGCCGGAAGGTGGCCATCGTGGGCGCGGGCGGCATCGGTTTCGACGTGGCCGAGTTCCTGGTGAGCGAAGGCCACTCCACCACGGTGGACCTGCCGTCCTGGCTGGCCGAGTGGGGCGTGACGGACCCGGCGCAGCAGCGCGGCGGCCTGAGTGCCGAGGGCCCGCAGGTCAGCCCGCCCGAGCGGCAGGTGACGTTGCTGCAGCGCAAGGCCGGCAAGCTCGGTGATGGCCTGGGCAAGACCACGGGCTGGATCCACCGTGCGGCGCTCAAGATGAAGCAGGTGAAGATGATTGGCGGCGTGAACTACGAGCGCATCGGTGCGTTTACCGAAGGGACGACTGAAGGTTGGGGGCTGCTGGTCTCCTACGGCGAGCAGCGCGAGAACCCGACGTGGATCGCCTGCGACACCGTGGTGCTGTGCGCCGGCCAGCTGCCGCTGCGCACGCTGGCGGATGAACTGCAAGCGCTGGGAAAGAAGCCGCACCTGATCGGCGGCGCGCTGGAAGCCGGCGAGCTGGACGCCAAGCGCGCCATCGACCAGGCGGCGCGGCTGGCGGCAAGACTCTGAGCGCAGAATGCCCTCATGAAAGTACCCGAAAGACTGCAATCGCTGGTGGAAGAAGGCCTGATCGACACGGTGGTGCGCCAGCTCATGAGTGGCAAGGACGCGCAGCTCTTCGTGGTGCGCAGCGCTGAGGAGACGCGCTGCGCCAAGAACTACAAGGACGCCACGCAGCGCAGCTTCCCCCAGGCGGTGGACTACACCGAGAACCGCAAGGTCAAGAACACGCGGCAG
>CAUPQO010000296.1:0-2684 GCA_963513295.1 uncultured Hylemonella sp.
AATTGAATGAGCGCCCGCACCCTCATCAAGGGGCCCCGGACCGCCCGTCGCGGCGAGGTCATCGAGATCAGCACCATCATCGGCCACCCGATGGAATCGGGCTTTCGCCCCGGCGCCGACGGGCAGCGCCTGCCGCGTAACATCATCGAGCGCTTCAGTTGCCACTACAACGACGAGCTGGTGTTCAGCGCCGAACTCTCGGCGGCCATTGCCGCCAATCCGCTGATCGCCTTTCACACCGTGGCCACGGCCAGCGGCACGCTGCGTTTCAGCTGGGAAGGTGAACAGGGCTTCCGTCACAGCGAGAGTGTGATGATCAGCGTCACATGAGGTGGTGTTGCGGACTTCTGCTCACGCTGCTGCTCGCGCCCTCACTGCACGCGCAGATCCCCGAGGCCCAGCGCCGCTCCGACTTCGAGTTCATGGGGCCGGACGTGCAGGCCATGCAGCGCGACGATGCGCGCAACCCGGCCATGCTCTGGGTCCAGCAGGGCGCGCAGCTGTGGCAGCAGAAGGCCGGCGCCGGCGCCAGGTCCTGCGCCAGTTGCCATGGTGACGTGACCAGCCTGCGCGGGGTGGCGGCGCGTTACCCGGCCTTCGACACGCCCACGCGGGGGCCCATCAATCTGGCACAGCGCATCAACCGCTGCCGGCAGTCGCAACAGCAGGCCACGCCCTGGAAGCTGGAGAGCGAGGAACTGCTGGCCCTGGAAAGCCTGGTGGCGCTGCAGTCGCGGGGCCAGCCCATGACCCCGCCCGCGGATGTGCGCCTGCAGCCGCACCTCGAGCGCGGCCGTCGGCTGTATGCGCAGCGCCTGGGACAGCTCGACCTCTCCTGTGCGCAGTGCCATGACCAGCGCTGGGGCCAGCGCCTGGGCGGCACGACCATTCCGCAGGGCCATCCCACCAGCTATCCGCAGTACCGGCTCGAATGGCAGGGACTGGGTTCGCTGCAGCGGCGGCTGCGCAACTGCCTGAGCGGCGTGCGCGCCCAGCCCTGGCCGCTGGGCGCCACCGAACTGGTGGAACTGGAACTTTTCCTCGGATATCGCGCCGGCGGCCTGGTCCTGGAGGCGCCGGGCGTGCGACCCTGACCCCGCCCGGTCGCTTTCGGGTTATATATACGCCATGGTTGTACGCCACGGCTTTCATGCGCATCACTGAGCTCAGTCTGAAGTCACGCGTGGCGCTTGCGGTAGCGGCGCTCTTCGTCGCCTCCATTGGCGTGCAGACCTGGCTGACCCTGCGCTATTTCACCCAGGAATACCGCCAGGTGATCAACGACCGCCTGTTCGAACAGGCCACGATGATGGCCGCGGACCTCGACCAGAAGCTGCAAACCTACCGTGGCATGGTGATCGCGACGGCCGGCCAGCTGCCGCTGCAGGCCCTGGACGATCCCGAGCTGGCCCAGCGCTTCCTGGACCAGCAGGCGGCGCTCAAAGCCGTCCTGGACAACGGTCTGCTGCTGGTGTCCGAGCAGGGGCGCATCATTGCCGACTCCCGGGGCGTTCCCGGCCTGCGCGGCCGCGATGTCCGGCAGCTTGACATCTTTCAGGGTGTCAGCGCCACGCGGGCACCGTATATTTCCAGGCCCTTCACGTCGCTGCGCGAAGGTCGGCTGCATGCCCTGAGCATCGGCGTGCCGATCTTCGACGCCCAGGGCCTCATGGTGGGCCGCCTGCACGGCAGCCTGGACCTGCACGGAAAGAACTTCCTCTCCGAGCTGAGCGCCTACACGGTGGGACGAACGGGCTAGGTGGGGCTGGCCACCGGCGAGCGCCTGATCCTCGTCCACCAGGACAAGTCACGGATCATGCAACGCAACCAGCCCGGCCAGAACGCCTTGGTGGACCGCGCCATCGAAGGCTTCGAGGGCAGCGGACGCACCCGCAACGCCGCCGGCGTGGACTTGCTCACCAGCGTCAAGCACCTGAAGAACACCGACTGGATCCTCGTCGTGAACATGCCGGTCGCGGAAGCGGAAGAGCCCCTGCGCCGTGCCCTCTGGTACATGAGCCTGGGGGCCACTGCGCTTGCGCTGTTGGTTCTGGCCCTGGCCTGGCTGATCATGCAGCGCGCGCTGGCGCCACTGGCCACCCTGACCCGGCACGTGCGCGAGCTCCCCACCAAGCGGGGCACCGAGCGCCTGCTGGCGCTGCGCGCCAGCGGCGAGATTGCCACGCTGGTACGAGCCTTCAATGAACAGGTCCAGGCCTCGGACCGACAGCAGGAAGAACTAAAGGAAAGCGAGGCGCGCTTTCGCAGCCTGGCCGAAATGTCGACCGACTGGTTCTGGGAGCAGGACGAGTTGTATCGTTTCACCCAGGTCTCGCAGGGTTTCAGGAACTCGGAGATGGCGGCGCAACTGGGCAAGACACGCTGGGAGCAGGCCATCGTTGCCCCCGGCCCGCAGGAATGGGAGCTGCACCGCCAGTTGCTCGACCGGCGCGAACCCTTCAGCAACTTCATCTACCAGCTACGGGACAGCGATGGCCGGGTGCGCACCCTGGCCATCAGCGGCACGCCCATCTTCGACGAGCAGGGTGTGTTCCGCGGCTACCGCGGTGTGGGCTCCGACATCAGCGATCGCCGGGCCGCCGAACAGCGCATCGAATACCTGGCCTACCATGACGCCCTGACCGGCCTGCCCAACCGCCTGCTGGTGCAGGACCGCTTCGAGC
>CAUPQO010000297.1:0-2673 GCA_963513295.1 uncultured Hylemonella sp.
AAGGCCGCGCCCGATGGCTACACCCTGATGCAGGGCTACGTGGCCACGCACGGCACCAGCCCGGCCACGCGCAAGCTGCCCTACGACCCGATCAAGGACTTCACGCCCATCGGCATGATCGGCGGCACCCCCAATGTGCTGGTGGTCAACGCCGCCATTCCCGCCAGGGACGTCCGGGAGTTCGTGGCCTACCTGCGCGCCAACATGGGCAAGATCAGCTACGGCTCGGCCGGCGCGGGCTCGCTCACCCACCTGACCATGGAGCTGTTCAAGCAGCAGATCAACTCCTTCATGGTGCACATCCCCTACCGCGGCGTGGCCCCGGCCTTCACCGACCTGATCGGCGGCCAGACCCAGGCCATGTTCCCCGGCCTGGCCGCGGCCCTGCCGCACATCCGCTCGGGCCGCGTGCGTGCCCTGGCCGTGACCGGCGGACAACGCCATCCGCAGCTCAAGGACACGCCCACGCTGGACGAGCTGGGCTACAAGGGCTTCGACGCCATGCAGTGGTACGGCGTGGTGGGCCCGGCCAACATGCCGGCGGCCATCGTCAAGCAGCTCAACGACACGCTGGGCGCCGTGCTCAAGGCACCGGACATGCGCGAGAAGCTCTCGATCGAGGCCATCGAGCCCATGCCCATGAGCGCCGAGGCCTTCGGCAAGTTCATGCGCGAGGACATCGCACGCTGGACCCGGCTTGCGCGCGATCGCGGCATCCAGCTCGACAGTTAAACTCTTTTCCGCCTGCAACCCGGTCGCCGCCGGGTTGCTTCTCTTTTTATAGCAACCGAAGATTCTCCATGGCCCGCAATACCCAGGTCACCGCCGACCACAACGCCCCCGCCGTCACCCAGACCCTGGCCCGCCACGTCGCCACGCATCCCTCGCGCGGCTGGAGCGACGCGGTAGACCACGAAGCCCACCGCACCTTCATGAACTGGCTGGGTTGCGCCGTGGGTGCCGCGCAGCACGAGTCCGCGCACGCCGCGCTGGGCGCCGTCGCCATGCTGCAGCCGGCGCCACAGGCCAGCGTGCTGGGCCGCGCCGACAAGGTCGACATGGCCAGCGCCGCCCTGGTCAACGGCATCACCTCGCACACCTTCGACTTCGACGACACCCACCTCAAGACCATCATCCACCCGGCCGGCCCCGTAGCCTCGGCCGTGCTGGCGCTCGCTGAACATAAAGGCCTGTCCGGCCGCGCCGTGATCGACGCGCTGGTGCTGGGCATCGACGTTTCCTGCCGCGTGGGCAACACCATGTACCCCGAGCACTACGACCGCGGCTGGCACATCACCGGCTCCACCGGCACGCTGGGTGCGGCTGCCGGCTGCGCGCGCCTGCTGGGCCTGGACGAGCACAAGACCGCCATGGCCCTGGGCATCGCCGCCTCGCAGCCCATCGGCATGCGCGAGCAGTTCGGCACCATGACCAAGCCTTTCCACCCGGGCGGCGCGGCGCGCGCCGGCCTGATGTCGGCGCTGCTGGCCAGCCAGGGCTTCACTGCCAGCCCCAAGGCACTGGAGGCGCCGCGCGGCATGATCCAGACCGTCTCCACCAAGTACGCCTGGAACGAGATCAGCAACGAACTGGGAAAGCGCTTCGAGATCTCCTTCAACAGCTACAAGCCCTTCGCCTGCGGCATCGTGATCCACCCCAGCATCGACGCCTGCGCCCAGCTGCGCGCGCAGGGCGTGAAGGCCGAGGACGTGGAGCGCATCGAGCTCAAGGTGCATTCGCTGGTGCTGGAACTCACGGGCAAGAAGGAACCCGCCGACGGCCTGCAAGGCAAGTTCAGCGTCTACCACGGCTGCGCCTGCGGCCTGATCTTCGGCAAGGCCGGTGAAGACCAGTACGCCGACGACATCGTGAACCGCCCCGACATGGTGGCGCTGCGCCGCAAAGTGGTGGCCACTGTCGATGACAGCATCGACGAAGCCAGCGCCGACGTGACCGCCGTGCTCAAGGACGGCCGCCGGGTGCACGTCTTCGTCAAGCACGCCATCGGCTCGCTGGAAAACCCCATGACCGACGCCATGCTGGAAACCAAGTTCCACGACCTGGCCGATCCAGTCATCAGCAAGGCCAAGACCGCCGAACTGATCGCCGCCTGCTGGAAGCTGGGCAGCATCGGCGACGTGCGCCAGCTCACGGCGCTGGCCCGGCCCTGAAGCGTGCTGACGCCAGCGCTGACACGGCGCTGGCGCCTTACAGGATCACCGCACTGACGATGGCAAAGTAGGTCAGGAGGCTCAGCAGATCCTGGATGATGGTTGCCAGCGGGCCGCTGCCATATGCCGGATCGCTGCCCAGCCGCCCCAGCAGCCAGGGCAGCAGCAGGCCGATGGTGGTGGCGATGCAGCCGGCCGCGAGCAGGGCGCCGGCCACGGCCAGCGCCAGTTGCAGATCGCCGAAAGCCAGCCAGACGCAGGGGAAAGTCAGGCCGCCCAGCACCAGCCCGATCATCAGACCGGTACGGACTTCACCGCCAACCAGGGAAGACAGCCGCGCATGGCTCAGCGACAGGCCGCGCACGGCCACCGCTTCGGTCTGGGTGCCGATGGCGTCGGCAAGGTAGACCAGTCCGGGCACGAAGAAGGCGATGGCGGGGCTCACCGACAAGGCGGTCTCGAAGCGCACCACGATGAAGGTGGCCAGCATGCTGCCCGCCAG
>CAUPQO010000298.1:0-2657 GCA_963513295.1 uncultured Hylemonella sp.
CCCTGTTAGCACTGATCGACGACATCGCCACCATCCTCGACGATGTGGCCACCATGACCAAGGTCGCCGCGCGCAAGACCGCCGGCGTGCTGGGCGACGACCTGGCGCTCAATGCCCAGCAGGTCACCGGGGTGCAGGCCGACCGCGAGCTGCCCGTGGTCTGGGCCGTGGCCCGGGGGTCCTTGCTGAACAAGGCCATCCTGGTGCCCGCGGCCCTGCTGATCAGCTGGCTGGCGCCCTGGCTGATCACGCCCCTGCTGATGCTGGGCGGGACCTTCCTCTGTTTCGAGGGCTTCGAGAAACTCGCGCACAAGTGGCTGCATAGCCCCGAAGAGGATGAAGCCGAGCACCGCAAGACCCTGCAGGCCCTGGCCGACCCGGCGGTGGACCTGGTGGCCTTCGAGCGCGAGAAGATCAAGGGGGCGGTGCGCACCGACTTCATCCTCTCGGCCGAGATCGTGGTCATCACCCTGGGCAGCGTGGCGGCGGCCTCGCTGATGCAGCGCGTGGGCGTGCTTGTGGGCATTTCCCTGCTGATGACGGTGGGGGTGTATGGCCTGGTGGCGGGCATCGTCAAGCTCGACGACCTGGGCCTGCGCCTGCAGCGTTCGGCCTCGGGCGTGGCGCAGGCGCTGGGCGCGGGCCTGCTGCGGGCTGCGCCCTGGCTCATGAAGACGCTCTCCGTGGTGGGCACGGCCGCCATGTTCATGGTGGGCGGTGGCATCCTGCTGCACGGCTGGCCGGCCCTGGCCCATGCGGTCGAAGCCTATGCGGCCGGCTGGGGCGGCTTGCTGGGCGCGGTGCTCAACACGGTCGCCGGGGCGGCGGTTGGTGTGGTGGCCGGCGCCCTGGTGCTGGCGGGGGTGATGGGGGTGCAGCGCCTGCGCTCTTGACCCTGCATGGTCCGGGCCTGCTACTGCGGCAGGGATAATCGGCCCGATGGAATTCATAACCTTTCTGATCGACTTCATCCTCCACGTGGACAAGCACCTGGAGGCCTTCGTGCAGGCCTACGGTGCCTGGGTCTATGCGCTGCTGTTCCTGATCGTCTTCGTCGAGACCGGCCTGGTGGTCATGCCCTTCCTGCCGGGCGACTCGCTGCTGTTCGTGGTGGGCGCGCTGGCCGGCGCCGGACTGCTCAGTTACCCGGTGGCGGTGGTGGTGCTGCTGGCGGCGGCCATCCTGGGCGACCAGTGCAACTATTCCATCGGGCGCTACTTCGGCCCCAAGGTCTTCCAGTGGGAGGACTCGCGCTTCTTCAACAAGCGCGCCTTCAACCAGGCCCACAATTTTTACGAGACCTACGGCGGCATCACCATCATCCTGGCGCGCTTCATGCCCTTCATCCGCACCTTCGCGCCCTTCGTGGCCGGCGTGGCCGAGATGAGCCGCGTGAAGTTCACGCTCTACAACATCGTCGGCGCCTTCATCTGGGTGCTGGGCATCTGCACCGCGGGCTACTTTCTGGGCAGCCTGCCCTGGGTGAAGGCGAACCTGGACAAGATCATCTGGGCCATGATCCTGATCCCTGGCCTGCTGGTGCTCTTCGGCGCCTGGAAGGCGCGGCGCAGCCGCGTGGCCGATGCGGTCGCGCCGCCGCAATGAACGCGCTGGTCAACTGACCCGGAAATTGACGAACTGCCAGGGGTCGGTCTCGTCCGCTTCCTCGGCAAACAGACGGCTACGGTCCTTCAGCGGCGTCCAGTCGCCATAGACGCCGACCAGCTCGCCCAGATAGGGCGTGGCGATGGCCAGCACCTGTTCGTGATCCAGCTCCTCGGGTTCGACCACGCCGCGCTGCGGGTGGCGCAGCGCCCAGACCAGGCCGGCCAGCACGCCGGCGGCCACCTGCAGGCTGGTGGCGCTGTTGTGCGGCGCCAGCCGGCGTGCCTGCCGGATCGACAGGCGCGAGCCGTACCAGTAGGCGCCGCGCACGTGGCCCATGAGCAGCACCCCCAGTTCGTCCACGCCCTGGGTGATTTCCTCGCGCAGGATGTGCTGGCGCTTCTGCAGTCGCCAGTTGTGGCCCGCGGCCTCGTGCAGCGAGAGCACGGCGTCGTCGCAGGGGTAGTAGGCGTAGTGCACGGTGGGACGGTAACGCACGGTACCGCCCTCCTTGAGCGTGAGGTGGTCGGCGATGGAGATCGATTCGCCGTGCGTGATGAGAAAGCCGTGGTAGGGCCCTTCCAGCGGTGTCCAGCTGCGCACCCGTGTGGCCGCCCCGGGCCGGTTCAGGTAGATGGCGGCGTCGCTGCCGTAGCCGTGGCGCGCGGCGTCCGTCGGCCAATGGCGCTCGTGCGTGCCCCAACCCAGTTCGGCGGGCTGGCGCCCTTCGGCCATGAATCCGTCCACCGACCAGGTGTTGACGAACTCGTCCCTGGCCTTGCGTCGCGGCGTGAGCTGGGTGTCGCGCTCGGCGACGTGGATCACACGTACCCCCAGGCGCTGCGCCAGCCGCGCCCAGTCCGCCTGCTTGGCGGGGCGGTCGTGGGGCAGGTTGGCGTCATGGGCCAGGTTCAGCAGGGCCTGCTTGACGAAGGCCGAAGCCAGGCCCGGGTTGGCGCCCTGTGTCAGCACGGCCGTGGGGCCGCCCGGGTGCGCCCGGCCGAAGGCCAGCACCTCCTCGCGCAGCGCGTAATTGGAACGTTGTGATGCGG
>CAUPQO010000299.1:0-2656 GCA_963513295.1 uncultured Hylemonella sp.
GCTCAGGGTCAGGGCGGTGGCAACGGCGGTCAGCCCGATCCGCTGCGCACCGGTACCGATGCTCTGAGCCAGGGCGGTCGTCGCCGTGGCGGCGGCGGCGGTGGCGGCGGCGGCCGTGGCCGCTCGGGTGGCCAGGGTGGTGGTGGTGGCGACAGGGTCCCCGGTGGCGTCGATCCGCTGCGTACCAACTACGGCCGAATCAGCCACTGAACGCGGCTCGACCCGGTACCAAAACGGCCCTGCGGGGCCGTTTTTTCTGGCCGACCGCAAGCCGGCGCTAGCATAGGCACATGAACCATGACACCACCGCCATCCGCTACGGCCTGCAAGGCCGCGTCTGCATCGTCACCGGCGGCGCCCAGGGCATAGGCGAGGCCTGCGCGCGCCGCTTTGCGCGCGAGGGGGCGCCGGTGGTCATCGCCGACATCGCCGATGCCCGCGGCCAGGCCCTGGCCGAGGAACTCGGTGCGCTTTATGTGCACTGCGACGTCGGCGACAAGGGCCAGGTCGATGCCCTGGTGGCACGCTGCCTGGCAGCGCACGGCCGCATCGACGCGCTGGTCAACAACGCCGGCATCTTCAAGGCCGCCGATTTCCTGGACGTCAGCGAGGCCGACTTCGACGCCGTGCTGCGCATCAACCTCAAGGGCGCCTTCCTGGTCGGCCAGGCCGTGGCGCGTGCCATGGCCCAGGCCGGGCGCGGTGCCATCGTCAACATGAGCTCGGTCAACGGCGTGCTGGCCATCCCCACCATCGCCAGCTACAACGTCAGCAAGGGCGGCATCAACCAGCTCACGCGTGTGATGGCGCTGGCACTGGCCGACAAGGGCATCCGGGTCAACGCCGTGGCACCGGGCACCATTGCCACCGAACTGGCGGCGCAAGCCGTGCTGACCAGTGCCGAGGCCAAGACCCGCATCCTCAGCCGCACACCCATGAAACGCCTGGGCGAACCCGGCGAAATTGCCGACGTGGTGGCCTGGCTGGCCAGCGATGCGGCCAGCTACGTCACGGGTGAAATCGTCACCGCCGACGGCGGGCGCATGGCGCTGAACTACACCGTGCCGGTTAACCCCTGACGAACAGCGTCACCAGCGGCTCCGGGCCCACCTGGCGGCTCCAGTGGCCGTGCACGGCCGGATCGAAGGTGGCACCTTCGGGCAGCAGGTCGGCCGAATGGAAGTGCTGGCCCGGGCCGAACACGCGCGACACGCCCCCTTGCAGGCCGATCTCCATCTGCCCCTGCAGGATGAAACACCACTGGGGCGCCCCGGTGCAGTGAAAGCTGCTGCGAAAGCCCACCGGACTCATGCGCAGCTGGTAGCCGCCGCTGGCAAAGACCTTGGACAGCATGGACTGCGGCGTGCCTTCGTTCAGCGGAATCTGCTCCTCGCGAAAGCGTGCACGGCCGTCTGTGTCAGTGTAGAGAACGATCTGGGTGAAGCTGGACATAAGGGTTTCCGTTGGCGGTGACAGTCGCCGATTATTCCCCAGCCGCACGGTGCAAGCGTGAAAACGGTATGCTCGAAGTCCCTTTCGACAGACCCCCTGACCACCATGAGATTCCTGCACACCATGCTGCGCGTCGGCGACATGCAGCGCTCCGTCGACTTCTACACCCGCGTCATGGGCATGCAGCTGCTGCGCACCACCGACCGGCCCGAACAGAAGTACTCGCTCGCCTTCGTGGGCTACGCCAGCAATCCGGAGCAGGCCGAACTCGAACTGACCTACAACTACGGCGTCAACCAATACGAGATGGGCGGGGCCTACGGCCACGTCGCCCTGGGCGTGGAGGACATCTACGCCAGCTGCGAACAGATCCGCGCCAGGGGCGGCAACATCACACGCGAGCCCGGCCCGGTCAAGGGCGGGGGCACGCTGATCGCCTTCATCACCGACCCCGACGGCTACAAGATCGAGCTGATCCAGCGCGACGCCTGAGACAGGCGACGTAGCCGCGCCCCGGGCGCGGGATGTGACTTTTCCGTCATAAGTCGCAGAACATGCCGTGCGGGGCTCGCCCGCGGGCAGCAAGTCGCGCTAGGATGGGGCGCGCGGACCCACCCTGTCCGCCAGGACGAGGGTCATTCCAACCGCGAGGTCCCGCACCTTGAGAGCGTTCGTAAAGCTGCTAGGCAGGCTGCATCCCCCATCGGCAGAGCCCGAGGTGCTGCTCGACTGGCGTGCCCGCATCCTCTCGACCGTCCTGATGTTCGTGGCCCTGCTGGGGACCCTGACAGCTGTTCCCAGCGTCTGGCTGGCCCTGCGCCACGAGTTGTGGGCCATCGCCTGGATCGACCTCGCCGCCTTGGCCTGGGTGCTGGTCCTGTGGCGGCACAAGCGCCTGTCCTACCGCTTCCGCGCCTGGAACCTGCTGGCCCTGATCTATCTGCTCGGTGTCTGGTTCCTGATGCACATCGGGCCGGTCAGCCAGATCTACCTGATGGCCTTTCCCGTCATGGCCGCGCTGCTGCTGGGTCTGCGCCCGGCCCTGCTGGCGCTGGTGATGAATGCCCTGACCCTGATGAGCCTGGGTTACCTGGCAAATGCCGACCTGCACGTGCCGGGCTTCGAGTCACGCCCCTTCATCGAGTGGGTCGTCATCACGATCAACTTCATCTTCATCAATACCGTCATCACGATCTCCTGCGCC
>CAUPQO010000300.1:0-2655 GCA_963513295.1 uncultured Hylemonella sp.
ACCGACAGGCTGTGGCGCGAGCTGGCGTAGCCGCCGCTGAAGATACCGGCGCCCGAGCGAGCGCCTTCGCGCATGTGGGCGGTGAAAAAGTGCGACTGCTGGGCCGAGACGCCCGCGCCTTCGCTGTTGTTGATCTTCTTGCTGGTGGCAAAGGCCGCGGCTTCGCATTCCAGCGCGATGCGCATGGCCTCTTCGGAGTTCAGCGCCCAGGGGTGGAACAGGTCAAGGTCGAGGTAGCTGTCGGCCACATCGGCCACGTCGGGCAGGCCGGCCATGGGGTCTTCGGCGGTGAAGCGGGCGATGTCATAAGCGGCCTGCACCGTCTGGCGCACCGCAGCGGCGGAGAAATCGGAGGTGGACGCGTTGCCGCGTTTCTGGCCCAGGTACACCGTGACGCCGAGCGACTTGTCGCGGTTGCGTTCCACGTTCTCCAGCTCGCCCTTGCGCACCGACACACTCAGGCCAGCGCCTTCGGACACCTCGGCGGCGGCATCGGCCGCGCCGAGCTGTTGGGCGTGCGACAGGGCGAGATCGACCAGTTCTTCAAACTGGCTGCGGGCGTACTGGAAACCGGGGAGCGGGGCGTTGGCCGAGCTTGAGGCGGTGGGCTGGGCCGGGGTGTGGGGGGCATTTTTCATATCGACGGCTATGATACTGGCCGCCCTACCCGGGCGCTGCATCGCGCGCAGATGCCCATGCTGCCCAGCGAGCAGCCCTCCCCTTTTGAGACCCCACATGTCCCGCAAACCCACCAAAGGCTATTTCGTCCGCGGCCAGTTCGTCGCCCTGGGCAGCGAGCTGGACCTGGAACTCAAGCGCGAGCTCAAGGGTTCGGACGACATGAGCAAGACCGACCTGAAGAAGTACAGCGACCGCCTGCAGGAGCTCGGCGAAAGCCTGCTCACGCTGCGCGCCGACCTGATGAAGCGGCTCGACCTGTCGGAAAAACTGGTGGACGCGGTCAACGACTGCAAGAAGATCACCAACTTTGAAGGCCGCCGCCGCCAGATGCAGTACATCGGCAAGCTCATGCGCGGCGTGAGCGAAGCCACGCTGGCCGAGGTGGAAGCCGCGCTGGACGAGCAGAACAAGGGGTCCGCCAAAGGCACCTTGTCGTTGCACCTGGCCGAACAATGGCGCGACCAGCTCATCGCCAACGACGACGCGCTCACGCGCTGGCTGGAGCAAGCGCCCGAGACCGACGTGCAGCAACTGCGCGCGCTCATCCGCCAGGCCCGCAAGGACGCGCAGGCGAACGAGGCCCTGGAGCGAGCGGGTGAAGCGGTGCGCCACGGCAAGGCCTACCGGGAGATTTTCCAGCTGGTCAAGGCTGCGCTGAACCAGGGCTCGGACGAACCCGACGCGCCCACAGAAGAAGACCCGTCATGAACGAACCCACCCGCCTGCCTGAAGACCCGGTGCGCATCGGCATCGTCTCCATCAGCGACCGCGCCAGCACCGGCGTGTACGAAGACAAGGGCCTGCCCGCGCTGCAGGAGTGGCTCACGCGCGCGCTCAAAAACCCCATCACCTTCGAGCCCCGCCTGATCCCCGACGAGGTGGAGCGCATCAGCGCCACGCTGATCGAGTTGGTCGAGGCGGGCTGCTCGCTGGTGCTCACCACCGGCGGCACCGGTCCGGCGCTGCGCGACGTGACACCCGAGGCCACGCTGGCCGTGGCGCACAAGGAGATGCCGGGCTTTGGCGAGCAGATGCGCCAGATCAGCCTGACCTTTGTGCCCACCGCCATCCTCTCGCGGCAGGTGGCCGTGATCCGCGACCAGAGCCTGATCCTGAACCTGCCAGGCCAGCCCAAGGCGATTGCCGAGACCCTGGAAGGCCTGAAGAACGCCGACGGCTCGCCGAAGGTCAACGGCATCTTTGCCGCCGTGCCCTACTGCATCGATCTGATCGGCGGGCCCTACCTGGAAACGAACGACGAGGTCTGCAAGGCCTTCCGACCCAAATCCGCCGTGCGCCCCGCGCGCTGACATCCCCAAGAGACGCACCATGAAGATCACCCAAGACACCATCGTCACCCTCACCTTCCGCGCCACCGATGCCCAGGGCAAGGTGCTTGAAGACGGCAAGGAGCCGCGCGCGTATTTGCACGGCGGCTACGGCAACACGCTGCCGGGCATCGAGAAGGCGCTGGAAGGCCAGGAGCCCGGCTTCGCCGCCACGCTGGTGCTGCCGCCCGAAGACGCGTTCGGCGTGCGCGACGAGAGCCTGGTGACCACCATGCCCAAGCGCGACTTTCCGCCGGGCGTGAAGGTCGGCGGTCAGCTCGAAGGCAGCGACGACAAAGGCCAGCAGCACGTGTTCACCGTGATGAAGATCAAGGGCGACACGGTGCATCTCGACGGCAACCACCCCATGGCCGGGCAGACACTGAAGTTCGCCGTCAAGGTGGTGGATGTGAAGGCGGCGAGTGCGGAAGAGATTTCACACGGCCATGCGCACGGCGCGCACGGACATCATCATTGAACACCCCCGCGCCGCGCCTGCGGCGCGTCACCCCCTCAAGGGGGCGATGCCTGTGGCCTGGCAGAGCCAGTTCCACGGCATCCTTGATCACAGACACGTCGCGCCGGAGGGGGAGTTGTCCAAGGGCATCGCGGAACCGGCTTTGCCGGGCCGCAGATGCCGCCCCCT
>CAUPQO010000301.1:0-2585 GCA_963513295.1 uncultured Hylemonella sp.
CCAGCTGCTGGCCGAGGGCAAGCTGCCCTACGGCGAGGTGCTGCCCTACCAGAGCGGCCGGTATCACCGCGACCCGATGCCCCCCAGCCGCCACAACCCCGAGGTGCCGATCTGGCTGGACCACGTGGTGTTGAAAGCCGTGGCGCGCGACAAGCGCCAGCGCTTCGAGACGGCGGAGGAGTTTTTGCTGGCGCTGGAGCGCGGCGCTTCACGCCCCCTGACCGCGCCGCCAGCTTCGCCGCTGCTGCAGCGGGACCCGACGTTTGTGTGGAAACTGCTGTTCGGGGTCAGTGCACTGTTCAACGTGTTGTTGATCTACTGGCTGCTGTTTTTGCCGAGGTAGCGCAAGCCGGCGACTTTGCTGGTCTTGTTAGGGGCATCCATCTCTGAGAAATCGATCCAGGTCTTTGATTCCCTTGCGTTTACTGCCGTTTGCACCGACCTTGTTATCCGTCAGTCGCCCTTGTTCGTCAGACAGGATTGCCGGGTTTGTGGACTTTGTTCATGGTCCGGGCTTGCGGGCTTGAACAGGAAAGACTGATATAAACCAAGCACTTACAAGACATGAGGGGAGGAAGATGTGAGCAGTGTTAGTCAGACAGGTTTGACGTCTATATCAAGTTAAATTGCATCGAATCCCGTGCCTATGCGAATGAAGCGACGTGACCCCTCGTTGAGTGCAGCGGAATGGCGAAGTCTTCTCAGACTTACTCGTCTGCGCGTGGCTCGCATTGACGCCGCATTGCTCGCGCAGGCGAACTTCCAATGGCGGAAAGTTGCCCGCGTGGTGGGTACAGCAATGCTGAAGCAATCTCACGGAATCGTGGGAGTGCCGGACGTGTATTACGCTAAGCGTGTGCGAGTTCTTGTGCGGCGGGGTGTGTTGCAAGCACAGGGAAACCTCAACGTCATGAGGTACAGCGAGGTTCGGCTTGTACAGAAAGCGGATACAAATGCAATTTAACTGGTCGGCCCACGCGGACACATAACGGCAGGTTGCCGCTTCGCGGCTCGTGTTGTTTGCCGGTGGCCTCGCACGTTCAGGCCCGCTTTGGCCTGATCAACTTAAAAGAGTCAATACCTGCGCCCGGGCTTGGGCCAGGTAGGCCGACAGCCGCTGCACCCGGTGTCTAGCCCAGGGACACCGCGGAACCGGCTTTGCCGGGTCGCTGGTGTCGCCCCCTGAGGGGGTGGCCGTGCTCAGGCGCGGCAGGGGGGGCCTTGTCTTACGCAGCTTTTTCCACATGCGCCTGGCGCGTGTAGAGGAAGTCGATCACGGCCTTGCGGTAGTTGATGTAACGCGGGTCTTCGGCCAGCTCCACACGCTTGCGCGGGCGGGGCAGGTCCACGGCCAGCACTTCGCCGATGGTGGCGGCCGGCCCATTGGTCATCATCACGATCTTGTCGCTCAGCAGCACGGCCTCGTCCACGTCGTGCGTGACCATCACCACGGTGCTTTTCGTGCGCGCCACGATCTCCAGCAGCTCGTCCTGCAGCTTGGCGCGGGTGAGGGCATCCAGCGCGCCGAAGGGCTCGTCCATCAGCAGTACCTGGGGTTCCATGGACAGGGCGCGGGCGATGCCCACGCGCTGTTTCATGCCGCCCGAGATTTCACCCGGGCGTTTCTGCGCGGCGGGGGTCAGGCCCACCAGGGCCAGGGCGGCCTCGGTGCGGGCCTTGAGCTGGGCCTTGTTCTCGGCGGCGGCGCCCGTGCTCCTGCTGCCGGCGCCGAAGACACGCTCCACCGCGAGGTAGACGTTCTCGTAGCAGGTCAGCCAGGGCAGCAGCGAATGGTTCTGGAACACCACCGCGCGCTCGGGGCCGGGGCCGACGATTTCACGGTTGGCGCACAGCAGGGTGCCGTTGGTGGGCGTGGTCAGGCCGGCGATCAGGTTGAGCAGGGTGGACTTGCCGCAGCCCGAGTGGCCGATCAGGGCCACGAACTCGCCCTTGGCGACGGTGAGGTTGATGTCGCGCAGCGCAGGGAAGGAGCCCTTGGCGGTCTTGAAGGTCTGCTCCACGCCCTGGACTTCGATGTACTTGGTGCTCATTGATTCGTTCATGGCGGGCTCCTCAGTTCTTGACTTCTTCGAAGGTGAAGGCGGTGGCCAGCTTGATCAGCGCGAACTCCAGCACCAGGCCGACGATGCCGATGACGAAGATGGCGATGATGATGTTCTTGACGTTGAGGTTGTTCCACTCGTCCCAGACCCAGAAGCCGATGCCCACGCCGCCGGTCAGCATCTCGGCCGCGACGATCACCAGCCAGGCCGTGCCCACCGCCAGGCGCACGCCGGTCAGCATGTAGGGCAGCACCGCGGGGAAGAGGATCTTGGTGACGATCTTCCACTCGGAGAGCTGTAGCACGCGTGCCACGTTCATGTAGTCCTGCGGCACGCGCTGCACGCCCACCGCGGTGTTGATGATCATGGGCCAGATGGAGCAGATGAAGATGGTCCAGATGGCCGCCGGGTTGGCGCCCTTGAAGACCAGCAGGCCGATGGGCAGCCAGGCCAGGGGCGAGACCGGGCGCAGCAGGCTGATCAGCGGGTTGAACATGCGGCTCAGGAAGGTGAAGCGCCCGA
>CAUPQO010000302.1:0-2542 GCA_963513295.1 uncultured Hylemonella sp.
CGTCTTTGCCTTCTCTTCCGAGAACTGGAACCGCCCGGCCGACGAGGTTTCAGGGCTGATGGAGCTGCTGGCCACGGCCCTTGCCAAGGAAGTCCCGCAACTGCTCAAGGATGGTGTGCGCCTGCATTTTGTCGGCGAACGCGCCGGCCTGTCGGACAAGGTCCGGGCAGGCCTGGACCAGGCCGAGCAGGCGACGGCATCGAACGGCCGGCTCGTGCTGAATGTCTGCTTCAACTATGGCGGCCGCTGGGACATTGCCCAGGCTGCTGCCCGGCTGGCGGCACAAGGCCAGGCCATCACCGAAGCTTCCTTGCACCAGGCCATGGCCATGTCCCATGTCCCCGACCCAGACCTCATCATCCGCACCGGTGGCGAATTGCGCCTGAGCAATTTCCTGCTCTGGCAGGCAGCGTATGCCGAACTCTTTTTCAGCGACAGGCTTTGGCCCGACTTCGACGAAGCCGAACTCGACCGTGCCATCGCCGAATTCAACCGGCGTGAACGCCGCTACGGCCAGACCTCCGACCAGCTGCAACCAGCGGCCGACGAGCGCAAGCTGGCCTGAGGAATCAACATGCTCAAGCAGCGCATCATCACGGCCGTCATCCTCCTGCTGATCCTGCTGCCGGCGCTGTTTCATGCCGACACGCTGTACTGGCGCCTGGTCACGCTGGCGTTGATTGCCGCTGCGGCCTGGGAGTGGGCGCGGCTCAATGGCCTGGGCCTCTACGGTGCCTGGATCGGCGCTTTTGCCTGCCTGGTGGCCTGTGTCATGGCCTGGGACCTGGGGCTGCTGACCAGCCGCCAGCCGCTGCTGTGGATCACGGCCGGCGGCGCCTGGGTGCTCGTCGGGGCCGCCCTGATCAAGACGGGCGTGGGCCGCTGGGGCCAGCTACCGCGCCTGCTGCGTCTGGGCGGGGGCTGGCTCGCCCTGTGGCTGGCCTGGCTGGCCGTGGTGCAGGCACGTGAGGTCGGCATCACCTTCCTGTTGTCCATCCTGCTGCTGGTCTGGATGGCGGATGTCGCCGCCTATTTTGCCGGCAAGGCCTGGGGCGGGCGTTTCAGTGCGGTCAAGCTGGCGCCGGCCATCAGCCCCGGCAAGAGCTGGGAGGGGGTCTGGGGTGGCATGCTGGGTGTGCTGCTGCTGGCGCTGGTCTGGCTGGCGCTGGAGCGTGCCGGCGTGCTGCCGCCGCCCAGTCTGTATGGCCATCTGCAGTCGCGCGGCGGCTGGGGTCTGCTGCTGCTGGCCGTGCTGTTCCTGGCGGCCATGAGTGTGGTGGGCGATCTGGTCGAGTCGCTGGTCAAGCGCAGCGCCGGCGCCAAGGACAGCAGCCGCCTGCTGCCCGGCCATGGTGGCGTGCTCGATCGCGTGGATGCCCTGCTGCCCACGCTGCCGCTGGCTATGATGTTCTATACCGTGCTGAGTTGATGAAACTGAAACAGCGCGTTGCCATTCTCGGCGCCACCGGCTCCATCGGCACGAGCACGCTGGACGTGTTGGCGCGCCATCCGCAGCGTTTCGAGGTGTTTGCCCTGACGGCAGCCACCCAGGTGGACCTGCTGCTGCAGCAATGCCTGCAGTTCACCCCGCGCTACGCTGTTCTGGCCAGCCCGGCCCACGCCACCCAACTGGCCGAGCGCCTGAAGTCGGCCGGTTCGCGCACCCAGGTGCTCGGCGGTCCGCAGGCGCTGGCCGACATCGCGGCGCACGAGGAGGTCGACGCCGTGATGGCCGCCATCGTCGGCGCCGCCGGCCTGGCGCCCTGTCTGGCGGCGGCGCGCGCCGGCAAGCGACTGCTGCTGGCCAACAAGGAAGCCCTGGTGGTGGGTGGCGAGTTCTTCATGCAGGCGGTGCGAACGGGCGGCGCCACGCTGCTGCCGATCGACAGCGAGCACTCGGCGATCTTCCAGTCCCTGCCCGAAGACCCGGCCACCTGGGCGCAGCGTGTGGACCGGATCATCCTGACCGCCTCGGGCGGGCCCTTCCGTACGCGTGATCCGTTGACCCTGCGCGAAGTCACGCCCGAGCAGGCCTGCGCCCACCCGAACTGGGTGATGGGGCGCAAGATCTCGGTCGATTCGGCGACCATGATGAACAAGGCGCTGGAGGTGATCGAGGCGCGTTACCTGTTTGGTCTGACGCCGGAGCGGCTGGAGGTGGTGATCCACCCGCAGAGCGTGATCCATTCCATGGTGCAGTACAGCGACCACTCGGTGGTGGCGCAGCTGGGCACGCCGGACATGCGCGTGCCGATCGCCTACGGTCTGTCCTGGCCCGAGCGCATGGCCTCGGGCGCTGCCGCATTGGATTTCCACAAGCTGGCGGCCATGACTTTCGAGCCCATGGATGCGCCCGGACACGCACAGCGTTTCCCTGGCATCGGCCTGGCCTGGGATGCCTTGCGCGGCCCGGCGGGGACCACGGCCGTGCTCAATGCCGCCAACGAGGTCGCGGTGGCAGCCTTCCTGGAGCGACGCATCCGTTTCGACCAGATCCATGCGGTCAACCTGGGAACGCTGCAAGCCGTTGTGCCGGCAGCCC